>QOQI01000013.1 GCA_003332035.1 Paracoccaceae bacterium
ATTTTGAATTTATATATAATTAATTCAATAATTTAGCTTATTTTTGATATCTTATTATTTCTTATTAAATTTATCAGGATTTAATCTTGACAATTTTTATCAGATAAATTTAAGTACTGGTAAAAAAGGACAATATGATGCCAAAATTAATCACTATTTTATTAATAATTTTAACTAAGGCAGGTCCATTAATGGCCTCGGACGTAAACGTTTACTCCTATCGCCAACCTGAACTAATCAAGCCGCTCACTGATAAATTTACGCAACAGACTGGAATAAAAGTTAATGTTGCATATTTAAAAAAGGGTATGATTGAGAGAATGAAGGCGGAAGGTAAACGAAGTCCCGCGGACGTAGTACTAACTGTCGATATCTCAAGGCTAGCAGGAATAGTTTCAGAAAATTTAACGCAACCTATACAAAGCAGTTCTTTAACTAAAAATGTTCCAGAGTTATATCGCGACCCTGACAATCACTGGTTTGGACTTACTACTCGTGCACGTATCATTTACGCAAGCAAAGATAGAGTTTCCAACGGAGAAATTGAAACTTATGAAGATTTAGCAGACTCAAAGTGGGCTGGACGAATATGCACTCGCTCAGGAACAAATGCTTACAATGTTGCTCTCACTTCTGCAGTTATACACCACCTCGGAAAAGCCTCTGCTCAAAAATGGTTAGAAGATTTAAAAAGTAATCTAGCCAGGAAACCTCAGGGAAATGATAGGGCTCAGGTAAAAGCAATTTGGGCAGGAGAGTGTGATATATCAGTCGGAAATACCTACTACATGGGCAAAATGCTTTCCGACGATGAGCAAAAAGAATGGGCAAACAGCGTCCGTATTATTTTTCCAAAATTCAAAAACGGTGGAACTCATGTTAATATCTCTGGCGTAGCAATGGCTAAGCATTCCCCTAATCCAAAAAATGCTTTAAAATTCATGGAATTCTTAACATCGCCGGAAGCTCAAGAAGTTTACGCAAAAGTAAATTACGAATATCCAATTGCACCCGGAACAGAAGCAGCAAAAATAGTAAAAAATTGGGGTTCCTTTAAAGCAGATAACGTAAACCTTATGGATTTAGCTAAGTTAAGAAGCGAGGCACTAAAACTTACCGAGATAGTAAACTTTGACGGTTAAATAAAAGATGTACAATATTGAAACCTGCGCTTTTCAAAGCGCAGGTTTTTTGTATAAGGTCATGTTGTAAAAGTAAAACAAATGAAATCGAAGTTTATTGTGCAACAACGTAAAATAATAATTGATACAGATCCCGGGCAAGATGATGCAGTAGCAATATTACTTGCCCTTGCCAGCCCCGAAGAAATCGAGGTTCTTGGCATTACTGCAGTAGCAGGTAACGTTCCACTTAATTTAACAAAAAAAAACGCACGGATAGTTTGCGAGTTAGCAAAAAAAACTGATATAAAGGTTTTTGCAGGCTGTGACACCCCAATGAAAAGACCACTTGTTACAGCCGAACATGTTCATGGAAAGACTGGTCTGGATGGACCGACCCTTCCAGATCCCCAAATGCCTCTTCAAAAGCAACATGCAGTTGACTTTATAATTGAAACAGTTCGAAACAACGAAGCTGGCACAATAACATTATGCCCGTTGGGACCACTCACAAATATAGCAACAGCAATTGAGAAGGCACCGGACATAAAAGAGAAAGTCCAAGAGATCGTTTTGATGGGCGGAGCTTATTTCGAGGTTGGCAATATAACACCTACAGCAGAATTCAATATATATGTAGATCCTGAGGCAGCAGAAATTGTGTTTCAGTCAAACATTAAAATCACCGTATTACCCCTTGATGTTACTCATAAAGCTCTTGTCACCAAGGCTAGAAATGACGCTTTTCGGGCACTAAATTCACCGGTAGGTAAAGCAGTTGCTGAAATGACTGATTTTTTTGAGAGGTTTGATAAAGAAAAATATGGATCAGACGGTGCCCCGCTGCATGACCCCTGCGTTATTGCCTACATACTTTCGCCAGATTTATTTTCGGGTCGTCACATTAATGTTGAAGTAGAAACTCAGTCTGAACTTACGCTGGGAATGACGGTAGCTGACTGGTGGAAAGTTTCAGGCCGCCCACCGAACGCCTATTTTATTGGTGATCTGGATGCTGACGGATTTTTCTCCTTATTGACTGAGCGTTTAACTCGCCTTTAGATGAAAAATTCACTAGGTATGGAATAAAAATCGATTGTTAATAAACATGAATGCAAAATTTCCTTTTGATAATACCTATTCCACACTGCCAAGGCAGTTTTTTCATAAACAAAAACCTGCTGCGGTTTCTAAGGCTGAGCTGATAGCTTGTAATTTTCAATTGGCTGAAGAATTAGATATAAAACTTCCCAGCAGCGGACTAGAATTGATCTTTTCAGGACAAATGATACCCGACGGAGCAGACCCCTTAGCACAAGCCTATGCTGGGCATCAATTTGGCTATTATAATGCACAACTAGGTGATGGCAGAGCCCTTTTGCTAGGTGAGCTAAACACAAAATTAGGGCGGTATGATATCCAATTAAAGGGCTCTGGAACAACACCTTATTCTCGCAGTGGAGATGGATTATCTTGGTTAGGCCCTGTTCTACGAGAATATATAGTATCAGAAGCCATGCATCATTTAGGAATACCGACCACCAGATCTTTAGCTGCGGTAGAGACTGGTGATAAAGTTTTGAGAGAAACCGTACTCCCAGGAGCCATTTTAACAAGAATTGCGAAAAGTCATATACGCGTCGGAACATTTCAATACTTTGCACATAACAAAGATACGGAAGCTCTTGAAACGTTATATAAATATACACGAGAACGGCATTATAACGAAACAAAATCCATCTCAGAATTTTTGAGCTGCGTTATCAATGCACAAAGTGATTTGATAACTGATTGGCTTAGCGTTGGTTTTATTCATGGAGTAATGAATACCGATAATTGCTCAATATCAGGTGAAACAATAGATTATGGACCTTGTGCATTTTTGGACAAATATAGCCCCTCGAAAGTTTTTTCTTCCATAGATAGCTATGGAAGATATGCATACTCAGCTCAGGCTGATGTGATTGTTTGGAATATGGCTCAATTGGCAAATGCACTTCTTCCAATAGTGGAAAACGACGATGGTGTATTAAATAGTTTTAAAGAACTGATCCACGAAATGCCAAATCAAATAAGAAGTTTGTGGTTAGAAAAATTTGGAAAAAAAATTGGCATATCCAAAACTAATCCCGATGATTACAAGTTAATAAGTAGCTTTTTAAATGGCCTAGCTTCTAGAAATGAAGATTTCACGATAAGCTTTAGGAAGCTTACGGAGGAACCCGAATACTTCAAATCTGTTGACCCTGATTGGTTTAAGACTTGGCAAACTCGAATATCAGGCGAACCTGATCACTTTTCAATTATGGCTAAGACAAATCCAAATCTGATACCACGCAATCATCAAATAGAATTAGCAATAAAAGCAGCGCTAAATTCTAATTTCGATCCTTTTCATAGATTGAATAAAGCCTTAAAATCACCTTACGACAAATCCTCGGAGTTCTCCGATTTAGAAGCTGCCCCAGCGGATGAGGAAGAAGTTTTGAAAACATTCTGTGGGACCTAGTTCTTGCGTTTCTGCTAAACATTAAGATAACATAAACCGTCTTATAAAAAATATAGTCAAAATGATTGATACAATTCTGCAAAGGTGCGAACAAAAAGGCTTGCGTATGACGAGCCAGCGCAAAATTATAGCTTTAGTATTAGAGGATGCTGCTGACCATCCTGACGTCGAGGAGTTGTATAAACGCGCATCTAAAATTGATCCTACGATTTCTATAGCAACTGTATACAGAACCGTTAAGCTTTTTGATGAGGCTGGCATTTTAGACAAATTAGAGTTCGGGGATGGACGTGCTCGCTATGAAGACGCTGAACGTGAACATCATGATCATCTGATTGATGTTAATTCCGGTCGGGTTATAGAGTTTGTGGACTCTGATATTGAAAAATTACAGGAAAAAATAGCCAATAAACTTGGCTATAAACTCATGGGTCACAAACTTGAGCTTTACGGCGTTCCATTGAAAAAGTCGTAACTTGACAAATAAAACCTTCTGAGCGAGAGATTTGGCTCATTATTTGGGTTCAAATGGTCAATCTCCGAGGTATTTTGTTTATGATGCTATCAATGGCATGTTTCGCCATTGAGGACACTTTCATAAAAATTCTATCAGCTAGATTACCTGCAACCCAAATTCTGTTTTCAATAGGCTTCGGTGGCGCTTTAATTACTTTTTTGATTGCATTTGTATCGCGTGTGAACCTAGCGGATAAAATATTACTCAATAAACATGTCATAACACGAACAGTCGCTGACTTATTTGGAGCACTCTCGTTCACTTCAGCTATGGTATTAATACCAATGTCTCTTCTCGCATCTATTTTACAAGCAACACCATTATTTGTGACATTGGGAGCTGCTGTATTATTGGGTGAAAAGGTGGGCTGGCGCAGATGGTCAGCAATTTTAACAGGGTTTGTTGGTGTTTTAATTATACTGCAACCCGGCTATGGAAATTTCCAAATAGCTTCGCTTTTAGGTTTAGCCGCAGTTTTGTGTTTAGCTCTGAGAGATGTGGTTACAAGAGATATGGCAACTGAAATTCCAACTATAACTGTTACATTTTACGCGTGTTTGGCGATGGGAAGCGCTGGATTCATAGCTTATCCTTTTTTTGGGCCACTTTTTCTGCCTACCGCATTTGAAACGGTGGTCCTAATAGGCGCCGCTATTATAGGTCTTAGCGGTTATTTGTTACTTGTTTTAGCCACTCGCAAAGGCGACGTGTCAGTGATTGCGCCATTCCGATACTCTAGACTTCTATTCTCTTTAGGTCTCGCCAGTTTAATTTTAGGAGAAAAACTTACATTTCCAATTATTTTTGGTGGTATTTTAATAGTTGGTTCTGGTATTTACATGTTTGGACGCGAAAGAAGGTTATCTTTACGAAAAATTGACTCTATAAATTAAAAGTATGCGGAATAAACGATAGATAAAAAGAGATATTTGTTAACGCTAACAATAGGTATATACATTAAAATTAAATTTTGTTACTCGGAATTCATAGTTACGAAAGGCTAATTAAATGAGTACCATTATCGATATTCATGCGCGGGAAATTCTGGATAGTAGGGGAAACCCAACAGTTGAAGTCGATGTAACTTTAGAAGACGGAACACTTGGCCGAGCAGCCGTACCGTCAGGTGCCTCAACAGGGGCGCACGAAGCGGTAGAAAAACGAGACTCTGATAAAAATAGATACAACGGAAAAGGCGTACTTGACGCAGTTGCTGCCGTTAATGGTGAATTAGCCAATGCATTGCTAGGGCATGATGCGACTGAACAGTCTTCGATTGACTATTTGATGATTGATATAGATGGAACTCCGAATAAGGCGCGCCTCGGCGCTAATGCTATTCTAGGCGTTTCACTTGCTTGCGCAAAGGCGGCAGCCAGTTTTTGTAATTTATCGCTCTACCGATACGTTGGTGGCACCTCAGCAAAAATTCTTCCTGTTCCAATGATGAATATTATTAATGGCGGCGAGCACGCAGATAATCCTATCGATATTCAAGAATTCATGATAATGCCCGTTGCCGCAGAAAATATAAAAGACGCAGTGAGAATGGGGTCAGAAATCTTTCATACCCTTAAAAATCAGTTAAAAGATGCAAACTTATCAACAGGAATTGGCGACGAGGGCGGATTCGCCCCTAACATTCGTTCAACGAGAGAAGCTCTTGATTTTATTTTAAATTCTATAGAAAAATCTGGATACTCTCCTGGTCGCGAAGTTTTGTTAGCTTTAGATTGTGCCTCAACAGAATACTACCAAAAGAACAAATACGTTCTCAAAGGCGAGGGAAAACGATTAAGCAGTACTGAAAATGTAGCATATCTCGAAAGCCTAGTTAATGATTATCCAATAATTTCTATTGAAGATGGCATGGCAGAAGATGACTGGGATGGATGGGTAGCTCTTACTGAAACCCTTGGCGATAAAATTCAATTAGTTGGCGACGATTTGTTTGTAACAAACCCTCTACGGTTGAAAATGGGTATCGAAAGAAAAGCCGCAAACTCAATGCTTGTGAAGGTTAATCAAATTGGAACTTTATCTGAAACCTTAAATGCTGTCGAAATTGCTCATCGTGCCAACTTTACAAATGTAATGAGCCACAGGTCTGGGGAAACGGAAGACTTCACCATATCTGACCTTGCAGTTGCAACTAATTGTGGCCAAATTAAGACCGGATCTTTGGCACGTTCTGATAGATTGGCAAAATATAATCAACTTATTCGTATCGAAGAAGAATTAGGAGAGACTGCCGAATACGCTGGGCGTTCAATTTTGAGGACTAACTTAGAAAGTTAACCATTTATCAAAATAGAAAGAGCTTTAGCCGTTCTCGGCAATCGCGCTTTCTTAAACAATTGACGCATTGTCCAGTCTTTTTCTAATTTAATATTAGTCTCGTTTAATAGTCTCTGAGCAATCTCAATAATTTCAGAAGTGTCTTCATCTTTTAGATATTCTGTTAAAACACTATCTGGATCAACTCTACTTACTCCATATTGATCTAAGATATGTTTCGGAAAATCTTTTTTGTTGAGAGTGACAATAGCGTCACATGATCCAGCAATAGCCGCAGCCAAAACGTGTCTATCATTTAAGTCAGGTAAGTACAAATTTTCTTCAAGTTCAAAACTAAAATCTATAATGCTATTTGGCCACATCGCTCTTAACATAGCTATTTCAGAGCCTACTTGTATCTGTCCAAGCTCACCAACCTTTTTGGCAGATGACGACCATTCGCTGAATATTTTTTCGGACCAAAAAGCGTTATCACCCTTCAACTTAATTGCGTCTAAAAGAAGAGTTCTCATAATCGTGGGAAATAAAACACAGGTATCAATTAAATAATTCATAGCGATAAGAAAAGTGACTTCAGGTAACCGTTTTCGGACAACATCGGATGAACAGGGTGATCTGGGCCCGCAAATCCAGTAAATATAATAGATGAGTTTCTCCCAGCAAGATTAATACCTCTGATGCAAGATTCTCTAAATTTTAAAAGTGAAGCCGCATGAGAACAGGAACAAAGCACTAAGATCCCTCCCTCCTCAACTAAATCAGCAGAAATTCTAGCAAGTCGCTCATAGGCGCGAAGACCAGAACTTAATGCTTGTTTCGATGGAGCAAATGCTGGGGGGTCACATACAACTATATCAAATTTTTTTTCTTCGCTTCTTAAACATTTTAAAGCGTTAAATGCATCATCTTTGATTACCGAAAAAGCGGATTCAAAACCATTAACTATAGCACCCTGCTCTGCCAAATCTAATGCAGCCTGAGATGAATCAATAGCAGTTGCTTCAGCTGCACCGCCGGCTAAAGCAGCTAAAGCAAAGCCACCTACATGAGAAAAAACATCTAAAACGGTTTTATTTTTAGAAATACTAGCTAAAAATGCATGGTTCTGTCTCTGATCGTAAAAAAGACCAGTTTTTTGACCTTGGTTTAGGTCTGCCATATAAATGGCGCCATTCATCGGCACCTCAAGCGGAGCGCTTGGAAGAGAGCCATGGACTATAAGTGAGCGATCATCCAATCCTTCCAAGGCTCTAGCCCGACTATTGCTATTCTTAAAAATACCATCTGGATTGAAAAGTTGTACCAGCACCTTCGTAATATTTTCTAAATTATTTTCCGACCAAACTGAGTTGAGTTGAATAACAAAAAAACTACCAAACCGATCTATTATGGTTCCAGGCATTTGATCAGCTTCGGAATTCACGAGCCGGTAGTAAGGCTCTTTAAAAATGCTATCTCGTAAGCTCTTCGCTTTGTTTATTCGCTTTAGAACAAGCTCTGACTCTTCAACTCGCTTAGGGGTATTTGTAAGCACTCTTGCAAAAATTTTTGAATTTGGATTTACAACGGCTGTTGCCAAAAAATTTCTTTCGCTATCTTGCAATTCCACAACTTTTCCCGAAGTTAGTTTTTTTGTTCTCCTATCTAAAACTAATTCATTATCATACACCCACGGAAAACCAGCTAGAATTTTAGCAGATGAAACCTTTGGTTTTAAACGAATTATTGTATATTTTTCATTGCTATCCATAGAGCTATTTTCACACAAAATATTTCAAGATAAAAGCCTTCTCACACGTAAAAGTCTCGCTTGCACAAAGTTTTTTATTCTTGTACAAAAGATTAAGTTAGCGCTAACATTTTGAACTTCTTTGGGGAGAGCAGTTCCAAAAACATAATTATAAAACATTTTTGGATCTCTATGAAATTATGCCAGTGAATAAAATACTTTTGGAAGTAACAGATAGAATTATAGAGCGCTCAAAAGATAGCCGCAAAGAATACGTTGATAGAATGAAATCCGCAGTAGAGAGAGGTCCAAGACGAGCGCATCTTTCTTGCGGAAATCAGGCACATGCTTACGCTGCAATGGGATTAGATAAAGAAACATTAGCAAATAAAAATGTGCCAAACATTGGGATAGTATCCGCTTACAATGATATGCTTTCGGCTCACCAACCCTTTTATAATTTTCCTGATTTAATAAAACAGGAGGCGCGAAATCACGGAGCCACGGCGCAGGTTGCTGGTGGCGTGCCTGCAATGTGTGATGGGATAACGCAAGGTGAAGCAGGGATGGAATTATCTTTGTTTTCCCGTGACGTTATAGCCATGGCTGCAGGTATAGCTCTAAGTCACAACACTTTTGATACTACAGTTTATTTGGGTGTTTGCGATAAAATCGTACCTGGTTTGGTCATGGCAGCTGCTACTTTTGGCTTCCTACCTGCAATTTTTTTGCCTGCAGGACCAATGACCTCAGGTCTTCCCAACGATGCAAAGTCACTTGTACGTCAAAAGTTCGCAACTGGTGAGATTGACCGCTCCGAATTAATGAATGCAGAAATGAAAAGCTATCATGGCCCAGGAACTTGTACATTTTACGGAACGGCTAATTCAAATCAAATGCTTATGGAATTCATGGGGCTGCAACTTCCTGGCTCATCTTTTGTCAATCCTGGGACACCTCTTCGTGACGCTCTCACTAGGTATGGAACTCAAAGAGCAATAAATATTTCATTTTCTAGTACTGAATTTTGCCCAGCCTACGAAATTTTAAATGAAAAAGCATTTGTGAATGGAATAGTTGGGTTGATGGCAACAGGAGGCTCAACAAATTTAGTGCTTCACATTCCCGCGATGGCTAAAGCAGCAGGCATAATTCTGGCTATGGAAGATTTTGAAGATATAGCAAAACTAATACCTCTCATGGCTAAAATCTATCCAAATGGCTTAGCTGATGTGAACCATTTTCATGCTGCGGGCGGGCTCTCCTTTATGATTAATGAGTTGTTAAACGAGGGCTTACTTCACAATGATGTGAAAAATGTTAGTGGGCATGGAATGGATCAGTACCGAAATGAAGCACGACTGATAGATGATGAGGTAAAACTTCTACCAGGAGCTGTGGCTTCTATGAACGAGAAAATTCTTCGTCCAATAAAGGAACCATTTCAAAAAACTGGGGGGTTAAAGCAAGTTAATGGCAATTTAGGTCGTGCGATTACAAAAGTTTCAGCTGTTAATCCAAATCGTAGAGTAATCAAAGCCCCAGTAAGAATTTTTCATAATCAAGAAGCAATTAAATCAGCGTTTAAAAATAATGAATTCAAAGAAGATACTATATTTGTGGTTCGCTTTCAGGGGCCACGCGCAAATGGTATGCCCGAGTTACATAGTCTCACTCCAATACTATCCGTATTACAAGACCGAGGCTTAAACGTTGCATTAGTCACCGATGGGAGAATGTCAGGGGCATCAGGAAAAGTACCTTCCGCGATACATGTTACACCTGAAGCCGCTAACGGCGGGCCTATTTCGAAACTTCAAGATGGAGATATTCTTTTGTTAGATGCTGATAATGGAATACTTGATGCTCAAGTTACTAACTTAGAGAGTAGACCATCTGTTTCTGCCAATCTTTCTGATAATCAATATGGATTAGGCAGGGAATTATTTAATATTTTTAGAGAAAACGTTGGCCCAACTTCGGAAGGTGCAAATTCAATTTTGTAGACAAAATGGACCCTTATCAAGCTAGTAAAAAAACCGAGGAAATATGCCGATTAGCACCAGTAATTCCTGTTTTGGTTGTTCATAACCCTGATATAGCAAAACCTTTAGCAGAAGCCCTTATATCTGGCGGTTTGCCCGTTTTAGAGGTCACATTGCGGACGGAATCTGCCTTGGACGTTATATCGGAAATGGCGAAAATACCGGGAGGCGTAGTAGGTGCTGGCACCATTACAAAAGCAAAAGATGTAAAAGACGCTATAAATGCTGGCGCCAACTTTGCTGTTTCTCCAGGATCTACAGATAACATTTTGGAAGCCTGTGAGCAGCAAAATTTACCTATTTTACCCGGTGCCGCAACATCAAGCGAAATAATGCGTTTATTTGATCTGGGATATTCTGTGCAAAAATTTTTTCCTGCTGAAGCAATTGGAGGGCAATCCGCCTTAAAAGCAATCGGAGGGCCACTTCCAAATGTAAAGTTTTGCCCAACAGGTGGAATTACTATCGATAATGCCAAAGGTTATTTGGAGTTGAAAAATACTTTATGTGTTGGAGGAAGTTGGATTACACCTCAAAGACTAATTGAAAATAAAGACTGGAAAAGTATCACAGCGTTAGCAAAGACAGCATCAAAAATAGTTTTCTAAAGCTAATCAGACTTAGATCGCTGCCGTGATTTCCATCCTCCACGCCTTTTTGGCCTTGCCATAGTCAAAAGTCCCTCCTCTAAAGTTTCTGTCATTGGATGAGTGGAAAATTCAGATTTATATCTTCCAAGCAAGTTTTGAATACTTATGTTTGGGTCTTGCTCTAGTGGCAGGCTTAGAGCCCAATCCAAAAATATACTCCGACACTCAGACCGCATAATATTTTCTATTTTGTAGGCTTCCTGGATCAAAGCTTTTGGATCGTCTAAATTACCTTTCATAACTAAGTTAGCCCTTCTCATGAGACAAAATTTTATTAATGACTTTGTTTATTTTATTAGAAAGATGATGCAAACTATTTTTGACTTCAGTGAGGGTTTGTTTTTCAAAAATCTCAACCTTGGCCTCGTTTTCCAGGACATTCATATTTTCAAGCTCGGCTCGCCCTTTAAACAAAATATTCAGACCAATTTGCCAAGACCACAACTGACTTACAGCCGCTTTTATCTCAGAAAATTCTTTCTGAGTAATAAAATTACCAAAAACTAGAGCCTCTAGGCCATCGGCCGTGGAGCGAGACAAAGATCGGTGGATCAAACATCCAGCCTGAGAAAGTAGATCTATGTCTTGCAAGCGTCCTGGCCCAATCTTAGCATCCCAAGGATTTAAAGACTTTGCTTGAGATATTCTGGATCTTATATTGACCAGTTCGTTAAAAATATTTTCTCGATGATAAGATTTTAATAAAGAACTTCTGAAATTTTCAAATTTGTTTAATAAGGGGGCTTTTCCAGCCACCGCACGAGCCCTCGTCAATGCTAGATGCTCCCAAACCCAAGCTTCATTTTTTTGATAATTCTGGTAAGAGTTCCACGAAGTTGCCACTGGACCTTGAAAACCTGAAGGCCTAAGCCGCATATCAATTTCATACAACCGCCCTTCAGTCATTGGTGCTGATATTGCGGTAATAAAGGCTTTTGTTAGGCGAGAATAGTATTGGCGGGCCGAGAGTGGCCTATCACCTTCAGATTGATCATTAACCTCCGCATCATAAATTATTATGAGATCGAGGTCTGAATTTGCGTGTAACAAACCAGAGCCCAAACTTCCCATACCTATCACGCAAGCTCCATTTCCTGGCTCAGGACCGAATTTTTTTGCAAATTCACTTATAACTTCTTGCCAAATAATACTTAAAGTAATTTCAGCTAATTCCGCATATTGAAACCCTGCTCTACTAGCGCTTATCTGGGATCTCAAGTAGTGTACGCCAATCCTAAATTGCCATTCTTTGCCCCATCGACGCGTTATATCCAACTTGGCTTCATAATCCACTTCACTTTTAAGCATTACCTCCAATTCACTTGAAAGATATTTTCTACCTGGCCAAATTTCCCAAAATTCTGGTGCAATCACAGAATCCAGAACATCCGTATTTTTGACTAAATATTCTGAAAGAGCTCCAGAGGTACCCAAAATATCAATAAGCAAATCTAAAATCTGTTTATTATTTTCAAATAGTGAGAATATTTGGATACCCGCAGGTAGCTTTGAAAGAAAAGTACCAAATGCCTTCAAAGTTTCTTCTGGCCTAGAGGTTGAATTTATCTTTTCTAATATCACGGGCTTTAGTCGTTCAAATATCGAAATCGCCCTAGTTGTTCGCAAAGCTGGAAAACTTGCCCAATCTCTTAATCGATCCTCAAGTTCTTTTGGAAAGCTTATTCTTTGAATATTCTGACCGGTATTTTGTGGATCAAAAAAATCTTCAATCGCACTATTAGTTTTACTTAATCTCTCAACTAACTCTGTCCGCAAATCATCTTTTTCTGTTCCTATTAAACAGGCAAGCCGAGTGAACCCTTGATCAGAATTAGGAAGTTCATGGGTCTGTGCATCATTTATCATTTGCAATCGGTGCTCAATTGTTCGGTGGAACCGATAATTTTGAATCAAATCTTTTACTAAGTCTTTTGGCAACCATTTTTTATCCGCGATTGCCCGAAGGGACTCAGTAGTTGCTCTTGGTCGAATGCTTTTATCTCTACCGCCAAAAATAATTTGATGAGTTTGGGTAAAGAATTCTATATCTCTAATTCCCCCTCGCCCAAGCTTCATATTATGCTTAGGTAAAGTTATGTCTCCAATTTTAGTTTTGTAATGATCTCTGATCCGCAATCGAATGTCATGAGCATCGGAAATCGCAGCATAATCAAGGTATTTGCGCCAAACAAATGGCTCCATATTTTTTAAAAATTTAGTCCCAGCTGAGTGGTCGCCGGCGCAAACTCTTGCTTTTATAAAAGCGGCCCTTTCCCAAGTTCTGCCCAGGCTCGCATAGTATCTTTCTGCGGCATCAACTCCCATACAAACCGGAGTGACTGATGGATCAGGCCGCAAGCGCAGGTCTGTTCTAAAAACATAACCATCTTTCCCATTTTCATTTAAAAGCCGATACATATTCTTCGTTGCATTTATAAAAATTCGCCTCACAATTTGAAACTCCTCAGGACGAAATGCTTCTTCATCAAAAAAGCAAATCAAATCAATATCTGAAGAGTAATTTAGCTCACAAGCGCCCAACTTACCCATGGCTAATATAAAAAACCCTACTCTATCTGGATCGACATCATAGTCTTTAGGGAATTTACCTTTCCTCAATTCCTTAGAAAAGCTCGCTCGCCAAGATAAATTTACAGCTTTTTTGGCAAACTCTGATAGATTTTGCATAACCTCTTCAAGAGACCAAACATCAGCTAAATCATTCAGTGCGATCCAAAGAGCCGCTCTTCGTTTAGCTATCCTTAACTTCAAATAAAGAGGGTCATAAGTTTCGGATTTTAAGGGCTCTAATAAAGATAGAATATTAAAATCTTTATTATTGATATTATTCAGCAACCAATCTTTGTCTTTTATCAGTTGGGAATATAAGTATGGACTACAAGAAGCTACCGCAGCCAAAAAATTTCTTAAATATTCTGAGCTCTCCGGAAATAAATTATAAACCTCTTGGGCTATTCGTTGATCAAAAATCTTGGGAACTCGTTTAGGCTTCCACTCAAATGTCATTAAATTGATCTTTCACCTCAATATACCGTTATTATGAAGAAGTTTAGTCAATCCGTCAAAGATCGTATTCTTAACTATCCCGAAAACTTAAAGCGGGCCAAAATAAGATTTTTAAAGGATTTTACATAGCAAAAACAGAGCATTAATCAAGATTATAGAAACTTTATTGCTCCAATAAAAAAAATGACTAAAATGATGGTATGCGCCATACTTTACCAATAGCACCCCAATTTTACGTAACCGCTCCTCAGGTATGTCCCTATCTTCCTGATAGGATTGAGCGCAAACTGTTTACATCAATACAGGGCGATGATGCACAGTTACTAAATGATTCACTATCAAAGCAAGGTTTCCGTCGATCTCAGAATATACTTTACAGACCTTCATGCAATGAGTGCTCAGCCTGTTTATCTGCGAGAATTGATGTAAAGAAATTTACACCCTCTAAAAGTCAGAAAAAAGTAATTCGAAAAAATAAAATATTAACCCGAAAAGTAATTAGTCCTTGGGCAACCGAAGAGCAATATGATCTTTTTCAAAAGTATCTGCAACATCGCCATGCAAATGGTGGAATGGCAGATATGGATGTGTTTGAATTTGCAGCGATGATTGAGGAGTCATCAATAGAAACTCGTGTAATAGAGTACCATAACGAAAATTTACTAGAGAGTGTGTGTTTAACAGACTTTATGATTGACGGCCTTAGTATGGTGTATTCGTTCTTTGATCCAGATAAATCCAAACAATCTTTAGGTACCTTTATGATTTTAGATCATATTGAATTAGCTTTAGAGTTAGATGTCCCCTATCTTTACTTAGGTTATTGGGTTCCCGGTAGCTCTAAAATGGATTATAAAGTTGATTTTAATGGTGTTGAGATTTTCCAAAATAATATTTGGCAACCACTTTCTGAAGTTGAAAAATCTCCTCTTGAATTGCATCCGCTGAACACAGCACCTGTTTCAGAGCAAGTATCCTCTTTGTCTTTGCCAGATAGCACCATAACTTAATCGTTGCTCTAGACGCAGAGCGTTAGATACCTTATATAAATACTCAAGATAACAAAGAGTTTGTAAATGAATGAAGTAAGCTCACCGATGGAAGGTACCCCTTTGATCACCCCGTCTTCGACGGATCATCCGATGTACGACTCTATCGTAGAGGCATGCCGTACTGTATTTGACCCAGAAATACCTGTAAATATTTATGATTTGGGCCTGATATACACAATCGAAATCACCGAAGATAACGATGTTAATATAATTATGTCGCTCACAGCTCCAGGTTGCCCAGTCGCCGGAGAAATGCCTGGATGGGTAGAAGATGCGATAAATGGGACGGGTGGCGTAAGGCAAGTTTCTGTGGATTTAATTTGGGAACCGCCTTGGGGAATGGATATGATGAGTGACGAAGCGCGTCTTGAATTAGGGTTTATGTAGGTAGATTAGTAAAATGTTTGCGATACCAGGACAAAATGCGATTAAGTTGACCGAAACCGCTGTGTCACACATAAATAAGTTAATGGAGACTAACAAATACTTTGGTTTACGAGTTGGAGTTAAAAAAGGCGGATGCGCAGGCATGGAATATACAATGGAGTATGTTACAGAAGCCGATAAAAATGATGAGGTCATAGAGCAAAACGGAGCACGAGTACTGATAGCGCCCATGGCTCAAATGTTTCTTTTTGGGACAGAAATCGACTATGAAACCTCATTGCTTGAATCAGGGTTTAAATTTAAAAACCCCAACGTAACCGAGGCTTGCGGCTGCGGAGAGTCAATCAAATTCGAGAATATGTAAGTTAACTCTCAAGTATAAAATTTTGAAATATATTAATTAATATGAATTTGATAAATTTATAAATCTTTTTAAAAAAATATGAAAAGAGGCTTTAATGTCTAAATTAGTTGCTGGTAATTGGAAAATGTTTGGCGACAAAAATATGATTTCTGAGATAAAAAAAATTGATCAGCACTGCAATGAGGTTAGGTGTGAAGTTGCAATATGCCCCCCCTTTCCACTAATTTTAAGCGCATATGAACAAACTAAAAATATACAAATTGGGGCACAAAATTGCCACACGGATATTAATGGGGCACATACCGGAGAGGTATCAGCAGAAATGCTCACTGAAGTGGGCGCTCAGCTTATCATAGTGGGGCACTCAGAACGTCGCCAAGATAACTATGAAAGCAATGATATAGTTAAATTGAAATCAGAGGCTGTTCACAGAGCGGGAGCAACAGCTGTGGTTTGTATTGGCGAAACATTGAAGGAAAGAGAGACAGACAAAACGCTTTCAGTATTGCAAGAGCAGATGTTAAACTCTCTCCCCAAAAACGTTAACCCACTAAATACTGTAGTTGCTTATGAACCAGTATGGGCAATAGGTACAGGGCTAGTTCCAGAGATAGATCAAATTCGCGCTGCACATTCATTTATACGAGGATTCTTAGCCAGTACCTATGGAGCTGAAGCTCATAATGTTAAAATTTTATATGGTGGATCTGTAAAAGGCTCTAACGCAAAAGAAATATTTTCAATATCAAATGTAAATGGGGCTTTAGTTGGTGGAGCCAGCCTGAAAAGTAATGATTTTATAGAAATAATTACAGCTGCATCAAATTCGATATAAAATACTTTTAAAGAGTTCTGTCACAATTTAGAGGACCAATGTTAGAAAAAGTCTCGCAATCTCCAACAAATGACGATTTTGTTCAAAATCCCTATCCTTTCTATAAGGCCTGTTTAGCTAAAGGAGGTAAGGTATTTTGGTCGGATTATAACATGATTTCTTTGTTTAAGCATGGCGATGTTTCAAAAATCCTCAAAGATAGGAGATTTGGTCGCGAATATCCAGAAGGTAAAAAGCTTAAACACCGAAAGGAACTAGCGGCTTTTTACGAACTTGAAAACCATTCCATGCTGCAGCTAGAGCCGCCTAAACATACACGTCTGCGTGGTCTAGTTTTAAGAGCGTTTACAAGTCGAAAGATAAACTCGATGGCTGAGGAGATTAAATTTTTATGTAACCAACTGATGCAAAATTTTTCTGGCAATCAAGTAAATATACTAAACGAATATGCTAATAAAATCCCTGTCATTATCATAGCTAGGCTTTTGGGCGTACCAGAAAAAATGAGCGACCAACTTCTAAAATGGTCTAACGATATGGTAATGATGTATCAAGCTCGGCGAACAGAAGAACACGAAGTACGAGCCGTTAAAGCTTCCACAGAGTTTTCCATGTTTATGCGAAGTTATATTGATGAACGCAGATGTAAGCCTGAGGATGACCTAATTACGCATTTGATTTCAGCGGAAGAAAATGGCGAAAAGTTAACTACAGACGAGCTAATTACAACCTGTATTCTTTTACTGAATGCTGGGCATGAGGCAACCGTGCACTCTCTGGGAAATGGTGTTAAAATTCTGATAGAAAAAAAGAAAATCAAGATAGATTGGCAGAGTGAAGCTAAAATCAATCAGCTTACTGAGGAGATTTTAAGATTTGATCCTCCGCTGCATATGTTTACTCGCTATGCGTACGAACCGATTGATCTTGGTGGCTATACCATAAAAAAAGGTGAAGAAGTTGCGTTAATCTTGGGTGCGACTGGAAGAGACAATACAGTTTGGAGCGATCCTGAATACTTTAATCCCGATAGAATTATCAAAAAAAATACCGCATTTGGGGGTGGCATTCATTTCTGTGTTGGCGCAGCTCTCGCTCGTCTTGAAATGCAGATCGCTTTGCCAATGTTGTTTACTAAATTTCCTAAAATGCAGCTAGTAGAAACACCTCGCTATGCTGATGTTTATCATTTCCATGGATTAGAAAAATTATTAGTAAACTTAAACGAGTAACTTCAGCGTTTCTTTAATTTTCTCTATAGAGCATAGAGTAGTGACATTGAATACTTTAGCCTGCAGCATCAACGACTGTCTGCAGCTAGGCTGAAACTCATGCAAAACCGGTCAATATTCTCCATTAACCCTGATATCTTTTGTTTAATATCACAAGATAAATTACTGATTTTATTAAACAAACAATACTTTATTTATGAGATGCAATGAGTAGTTATTTGGAAATTTTTGCTAAAACTGTTTAACTGAATGGACATTTTTAGTCAGTATAGAACGAAATAATTTTTAAGTGCACTAAACCATAAAAGTCTGCTATTGTTCCGAAGAGTTATTGAAAAATTAAAAACTAACAGGCTTAAAGAATTGAACGCTCCAAAGTCAACGCCAACACTTCCAGATGCACAAACTGTACTTGAGGTCCAACATTATACAGATCGATTATTTTCTTTCAAAGTGACTCGCCCCAAAACTCTACGTTTTAGGTCTGGTGAGTTTGTTATGATTGGATTGCTGAATGAGGAAGGGAAACCTTTACTTCGAGCATATTCTATAGCCTCTCCTGCATGGGATGATGAACTCGAATTCTACTCTATAAAAGTTCAAGACGGCCCACTGACTTCTAAGCTTCAACACATAAAAAAAGGCGATAAAATAATCCTCAGGCCAAAACCTGTTGGGACATTGGTGCATGACGCACTACTGCCTGGTAAAAGAATTTGGTTTTTTGCGACTGGAACAGGAATTGCACCGTTTGCATCCCTTTTGAGAGAACCTCAGACCTATGAAGACTTTGAGCAAATAATTTTAACTCATACCTGTCGTAACAAAAATGAATTGGCTTATGGCGAAAATTTAATCCAAGAAATTAGAAATGGAGGTCTAATGTCAGAGTTAGTTGGAGATGACGCCATAAAAAAGTTAATTTACTATCCCACCACAACTAGAGATCCCAGCAATAAAATGGGTCGCATAACCGATTTGCTCGAAAATGGAAAATTACAGACAGATTTAGGTATAGATACTATTTCGGAAGAAACAGACCGAGCAATGGTATGTGGGTCTCTCGATTTAAATTCAGATTTAAAGAAAATCCTTGAAGGATTTGGACTTAAAGAAGGGGCTAATTCCGATCCAGCTCATTACGTCGTAGAAAAAGCATTCGTAGGATGATTATAACGAAGCAAATCTACCCAATTTTTAAAATACTTAATAATATTCCTAATAAAAAAAAATTGTGTCTTGAAAGAGTAAAAGAGCATGACTATTTTGCCCATCAATATATCGAAACTAATAAAGGAACAAAGCAATAGCCCGTAAACCACACAACGCGCCCCCCTCGCGCGAAACTGGACCCAGAGTAAATGATGGTATCCAGAGCCCAGAAATCCGATTAATAGGCGCTGAAGGAGAGAATGAAGGGGTAGTATCCCCACAAAAAGCACTCTTAATGGCAGAAGATGTTGGCTTAGATTTAGTCGAAATTTCACCCAACGCCAATCCACCTGTTTGTAAAATAATGGATTTCGGAAAGTATAAATACGAACAACAAAAACGTGAGTCTGAGGCTCGTAAAAAACAAAAAATAATTGAAGTTAAGGAAATAAAGTTTAGGCCTGGAACCGATATACATGACTATGATGTAAAAATGAGAAGCGTATATAAATTTCTCGAAAATGGGGACAAAGTAAAAATTACTATGCGGTTTAGAGGTAGAGAAATGGCCCACCAGGAACTTGGCAGAGAATTACTAGAACGAGTAGCTGACGATGTTCAAAACCATGGAAAAGTTGAAAACATACCAAAACTAGAAGGCCGGCAGATGACTATGATGATAGGTCCTATGCCAACTAAATAATTAAATATGACCAAAAATTAAAAATTTAAGGCGTTTTTAGCGTCTTATTTTTTTGTTCTACCTTTCAAGTCGAAATACGTAAATTTTGATAAATTTTAAGGTATAAAGCTAAAATCAGCGAAAAAGCAAATGACCTTTTGCTTTATTTATTTCCGTATCGCTAAACTTATTTTACTAATCGAAGTGTTGCGATCACTTCTGCAAGAATTGAAACAGATATTTCTTCTGGTGAAGATGCACCTATGTCTAGGCCTATTGGGCCACATACACGATCTATTGCTGTTTCTGTAAAGCCAGCAATCCTAAGCCTATCTTTTCGTTGCTTGTGTGTTTTCTTCGAACCCAATGCTCCGATATAAAATGCCTCACTTTGTAAAGCGATGTGTAATGCAGGATCATCTAATTTCGGATCATGAGTTAAAAGAATAACAGCGGTTCTATAATTTGGCTTCGTTTCAGTCAAAGCTACATCAGGCAAATCATTAGATATTTTAATACTTCCAAAACGCTCACGATTTGCAAAACTTTCTCGCGGATCAATTATTCGGAGGGAAAATCCAGCTACTTGAGCAATCGGGACAAGAGCTTGAGCAATATGTACTGCACCTACTATATCCATTTTAAGTTTAGGAGAATACACGTTCAAAAAGGTTATTCCATCATCTTTAAACCCTGATCTGTCTTTACGAAGTCTATCTTCGTACCCATTGTAGACTAAGCGGCGTTTCAAAGTTTTTATATTGATTTCATAAATAATAGATTGATCTTTAGCTATTGCATCCACCAATTCTTTTAAAAGCTCCTGTGGCAGCTGTTTCCCAACAGGTTCTACAAGTACTCTAATTTTGCCACCGCAAGCCAAGCCAACAGCAAATGCATCATCATCACTGATGCCATATTCTAACACTTTTGTTTTACCGTCTTTTATAGAATCTAAAGCTTCTAAAACTACTGCACCCTCAACACAACCGCCAGAAACTGATCCCTCCATACGGCCATCACCTGATACAATTAGTTGAGACCCTACACGACGCGGAGCTGAGCCCCAAGTTTCTATAACCGTAGCTACTGCTGCCCCAATACCCTTTTCATGCCATTGCAATGCAACCTCGAGTAAATTTTCAAATTTAAACTGCATAAAAAACCAAACTGAACCAAACTATCTATATTTCACCTGTTATCGTAAATTAGCCTTAATAATTAAGCAAACAACTCAAATTCAATATTTAATAGAATCTTTAGCTAGAAAGCCTTGAAAATATTGTGTAACGCCATTCTATGGTTAAAGAACTAGTAATAGTACGTCCAGACGACTGGCATCTGCATTTAAGAGATGAAGATTTACTGCCAATAACGGTTAATGAATCAGCCAAATCTTTTGCAAGAGCGATAATAATGCCTAATTTAGTCCCACCAATTACTAAGCTGGTTGATGCTAAAAGTTATAAACATCGAATAATGAAAGCCCTAAAACCAAATCTGTCTTTTATTCCTTTGATGACTCTTTACATGACAGAAGAAACGGACCCTAGAGAGGTCGAAAAGGGGTTTATGAATGGTTTGATTTCAGCTGTAAAATTATATCCAGCTGGAGCAACGACGAACTCTCAGTCTGGTGTTAAAAACTTTGAAAAAATCAAACCTGTTTTAGAAATTATGGCAGAAATTGGATGTCCGCTTTGTATTCATGGAGAAGTAACAGACAGTAACATTGATATATTCGATCGAGAAAAGGTATTTATCAACACGGTTTTAGAAAAAATTCGTACTGATAATCCCACTTTGAAAGTTATCATAGAACATATCACGACAAAAGATGCTGTAGATTATGTAATCGCAGGAAAAAATAATTTAGCAGCAACGATAACTACTCATCACCTTGCTATTAACAGAAACGATTTATTAGCTGGCGGTATAAAGCCCCATTTTTATTGTTTGCCCGTAGTAAAACGAGAAGATCATCGATTGGCATTAGTCGAGGCAGCAGTTTCCGGATCACCAAAATTTTTTCTTGGAACAGATAGCGCACCTCATTTAGACCATGACAAGGAAAGCTCATGTGGGTGCGCTGGCTGTTTTACTGCTACGAATACGTTAGAGATTTTAGCGCACATTTTTGAAGAGCGAAGTGCACTCAATAAATTAGAATTGTTCACATCAATCAATGGAGCAGAATTTTATGAAAAGAATATTAATACTGATAAAATTAAACTAATAAAAAAAGATAAACCCGTCTCATTCCCAAAAAAACTATCTACTCCGCTTGGAAAAATAACAATATTCAAACCAAATTTTGAGACAAAATGGCAAGTCCTGGCTTAAGTTAAAATAACGAACCAAAAAATAAACTGTTTCTCACTCAAAGGAGCCAAATATGATCTCATCAAATTATCCAGTCAATTCTGAGATCGCAAGACTGACCGCGCGAATGTTGCTTGAGGTAAAGGCAGTTCACTTTAATTCAAAAAACCCATTTACTCTAGCATCTGGATTGCCTAGCCCAACCTATATCGATTGTAGAAAATTAATTTCCTATCCAAGAGTGCGCTCGACTATTATGGATTTTTTGACCGTTACCGTGATGCGAAATGTTGGCTTCGAGGCTTTTGATAATATTGCAGGAGGAGAAACAGCTGGAATCCCATTTGCAGCTTTAGTGGCTGAAAGAATGGGATTACCTATGAGCTATATTAGGAAAAAACCGAAAGGCTACGGTCGCAATGCTCGGATTGAAGGGCGAGTCTCTGAAGGTCAAAATGTTTTATTGGTTGAAGACTTAACCACAGACGGTGGTTCCAAGCTTTCCTTTGTTGAAGCAATAAGAGAAACTGGAGCCAAATGCTCTCACACGGCTGTAATTTTTTATTATGGGATTTTTCCGGATACGGAGGCTATTCTTGGGGAAAAAGGCATAACATTACATAGACTGTGTACCTGGTGGGATATTTTTGAAGAAGCTAAGAAAAATGATGAGTTCGACTCTCAAACATTATCTGAGGTAAAGGAGTTCTTGGAACAGCCCAGAAAATGGCAAGAAAAAAGATCGTAATAATTAATAATTAATAATTCAGTTATTAAATTCCTTTATATTCACCATATTTAGTGTTATTTTGTGTGTATGGTCATATATATTGTGATTAACATGTTATCCACATAGATATACATTTTGCCTCTAGAGTTAGTTGAAGTTATCACAGAAGGGTCGATTCCAAGGAGTTTAAATGAACAAATTCGCAGAGATCAGCTCTAATAAAAATTCCACAGAACTAGTGCCGCACTCTATCGAAGCCGAGCAGCAGCTCCTTGGAGGGATACTAAACAACAATGATCTATTTTACTCACTAGAAGACAAGATAGATCCTGAACATTTTTACGACCCAATTCATGCTCGAATTTTTGATGTAATTTCAACTAGAATAAAAGACGGAAAGCTGGCTTCGGCTGTAACAGTAAATACCTTTCTAACAGAGGATCAGGGCCTCAAAGAATTAGGTGGAAGCGCCTACTTAGCCCAGTTGATGGCCGGATCAGTAGCCAGTTCCGCAATTAAAGATTATTCAAAATTAGTTTATGATCTAGCCGTTAGAAGAGAGCTGATCGTTTTGGGTCAAGAGATAAGTTCGAGAGCCCAATCCATTAAAGTTGACGAGCAACCTGAAGAACAAATAATTTTGGCCGAACAAAATCTATATAAAATTGGAGATAGCGGAAAGTCTGAAACTGGCTTTAAATCTTTTCTAAAAGCCCTGGGCGAAGCCGTACAAGTGGCTAATGCAGCGCACCATCGGGATGGTAATTTAGCAGGTATTTCAACAGGTTTTATCGATTTAGATAAAAAAATGGGAGGCCTTCATTCATCCGATTTAATTATTTTAGCTGGCCGTCCTTCAATGGGGAAAACGTCTCTAGCAACTAATATCGCTTACAATATAGCTAAATCTTTTCAAAAGCGTGATAATCCAGATGGATCTTCAGAAACTTTAGATGGTGGGATAGTTGGCTTTTATTCATTAGAGATGAGCGCTGAACAGTTAGCGGCTCGCATATTATCAGAAACCGCTGAAATACCGTCTGAGCAAATAAGGCGTGGCGATATGACAGAAAATGAATTCCGTCGATTTGTTGAAGCCGCTAAATCTATAGAAAGTTCTCCTTTATACATAGACGACACCCCTGCCCTAACTATTGCTCAGCTAGCATCAAGGGCACGACGTTTAAAACGAACTAATGGCCTTGATGCTTTAATTATCGATTATTTACAATTAGTTCGTGCTCCTTCCAGCAGAGAAAGTAGAGTAAATGAAATATCAGAAATTACCCAGGGCCTAAAAGCTATTGCAAAGGAGTTAAATATTCCAGTAATTGCCCTTTCCCAACTATCAAGACAGGTCGAGAACAGAGAAGACAAAAGACCACAACTTGCAGACTTGCGGGAGTCGGGCTCAATTGAACAAGATGCTGATGTTGTTTTATTTGTTTATCGTGAAGAATATTATAAAGAGCGTGAAAAACCTAGTGATCATGACTTAGAGAAAATGGCAGTCTGGCAGGAGGAAATGGACCGTCTCCATGGTCGCGCAGAATTAATTCTTGGTAAACAGAGGCATGGCCCAATAGGAACCGTCGAGCTCAGTTTTGAGGGTAAATTTACACGCTTCGGAAATTTAGTAAAACCTTGGCAACAATAATTGGTCAGCGGTAATTAGACAGGATAAATACGGACAAAAAATTTTGAAAAAAATTTGTTTTAATTTATTGGTTTTCAGTAATTTAATAGTCTACTGTTCTTTTAAAATGTTAAGCTCAATTTTTGATTTTTGATAAATGGCGACAGCAACAGCAACAATAAATTTAAATGCTATAAGAAAAAATTGGCAAAAATTGCGAAGCTTATCGAGCAATGATGCTGCTGCAGTGGTTAAGGCAAATGCTTATGGATTGGGTCTAAAGCAAGTCGCTAAAGCACTTTACGTTGAAGGGGCAAGGATATTTTTTGTAGCAACAGCCGAAGAAGGCGCAGAGTTGCGCTCAATTCTGGGTGAACCATCAGATATATATGTTTTTTCCGGCCATATGGTTGGCGATACAGAGTTAATCAAAAACTATAATTTAATACCCCTCATAAATTCTATCGAGCAATTATCTAGACATTCAAAACTTTTAAGAGAGCAAAAATTTGGTGTCCAACTGGATACCGGTATGAATAGGTTGGGTCTGGAGCCTATGGAATGGGAAGCTTCTAAAGAGCTCACTCTATCTTTAAATCCAGTGTTAATTATGTCTCACTTAGCTTGCGCAGATGAACCAAACCATAAGATGAACATAAACCAACTTAATAACTTTCTTACCCTTACAAACAAAATAAATATAAAAAAATCCTTGGCAGCTACTGGTGGAATATTATTAGGGCCAGAATATCATTTTGACTTAACGAGACCTGGAATAGGAATTTATGGTTGTTCTCCAATGCAAGATTGCCTCCCCGTCCTGAAAATTGACATACCAGTGATCCAAATTCGAAATATTGAAAGTGGTGAGACGGTAGGCTACGGCAACACATGGACCTCTCCATCTAAAAAAAGAATAGCAACGATATCTGCTGGTTATGCTGATGGAATTTTCAGAACTATTGGCAAAAAAACTAGACTGTATTTTGAAGAAATTGGCTGTCCAATAATCGGTCGAATTTCCATGGACTTGATTGGTGTCGATATAACGAGCCTAAATGTTGAACCAGATAGATTAGCATTGATAAATTCTAGACAAACAATTGATAAAATTGCTGACGATGCTGGAACTATAGGTTACGAATTTCTGACTTCTTTAGGTCAAAGATATAAGCGAAACTATACAGGTGTAGCCAGATGATAAGCTTTACCGCACAAACCGGAAGATTATTTTTAAAATTTTGTAGTTTCATAGGAGAACTAATAATATTTTGTATTCGCGTTGCAGCAAATATTTTAACTCCACCTTTTTTTATGCGAGCATTCTTTTCATCTCTGGTGCAAATTGGTTGGTTATCTCTTCCAGTAGTTGGCATAACGGCATTTTTCACTGGCGGCGCTCTGGCTCTTCAAATTTATGCAGGTGGAGCAAGGTTTAATGCAGAAGAGGTCGTTCCTTCAATAGTCGCTATTGGCATGGTGCGAGAGCTTGGCCCTGTTTTGGGCGGTTTGATGGTCGCAGCACGGGTAGCAAGTTCTATCGCAGCAGAAATAGGAACTATGAAAGTTACCGAGCAAATTGATGCTTTGAGCACCCTCTCCACTGATCCAATCAAATATTTGGTAGTTCCACGATTGGTTGCTGCTTTTTTGACTGTACCATTATTAGTAGCAGTTGGAGATTCTATTGGCATCCTGGGTGGTTATGTTGTCGGCGTCACCCGTTTAGAGTTTAACAATACAATATACCTTATAAACTCAATAAATTATCTCGAATTTTGGGACATAATAAGCGGTCTTGTAAAGGGTGCTGTTTTTGGATGCATAATTGCTATTATGGGCTGTTTTTTTGGCATGCGCTGCGAAAAAGGAGCCAGAGGTGTTGGTCGAGCAACCAAATCAGCTGTTGTATCTGCCTCCGTTTTAATCCTTGCTGCCAACTATTTTTTGACTGAGGCTTTCTTTTCATCATGATAGAAGTTGCAGACTTATATAAATCTTTTGATCAAAATCATGTATTAAGGGGAGTTAACCTTAAAGTTAATGATGGAAAATCTATGGTGATCATAGGAGCTTCAGGGCAAGGAAAATCAGTCATTTTAAAATGCTTACTTGGTCTAACCAAGCCGAATTCTGGAAAAATTTTATTAAATGGTATAGACCCAAATAGTCCTCAAAAAAATATTATTCGTTCTAAGATTGGAATGCTTTTTCAAGGGGGTGCATTATTCGACAGTTTGCCAATTTGGCAAAATGTTGCTTTTAGATATTTGCACGGTAAACAGAAAATTAATGCGATGGAAGCTAGAGAAATTGCTATCAAAAAGTTAGAACGTGTAGGATTAAAAAAAAGTTTTGCTGATAATTTTCCTTCTGAACTTTCAGGTGGAATGCAAAAAAGGGTAGCTTTAGCGAGAGCCATCGCAACCCAGCCTGAAATTATATTTTTTGATGAACCAACTACTGGGTTGGATCCAATTATGGCTCAAGTTATTAATGAATTGATACGGGAATTAGTGGAAGAATTAGGTGTTACAGCCGTAACAATAACGCATGATATTCAATCTGTTAGATCGATCGCGGATGAGGTGGCACTTCTTCACAATGGTATCATACAATGGTCAGGAGCCTTAAAACAACTTGATAAGTCTAATAACAAATTCTTGAAACAATTTATCGCTGGATCCACCGTTGGCCCAATAGAAACTTTACGGTGATGGCTGATCTTTTCCAACCATCCCCATTTTACCTTTTCGTAATTTTTTTCAAGACAATACTTTATATACCCTTGTGTGCATCATTGGGTTTGGTAATGAGTATTTTTAGTGAAGGCAAATCCCGTCTTGCATCAGTTATGATAACAATTCTTTGTTTAATAATAATTTTTGCTACCAACCCAATTTTAATCTCAATGGAAAGTCTAGATTTGTTTATTTTTATCGAGACTTTGTCAAAATTAGTATACGGATGGTTTCTACCTTTTTTTATAAGTTCCCTTTTTTTTGTAAGAACAATTTTATACAGGTTTTCAAACCTTGTTTTAGAAATATTGCACCTTATTCTCTTTACTACAGCCCTCTTTTTTCTCATTTTAACATTGTAAATAATGTCCAATTAATTTTATCCTTGCTTCAACGTTGTGCCTTTGGCACACGGAGGTATGGCCAACTCTAACTATTCGTGCGCAAATTGCGGAAATATCACCTCAAAATGGGCAGGTAGATGTGAAGCTTGCGGCGAGTGGAATTGTATTTCAGAAGATATAGGATTATCTCAAGGGCCTACCCGGAGCAGCTTGGGAAAATCTCGAGGAAACTTCATTCCGTTAGATGACTTAAAAAGTTCGGACAAACCGCTAGTAAGAACAAAATGTGATTTGGAAGAATTAGATAGAGTACTGGGCGGTGGGCTAGTGCCTGCCTCCGCTATTTTGGTAGGAGGTGACCCAGGCATTGGAAAATCTACGCTTTTATTACAAGCCGCTGCTAAGTTCGCCGTTAAAGGGTTAAAAACTTTATATCTTTCTGGAGAGGAGGCATCTTCACAGGTAAAATTAAGAGCAAGAAGGCTCAATTTGGACGAAACACCAATAAAATTGGGATCAGACACCAACTTACGGAATATTCTAACAACACTGGAAAAAGAACGTCCTGATTTAGCGATAATTGACTCTATACAAACTATTTGGTCAGACAAAGTCGAAAGTGCACCTGGAACAGTTAGCCAAGTCCGAGCGGCCGCTCACGAGCTTACAACTTTTGCAAAGAGAAGTGGAACAAGTATAGTTTTAGTGGGGCATGTTACGAAAGAAGGTCAAATTGCTGGACCACGCGTAGTTGAGCATATGGTTGATACCGTCTTGTATTTTGAAGGTGAAAGAGGAAATCAATTTCGCATCTTACGCTCAGTCAAAAATAGGTTTGGTGCCGCTGATGAAATTGGTGTTTTTGAAATGACGGGGTTAGGCTTGCAACAAGTTACAAATCCATCAGCGTTATTTTTGTCGACCAGAGGAATACCTAGCGCTGGCTCATGCGTTTTTGCTGGTATCGAGGGAACTAGACCTCTACTGGTCGAAATGCAGGCATTAGTCTCCCCCTCTCCTCACTCTCAACCACGAAGGAGCGTTATTGGATGGGACAGTAGCCGCCTCGCTATGATATTGGCCGTACTTGAGGCTAGATGTGACATAAAATTTTCCGGGCTTGATGTATATTTAAATGTGGCAGGGGGTTTAAAAATTACTGAAACAGCGGCGGACCTCGCAGTCGCAGCATCGTTGATATCAGCTAAAGAAAATATTATTATTCCTGAGGATTTTGTTTTTTTTGGAGAAGTTTCACTCTCGGGAGCTATACGATCAGTTGGTAAAATAGAAAATAGGTTGAAAGAAGCTGAAAAACTTGGTTTCAAGAAAGTTGAGAGCCCAACAAATACCAAATTAGTCAAAGGATTAAATATAGAAGTTTTTGAAAATTTGGACCTACTATCATTCGTAAATAAATTATCAAATGGGATAAAGAAAATAAAAACTGAGAACTTAAATTAAAATGGCTGATTTCAACATCGTGGATGGTGTCATTTTAGCAATCGTTATCGTTTCATCTCTACTGGCCTATTCACGCGGTCTAGTTAGAGAGTTAATGTCTATTGCTGCTTGGGTGATTGCAGCATTTTTAGCCTATTTTTTGGCTCCAGAAGTTTTACCATTTGTCCAGGAGATCCCTTATATTGGGCCAATTTTGTCAGATAGTTGCGAATTGGCAATACTGGCCTCTTTCGCTGCTGTTTTTGCTGTCGCCTTGATGCTGATATCTTTCTTTACCCCACTTCTGTCAGTGGTGATAAATAAAACCTCACTCAACAGACCAGACCAAGCTTTAGGCTTTATATTTGGCGTGTTGCGAGGGATTGCTTTAATCGCAATTTCCTTTTTTGCCTATCAAACCATATTAAGTAGTGGGACTTTTATTATAGTAGAGGAAAGTCAATCTGCGCGCGTATTTGAGGGAATGGCTAACGACATAGCAGAAAAAAATCCTGAAAAAGTGCTGGGATGGCTTACTATTCAATACGAAGAGTTAGTTTCGGTTTGTACAAATTAAGCTTTATTTTAAAAGCTACGGAGTAGTCAAATTATGAGCAAACCAGTCGCACTGATCACTGGAGCTTCAAGAGGCTTAGGTGCCGAATTAGCAAAGGCTCTTTCTTTAACACACCATATAATCGCCGTTTCAAGGACAATAGGTGCTCTCGAGGCACTAGACGATCAAATTAAAGCGCGTGGTGGTTCAAGCACACTAGCGCCGATCGATTTAACGGACGAAAATGCTATAGCACAACTTTGTCGTTCGATTTTTGATCGTTGGGGAAAAGTAAAACTTTGGGCCCACACTGCAATCCATGCAGCTCCTCTTGGGCCCGTTATAACTATGGACCTCAAAGATTGGGAAAAATCTGTAACAAACAATGTAACAGCACTTGCTAAATTAATACCGCTTGTTTCTCCATTACTCGAAGAGGATAGCAAAGCCATTTTTTTTGAAGACAACACTACTATGAAAAAGTTTTCATCAGTTTATGGGGCAACAAAAGCTGCACAAATTCATATAGTAAAAACATGGCAGGATGAGTGTAAATCAATTGGACCGCAAATTTACATTCTTCAACCAAATCCTATGCCTACAGCAATAAGAGCTCGCTTTTATCCAGGAGAAGATCGACAAAAATTACAATCGATTGACTTAGAGGCAAAAAGGCTCGTTTCAATGTTAGAACTGTGATTAAAGTTACTATAATTCAAAATCAATCTGTCTATTAAGGGTAACTATGAAAATACTTGTAACAAACGATGATGGAATTAACGCTCCTGGCCTTAAAATTTTAAAAACGATAGCTCTTCAATTAGCTGATGAAGACAATATCTTCACTGTTGCACCTAGTGGTGAAAGATCGGGGGTTGGGCACTGTATCAGCTATACAAGCCCAATGATGATTACGGAAATTGACAAGAACCAGTTCAGTGTTGATGGATATCCAGCAGATTGTGTGCTCGCTGGTATATATCATGTATTTAATGGCCAAAAGCCAGATTTAGTCCTCTCGGGAGTAAATAGAGGTAATAATTCTGCTGAAAATGTTTTGTATTCAGGAACTATAGGAGCAGCTATAGAGGGCGCTCTTCAAGGTATAAAATCAATTGCCTTATCTCAATACTATGGTCCACAGAATTTAAATTTAAAAAATCCATTTGAAGCAAGTGAAGTACATGGCGTAAAGGTAATTAACGATATTCTAGCCCATAAATTACCAAAGACTGAAGGTTATAAAATATTTTATAATGTAAACTTTCCACCTACTGCCGCACAGAATGTAAGTGGTACAAGATATGTCAAACAAGGATTAAGACCAAATTCTTTCTTCTCAACCAAGACACATAAATCCCCTTCAGGGAAAGATTTTTTGTTTGTTGAGGGTGGAAACCAACACGCCGCCTTATCTGAAAATACTGATGCTAAAGTGAATATGGACGGTTATATCTCAATAACTCCAATGAAAGCGGATCTAACCGATTATGATACACTTAATCATCTCAATAATAATAAATGATCGATGATCCAACTCTAAAGATGCAATTTCTCTTTTCGTTAAGAAAGGCGGGTATTGTAGATAAACAAGTCTTAAATGCGATGGAAAGAGTTGATAGAAAAAATTTCGTTAATAGAGTTTTTTCTGAAAAAGCATATGATGACACCCCACTCCCTATCGCTTGCGGTCAAACGATTAGCCAACCAACGATAGTTGGTATAATGACCCAAGCTTTGCAAGTTAAGCCAAGGGATAAAGTATTGGAAGTGGGAACAGGGTCAGGCTACCAAGCCGCCATTTTAAGCTTATTAGCCAGAAGAGTTTATACGGTTGAACGCCATAGTTTACTTGTTCATAACGCTACTCAAATTTTTAAAAGATTAGATATTAGCAATATCACTACTATATTATCTGACGGGGGTTATGGGTTAGAACAACAAGCACCGTTTGACAGAATAATTGTGACCGCGGCATCTGACGACCCCCCTTCGTCATTACTATCACAATTAAAAGTAGGTGGAATTATGATTATACCAGTGGGTCAATCTGATAATATACAAAATCTTATAAAAATTGCTAAAACGGATAAGGGCTATGAATATCAAGACCTTCAACCCGTGAGATTTGTTCCATTGGTTGCGGGTACAGAAAAAGAACAATAAAAATTGCGAACGAGCAAGAAAAGTGAGTCGTTTATAATGGAGTGTGCAACTTTAAATAAAATTGTGAAAATAATTCTATTCTTTATTGTAATGAGTGCCAGCTCCTGCGGCATTTTAAGCAATCTTGATTTTGATTTAAGAGGAAACGAATACGACACCTCTGATGCTGTTAAAAAAGCGATGAAAACTAGACCTTTGCCAGATAGCAGAGGAATTATTTCGTATCCTACTTATGAAGTAGCAGTAGCTCGACAGGGTGATACTATTAAAAGTATTTCCGATCGTCTTGGACTAGTTTCTAAAAATGTAGCCAGATACAATGGTATGAGTGCTCTAGAAAAACTCAATGAAGGTCAACTTATAAGCCTACCAAATCGAACAGTTGAAATAAAAAAGCAACAAGACATATCAACTTCAAATGGAAATGAAGTAAACGTAACGGAGTTAGCCGCTTCAGCAATTGAAACGGCTGCCGACAGAAAAAAGGTAACTAAAAAAAGTACTTCTAGGATAGAAAACGAACCCATTAGACATAAAGTTTCGAGAGGAGAAACCGCTTTTACAATATCAAGACTGTACGATGTATCTATTCGATCCCTAGCTGATTGGAACGGACTAGATAGTAACTTCACAATTCGAGAAGGCCAGTATCTGTTAATTCCGCTGCCAAGCGATCAAATAGCTCCAGAAGTAACCTCAGTAAAACCTGGTAAAAATAGTAAAACACCCTCTCCACCAAGTAGTTCAGAAGCATTACCAGAACCTATAT
>QOQI01000014.1 GCA_003332035.1 Paracoccaceae bacterium
TGTTTTGTTTATAATCCATTTGGTGAAGATGCTTGGGGCACACCGACCGAGGGTGGTGCCATAGGAGCTTTTATTGTCTTTTGCATGGCACTTTGGAAAAAAATGCGATGGGCTGATTTTAAGGAAGCTCTAATAGAGACTGCAAAATTGACGGTCATGATTTTTACAATCATATGGGGTGTTCTAATCTATGTAAGATTTCTTGGTTTCGCAGATCTACCTGGAGTATTTTCAGACTGGATCACTTCTCTAAGCGCGTCTCCAATGGTGATTTTAATTTGTATACTATTAGCTTATGCTGTGCTTGGCATGTTTATGGATGCTATTGGGATGCTGCTTCTTACACTGCCTGTAGTCTACCCAGCAGTCATGGCGTTAAATGGCGGAGAGGATGTGCAGGCATCTGAGAGTGCTTTTGGTATGTCAGGAGAAATGTGCGCAATTTGGTTTGGCATTTTAGTTGTAAAAATGGCCGAGTTTTGCCTAATTACGCCTCCCATTGGATTAAACTGTTTTGTAGTTGCTGGTGTCCGAGACGACATTACAGTTCAAGATGTTTTTAAAGGTGTGACACCTTTTTTTATTGCAGATGCTTTTACAATTGCTGGCTTAGTCGCATTTCCTGGAATTGTTCTTTGGTTGCCATCTCTAGCGTAGTTTAAATGTTGTCAGTCTTTATCAAAGTCGATTAGAATTGTTTTTTTGATAAGATTTCTGGTTGAATATAAAGTTTTTAAATGTTGATTATTATCGATAACAGATTTTACGACTAAGTGAGAGAGTAATGATGGCGAGTATAGATGAATACATTGTTCCAGACATCTGGACCTGGAATGAAGAGAACGGGGGAACTTTTGGCTCAATAAATAGACCAGTTGCAGGCGCCACTTTTGATAGTGAACTTCCGGTCGGAAAACATCCTCTACAATTATACTCTGAGGGGACACCAAATGGAGTAAAAGTTACAATTTTGCTAGAAGAACTTTTAGCGGCGGGACATCAAAACGCTGAATATGATGCCTGGTTGATAAAAATTGGCAAAGGAGAACAATTTTCTAGTGGATTTGTAGAAGCAAATCCAAATTCAAAAATACCGGCTCTGGTGGACTATTCTGAAAAACATCCTCAGAGAGTTTTTGAAAGTGGGTCTATACTTTTTTACCTTGCGACCAAATTTGGCGCCTTCTTACCATCTTCACCGTCAGAATATACGGAGATGATGTCATGGTTGTTCTGGCAGATGGGAAGTGCTCCATATTTGGGAGGAGGTTTTGGTCACTTTTTTGTTTATGCTCCAAACAAGTTAAAGTATCCAATCAATCGCTACGCTATGGAAGTTAAGCGCCAGCTCAGTGTTTTAGACAATAGGCTTGCTGATTGTGAATTCATTTCTGGTCCGACTTATTCGATTGCAGATATGGCTATATGGCCTTGGTATGGTCGCTTAGCATTGGGACGGCAGTATGGGAAAAAAGCAGGAGCGTTCTTAAGTGTTTCTGATTATAGCAATGTCATAAGATGGGCGACCCAACTGGAGCAGCGTGAAGCAGTGATAAGAGGACAAATGGTAAACCGTACTTCTGGAGATTTGTCTGGGCAACTCAGAGAACGGCATTCACAAGAAGACTTTGAATTCAATACTGAAGACAAAATTTCTCGATCTTAACTTTACCAAACCAAAGATAAGCTAGGTACTTAGGGCGCTTCTTACATCGTCATCCACATTAGGAATGTGCTGCTCAAAGTTTTCCATAAATAAATTAACTAATCTTTTTGCCGCTTCATCATAAGCACCCGCATCTTTCCAAGTATCCCTAGGATTGAGATATGATTGATCAACATCTGGAACAGCTTTCGGTACAGAAAATCCAAAATTAGCATCTTTTACAAATTCAGCTTGGTCTAAACGATTATTAATTGCTGCACTTAGAAGAGCCCGAGTTACTTTAATTGGCATGCGTGAGCCTTCTCCGTATCCGCCTCCAGTCCAGCCTGTATTTACTAACCAACAAGTTGTCCCACCTTCAGCTATTTTATCTCGCAATAGCTTACCATAAATTTCTGGCGATCTGGGCAAAAATGGAGCCCCAAAGCAGGTAGAAAACGTTGGTTCAGGTTCTCTAACTCCCCGCTCTGTACCAGCTGCCTTTGAAGTAAATCCAGATAGAAAGTGATACATTGCTTGTGCAGGTGTCAATTTAGCTAATGGAGGCATAACACCAAAAGCATCACATGTAAGTAAAACCATATGGTTAGGTTTAGAAGCCATACCTGAAACACTCGAATTTGAAATGTAGTGCATTGGATAGGCCGCTCGCATGTTCGCTGTTAGGCTATCATCATCAAAATTAAGTTCTTTGGTTTTTTTGTCATAAACCATATTCTCTATTACTGTCGAAAACATAGCGGTTGTTTTGAAGATCTCAGGCTCAGAACTGGCCGATAGATTTATAGTTTTAGCATAACATCCACCTTCAAAATTAAAAATCCCGTTGTCAGACCAGCCATGTTCATCATCTCCAACCAGAATTCTATTTGGATCAGATGATAAAGTTGTTTTTCCCGTTCCTGAAAGACCGAAGAAAATAGCGGATTGCTCTGGGTTTTCTTTGGATACGTTTGCAGAACAGTGCATAGGCATTACGCCAACCATAGGTAGTAAATAGTTTAAAATTGTGAAAACAGCTTTTTTATTTTCCCCGGCGTATTCTGTGCCTCCAATTAAAACCAATCTTTTCTCAAAATTAATGGCTATTACTGTTTCGCTTCGACATCCGTGCTTGGTTGGATTAGCAGAAAAGCTTGGTAGATTAATAATAGAGAAATCACTGATATAGGTTTCAAGCTCGGTTTCAGTAGGGCGTATCAACAAATGACGAATGAATAGGTTGTGCCAAGAATACTCCGTTATAACGCGAACGCCAATCCTGTATTTCGGATCGGCACCCCCATAAAGGTCTTGAACAAATAGGTCTTTTTCTTTGATATGATCGAGCATGTCCATGTGTAGTACATCAAATGCCTCAGAAGACATTTTAGCATTACGCTCCCACCAAACATTATTCAAAGTTTCATCTGAAACAACAATATGCTTATCTTTAGGTGATCTACCTGTAAATTTTCCCGTTTCCACTAGAAGAGTACCGCCAATACCAAGTTCACCTTCGTTACGAGATATTGATTGGGCGATCAAATCTGGCTCAGTGAGATTATAGTAGGCGTTCTTAAACCCTGTAATGCCTTGGCTAGCTAAAGTTAGATTTGGGTTAACAGTACCGGTTTTTGTGCTCATCGGAATAACCTTTTTACAACACCTAACAATGGATAGAATAAAAAATAATTAAATTAAATGGCTCTAAAGAAATGTTAGCGCAAACTTATTCAATTGTTAGCGCAAACCTTAAAAAAGTATCTGGTATTGAAACAGTAGCATCGATTTTTTTGGTAAAAGTGAAGAAAATTCAGGTGTTTTACCAAGCGTTATGAAAATAAAGAATCAAATAATGCTTGGATGAAATTTAACTTAAAAAACCAAATGAGTTTAGGACTGAAATTCACAGCAACAATTTCTTTTTTAACTCGTTGTCAAGGCGACATAATTCAAATTCCTCTTCAAGAAGTCGACCTTTCGGAGGAGGTAATATTTTAAAATTCCCAAAATCATTATTACCGCTGACCTGTGTTACCATTGGCCGGTCCCCAGTTTCTTGCTTCATGGATGCCGATATGTATCTTATCGCCGAACCTATTCTCCTGTCTTTAGTCGTATTAGGACCAGAACCGTGAAACAATAAGCCGTGATGAAAAGAGGCCTGGCCTGCATTAAGTTCCGCATAAACAGCTTGCTCTTCGTCAACTTCAACAGAAATCTCTTGCCCTCTCGAAAGCATATTATTTTTATCGAATGTATCAATATGAGGTATAATTCTATTTTTGTGGCTACCGGGTATAAATTTCATACAGCCTGCTTCTTTTTGGGCGGATGAAACGGCAAACCAAGACGTAACTTCTTTTATATCATTTAATCGCCAGTATGTCAGGTCTTGATGCCAGGATACAATCTGTGATGATTGAGCTTCTTTTATAAATAATGCCGCACTCCATACTAATATATTTTCCCCTAAAATTTCTTTTGCGGCATCTACTAGGGTTTTATTTCGCGTTAGACTGTCAAATGATGGAAGCAATCTATTTGGGTAGGCTTTTAAAAGAGCAAGGCGTTCTAGGTCTCCCTGTAAATCTTCTTCAGCCGCTTCGTAGTCTTTACGTAATTCTTTTGCTTCTGCTTCGGTTATTGCCTTTAAAGGACAAAAAAACCCATTTTCTGAATATATTTTGCCTATTTTTGTTTGCAAAGTACACCTCTTAATTTTCAATTGGACTAGGGAAAACTCACTTCTCGTGAAGATAATTTATTAGAACTTCATTTTTCATTTCAATAGAAAACCCCGGCTCTAAAGGCGCCATATATTTACCGTCTTGTATTTTGCAAGGGCTTATAAAATGCTCGTGTAAATGATCGACATATTCAATTCTCTTACTATTTTTTTCGCAGGAAATTAATAAATAATCTATCATTGCAATATGTTGAACATATTCGCATAGACCGACGCCTCCAGCATGTGGCCATACTGGCTTATCGTATTTGTGAGCTAACAGTAGCACTCCTAGAATTTCGTTTAAGCCACCTATTCTACAGCTATCAATTTGAACTATATCCAGAGCATTTTCTTGTATAAATTGTTTAAAAATTATTCTATTTTGACACATTTCTCCGGTTGCTACTTTAATTGGTTTGACTGCCTGCCTTATTTTTTTGTGACCAGAGATGTCGTCAGGACTTGTTGGTTCTTCTATAAAGAACGGGTTAGCAAATTCTAATTTTTTTATCCATTCTATCGCCTCATCTACCTCCCAAACTTGGTTTGCGTCGATCATAATTTTTGTATCATTACCAAGGGCTTTTCTTGCGATCTTTAGTCTTCGTATATCGTCATTCAGATCTTTCCCAACTTTAAACTTTAAATGAGAAAAACCAGATTTTTTGGCCTTTAAACAGAGGTCATATAGCTTTTCATCTGAGTAGCCTAGCCATCCCGCCGATGTATTATAGCATGGGTAACCCTCATCTAATAAAGTGACTAATCTAGCTTCCTTTCTCTCAGAAGACGCTTCTAAAATTCTCAACGCTTCTTCTGGTTTTAAAGCATCCGTTAAATATCTAAAGTCGATTAGATTTACTAACTCTTCCGGAGACATATCGTAAACAAGCCGCCAAACAGGTTTATTTTCAGACTTACTCCATAGATCCCAAACAGCATTTACTACTGCGCCAGTGGCCAAGTGTAGCACTCCTTTATCTGGCCCCACCCATCGTAGTTGACTATCGCCAGTTATGTGACGCCAAAATCGCCCCATATTCTCTGTGATCCATGATAAATCTAGCCCAACGATAAGTGGCTCTAACGCGTAAAATGCCGATATACATAACTCATTGCCGCGCCCAATCGTAAAAGTCAGACCATGTCCTTCGAGTTTACAGTCTGTTTCAAGAACTAAATAAGCAGCTGAATAATCTGGATCTGGGTTCATTGCATCGGAGCCGTCCAGATGATCTGACGTGGGAAATCTTAAATCAAAAGTCTTAATGCCGATGATTTTCGTCAAATAAATCTCCTAAATTTTGCTAGAACATGAAATGGTTGGAATTTTAGTAGCGGACTTTGAGCTGCTTTCGTAGGCAGATTCCACAAGTGCCATTGTATACCAGGCGTCCTCTACTGTCGAAATCAAATTTTCATCCTCGCCTGCTGCAGCTCGCTGAAGTTGCCGCATCCGGTATCCAAAACTATCAATAAACCAGCTACCTTTTAACTTAACTTCGTTCCAACCATTCCCAAAATTAACTTCCATTCTGTCTGGCTCACCTTTTGGATAATTGAGGTTCACGCCGAAATGTAGGTAGGCTGCACCTTTGGTACCGCTAATTCTCAACTCACACGCTTGGTATTTTCGACCGTATGTGTGATTGTGATTTATAGATAAAGCGCATCTTAATTTGTCGCCGTAATCAAGTATGGCCGCTGTTCGGGTGTTTGATATCTTTGATGCCGGATGGCCCATTGTCTTAGCATGAACACCAATTGGGTTGCCAACAAGAAATCTTATTACATCCAGATAATGTATGGAGTGTAACAATATTTCTACTCTTGGCAGTTCTTCTAAAAACTTCCAAAGGCCCCATGGAGTATCCAAGGCCCCCCACATATCAATATCTACGACTTCACCAATTAAGCCCCTATCCATGATATCTTTCAGTGCAAGTATCATAGGTGCAAATCGCAATTGGAAATTTACGCATGCTGTCAGTGATTTTTGATTACATAAACCAAGTATTTTAGAAGCCTCTTCTAGATTGCTCCCCATTGGCTTTTGTAAAATTACTGCTGAATTTTTTGGAAGTTTTTCTATTACTTCATGATGAGCCGATGGCGGAATAGCTAAATCAAATACAACATTTTTTTCAGCGGTAGCATCGGAAACTTTTTTGAATACTTTTATATCGTAAATTTGACCTAATTTTTTTGCTTTTTCATGATCTGGATCATATATTCCCTTTATCGGCAGATTTGACATTTTATAAGCGGGCAGGTGGGCATCTGAAACAATTGATCCAGCTCCAAATACCACAATTGGAATTGGGTTTTTAGGCATTGGCCAACTTTGTTGATACTCTGGCACCCCTTTTAAACCTTTCAATTAATTCTCAGGTTGATAAAATTTCCTCTACTTCATCTCTTGCGGGCATTGACGGAGCGGTCCCTGCACGTGTCACAGAAATAGAGGCTGTCGCACACCCAAATTTTACAGCCTCTAAAGCGGATTTTCCTTCTGATAAAGCGACAGCAAAGCCACCATTAAATGCATCTCCAGCGCCAGTGGTTTCAACTACTTTGCCGGCATTAAATGCAGGAACAAGTCCATGCTCATATAAAAAGGCTCCTTGCTCCCCCATGGTAATGATTGGAGTTTTAACTCCTAAATCATTCAGGACTTTGGCAGCATTTTCTGCTTCTTTTTCGTTTCTCACTGGTAATCCAGTAAGCGCTTCGGTTTCAGTTTCATTTGGTGTTATGAAATCACAAAGACCAAATATTTCTTTTGGAAGCCTAGCCGCCGGAGCAGGATTTAAGATGGTTATTTTATTATTTTCTTTAGCAACTTTAAGTGCCTCTTGCGCAACTTCGATAGGTTGCTCAAGCTGGGTTAGGAACACGTCTGTGGATGAGATTATTTCTGAATTGTCATGAATATCGCTCAGAGAAATTTCTGAAGCTGCTCCGGGCGCAATGATTATGGCGTTATCCCCTGTTTTATCGTCTATAAAAATAAACGCAGCGCCTGTATAACTGTTGGTGCTATATTTAATGGAACCTTTCACATTTGCATTTTGCCAGGTTTGCTTTGCCATTTTTCCAAAGTCATCATCGGCTAGACGCGTTATTATTGTTACATCAGCCCCTAAATTTCCAGCCGCCACGGCTTGATTGGAACCTTTTCCACCAGGACCTAATACAAATGAATTTCCAAGAATTGTTTCTCCCATTTTAGGCATTCGTGAGGCTCGATATGCTGTATCAGCAACGAATACGCCTAATACTAAAACTTTCCCCATATATTTATTCTCCATCAGGCCCAATTACGCCCTTACGAAAAGCAAAACAGCCGTAAAACCTACGTTCTCCAGTTTGAATAACAGCATAAGCTTTCTTGGCTCTGTCATAAAAAGAAAAGCGCTCAATAGGTAACATAGGATTAGGGCCGCTGACTACTGAAACCTGTTCTTGTACTTCACTCATAACAGGTAAAATTGTCTCAGGTTCGTCAACAACTTCCATTCTAGCTGCAGCATCATTAACAAATGTATCAATCGGCATTACGGATAGAACAGCCTTAATGACATCAGCTGCTGACGCATCAATCCTCAGGAGTTTTCCGTAAACTGTTTGTCTTGCAACGCTATCTGATGGAAAATTAGTATCTGCAATTATCAGATCATCACCATGCCCCATAGCTCTTAGAACGTGTAAAACATCAGCATTTAGTAAAGGACTTATTCCTTTTAACATTTCTTTCTCCTTTGTATTGCGAGCTTTACTATTTGGTTCTCGCACAATATTTTTTATTTTTTAATGTATCTCTCAAAAGATTAATCATCGTTTAATCTTTCAGATGTTTTTGAATCGAATATATGCAAAGAGCTCTTGTCTGACGATAGAAGAATCTCTTCTCCAACACTAAAGCTACTCCTTTCGCGAATTACAGAAATTAGTTCTTGCTCTCCACTTCGAACAATTAGATGTGTTTCCGAACCGGTCGGTTCCACAATCGCAACTGTGGCAGGGATGCCACTTTTGCCTGGAATTAATTGCTCTGGACGGACCCCAATTAATACTTCTTGTCCGTCAATTAAGTTTTTAATTTTTGGTAAGGGCAACTTTGTTCCAAATATTTCAACAGCAAAGCTTTTGCCTGATTTTTTTGTAATGCCAGGGATTAAATTCATGGCTGGAGATCCAATAAAACCAGCAACAAAAACATTGCTTGGTCGGTCATAAAGCTCCAAAGGCGAACCAATTTGCTCAATATATCCATCTTGCATTACGACAATCTTGTCAGCCATTGTCATGGCTTCAATTTGGTCATGAGTTACATATAGAGTTGTAGATTTTAGTCTTTGGTGCAGTTCTCTGATTTCGGCTCGCATTTGTACTCGAAGTTTAGCATCTAAGTTTGATAACGGCTCATCAAATAGAAAAACCTGAGGGTCTCTAACGATCGCTCGGCCCATAGCCACTCTTTGTCTTTGACCTCCTGATAAGGCTCGAGGGTATCTATTCAGGTAAGGAGTTAATCCTAATACTTCGGCTGCTGTATTGATTTTTTCCTTAATCAAATTGCGATCTAGCCCTCGCATTTTGAGAGAGAAAGCCATATTTGCTTCAACTGTTTTATGAGGGTATAGAGCATAGTTTTGGAAAACCATGGCAATATCTCTTTCAGAAGGCGGTAGGTTGTTTACAGTTTTTCCCGCAATGCTAATCTCTCCACCTGTTATACTTTCCAGTCCAGCAACCATCCTCAATAGTGTTGATTTTCCGCAGCCTGATGGCCCAACAAGAACAACAAATTCACCATCATTAACTTTGATGCTTAGATCATGAATAACCTGTGTTGAGCCATAAATTTTTCTAACGTTGGAGATGCTTACTTCGGCCATCTTTTTTTTCCTGACGCATTATTTTTTTTAAAAAGCTTAGCTGATAGAATATCGACTGTCTACTTCTGTTCATGCTAACATGTTAGTGACTTGACAGAAATGAGTTTCACTGGAATGATTTGATAAGGAGCCACCGAGGTGAGCAGATTTTTCTTTAAGTTGTGTGAGCTCCATAGAAATAACAGTGGGGCTTTTAAGCTTTTAAATCAATAGGTAACGGGAGAAAAATCGTGAAAGTACAACTTTACAATCAATACGTTCGATCACAAATGAATCGGCGTAGCGTTTTAAAAGGCGCAGCCAGTGTAGGAGCGCTGGCAGCAATGGGTGGCGCTGCTCCGGCATTTGCTGGAAGCCATAGTGGTGTCCGCGCAGAAATTATGAAAATACCTGGGGTCGGAATGGGTTCACCTGGAGATCCAGAATGGCAAAAAGTTGGTGAGCTCTGCATGGGCCCTGTCAAAGAGCGTGTGGCTGAAGGTGAATTCAAAGGCGTCGAGCTAACCTTTATGGGGCTGAACAATCAAAACTTGCATAACTTTTTATTCCGCGGTTTTTTAAAGCCCTGGGAGGCATACACTGGTGCCAAGATAAATTGGATTGATCTCGCCCAGGCAGATTATAATCCTAGGTTACAACAGTCTATTGCAACTAAAACTGTTGATTTTGATATAATCGAAATGGGGGCACCATTTGAGGGTGATACCGCTGGACAAGGTTTACTCAATGAAATGCCAGCCTGGGTGAAGGATCAAATTGAGTACGATGATTTGGTTGGTTATCTTCAACCTCCGGTTGGAACTTGGGATGGGAAAGCTTATCGAATAAATATTGATGGTGATTGTCATACATTTTGCTACAGAACTGATTATTTTGGTCCAGGCTCAATTAGTGGTCGAAATAACCCACCCAAAACATGGCAGGAAGTTAATCAAATATCTAAGGATTTAGTCGGCAAAACTGATCCCCTGACTGGGCTTCCAGCGCATGGGTTTTTAGATCCACTAAAAGGTTGGGGTGGTTTTGGCATGTACTTTTTGACAGACAGAGCCGGACCTTATGTTAAGCATCCTGACGATCCAGCATTTTTATTTGATATAGATACCATGAAACCAAGGATAAATAATCCTGGTTGGGTACAAGCTATTCAAGACGTAATGGACTTAATTGCGATTGAGGGAGCATATCCGGCCGATCAGATTAATGCAGACCCTGGCACAACGGGTTTCCAACAGTTCTTAGCAGGTACTGGATCGATGCTCACTTGGTGGGGCGATATTGGATCTAATGCTAGAACCTCTGATACTTCCGTAATTGGTGATGTCGTTGGCTTTAGTGCTATTCCAGGCTCAGATCGTGTTTATAATCACAATAAAGCAGCATGGGAGAACACATATAATGAAGCTCCAAACAACGCTTACCTTGGTTGGGGAGTTTATGTAACGAACCGAGTGGAAGGTGATAGTAAGAAAAGAAAAGCTGCATGGTCAGCAGCAGCTCATCTAGGAGGCAAAGATCTTTCTCTTTGGACTTCAGCGTATCCATCAGGTTTCCAACCATATAGAAACTCTCACTTTAACTATGATGAATGGGAAGCTGCTGGTTATGATCGAGCGTTTGTTGAGGACTATTTAGGATCTAATCTTGATACCTATAATCATCCAAATTCACTTAACGAACCGCGTATACCAGGTATCTTTCAGTACTACTCAGTTGCTGAGGATGAGTTGGCCAAAGGGTTTGCCGGTCAATATGGCTCCGCTCAAGAAACGGCTGATGCAATTGCCGTCGCTTGGGAAAAGATTACTGATCAAATCGGGCGAGATAGCCAGATTGCCCTCTATAAAGCTTCAATGGGTATGTAATTATTCATAAAATAGGCCGGCATATTTTGCCGGCCTAAATTCGAAAATTAAAAATATAAAATTGGGTTCGCATAATTGTGAGTAGCACTGAAACCGATTATCTTCATATTGTAACGCAAGACAAAATCTCGGCTCGGCGCCGCGATCTTGGCCGTTTAATGATATGGGGATCAGCAACTATATTGATAGTTTTGATTTCCATCCAAAGCCTAGATCAGTTTAGCTCTTTTGAGTTTGGATTTAAAACCTGGCGTCCAACCCTTTATGCTTATTTCTTTTGGGCCACTTGTCTTTGCTGGGCTCAGGTAATCCTTTATGGGGAGCAAGGCAAACGGCGTCTTTTTATTCTGCCAGCCGTCTTATTTGTTGTTTCTATGGTGATTTTTCCACTTATCTTTGCATTAGGCATAGCCTTTTCAAGTTGGAATTTGTCTTCTCCTGATGGGCGTCAATTCAATGGTTTTGATAATGCTATCGAGATGTGGAGCGATCCATTTTATTGGAATGCATTAAAAAATATGGTTTGGTATATTCTAGCAATTATACCAGAATATATTATTGCATTTTGTCTTGCTGTTTTGCTGAACACCCAAATAAGGGCCAGAAAATTTTTTAGAGTCGCGTTCTTAATGCCTTTAATGCTGTCTCCTGTAGCTGTAAGCTGGATGATAGGTAAGTCTATGCTTGAAATTAGATTTGGACCCATTTCAAGGCTTGTACGTGCTTTAGGCTGGGATAACCCTTCCTTTTTTGGAACTGATGAAATAGCAAGATTTATGATAATGGCCATGGATGCATGGACCTTTATTCCGTTTATGATGATAATGATTTTAGCTGGATTGCAAGCTATCCCAAAGGAGCTTAATGAGGCAGCAGAAGTGGACGGTGCACCACCATGGAAAAAGTTTTGGGAAATTACATTCCCTCTGATGCTACCAGTATCAATAACAGCTATTCTGATAAGAATTATCTTTAAACTAAAGCTTGCAGATATTATCATTAACGTAACATCAGGCGGTCCAGGAGGAGCAACTGATAGTGTTACAAGCTTTATCTACAGGGAATATAGGGATCGTAGCAACGTTGGGTATGGCACATTTTTAGCCATAGTTTATTTAGTATTAATTGTAATATTCATGACATTTTTGATTAAAATGGCAGAGCGTTGGTCGAGGCCAAGGTACTAGAGATGTCAAAACAAATTTTCTTCGATAGTAAAAACGACGCTGCATTCCGTCCTAAAAAATTTCTTGGTAAAACTGTTATCTATTTCATTCTTATATTCTGGGCGATAATATGCCTATTCCCTATATATTGGACAGTTACAACAACCTTCAAAGCTGCTCCTGATGTCATGAAGGGCAACCTTATACCCTGGTGGGATTTCAGACCTAAGTGGCTCGGACTAAAGTCTTTGGGATTGTCTCCAGACAGAATATTTGTTGAAAGTACGGTTAGAGAAGAATTCCTAAAGCGGTTCTATAACTCAATGATAGCTGCTTTAGGTTCTTCAACTTTGGCTGTGCTTTTAGGTAGTTGTACTGCCTACGGTTTAAGTCGATTTAAATATCGTTTTGGATTTATGAGAAATTCGGATATCTCATTCTTTTTCCTATCACAGCTTATTCTTCCTCCAGTTGTTTTGGCGTTACCGTTTTTAGTTTTATACAAGGAACTGGCCCTTTTGGACACAAGAATTGGGCTCATAGCCCTGTATACTTTAACAGTTTTGCCAATTGTGATCTGGATAATGAAAGACCAATTCAGCTCTATACCTACCGAACTGGAGGAGGCAGCTCTTGTTGATGGATTATCAATTTGGGGTGCATTTTTGACTATAATTATGCCCATTGCCTTACCTGGTATGGTTGCAGCATTCATTATTTCTCTAGTTTTAACTTGGAATGAGTATTTTTTCGCAGCACTTCTGACATCATCCTATGCAAAGACATTGCCTGTTATGGTTGCAAGCCAAACAGGTTCGCAAGGTATATCTTGGTGGTCAATGGCGGCACTATCATTAGCGGCTATTTTGCCTCTGATTATAATCGCTATTATATTAGAGCGTTATATTATCAAAGGTATGGCGGCCGGAGCAGTTAAATAGAGTTGGATTAGCTCATTAAAAAATATTCTGGGTGATTTTTTTCTAGAGGTGCAACAAAAGTCATCAACTTTCTCAGATGTTCCTTCAAGACCTTTTCTGATTGTATTGTATCTCTTTGTTCTAATGCAGAAAATATTTCTTTGTGTTCAACGTAAGTTGCTTCAATTCTTCCCGGTACGGGCAAGAGAAGGCGTCTTACTCGATTTACATTCATCCAGGCGGTATCCGCTAAACGTGATAATTTTCTAAAACCTGTTGCATTTAAAATTATGGAATGAAATTTACTATCTAGACCATAAAACCCCTGTATATCTTTGTCATCTATATAGGCTCTTTGTAATCTGAGATTTCGGCGAAGTTCGATTAAATTTTGATCTGTTATTGAACTTGCCAGTTTCTTTATTGCTGCAACTTCTAGAGCTTCTCGTATGAAAGCTCCCTCTTTAAGTTCATCGATTGAAAATCGCGCAACATAGGTGCCGGCTTGTGGAACGACTTCCACTAGTCCGTCTTGTACCAATAAAGCGATTGCCTCTGAAAGTGGCGTCCTAGATATGCCAAGGGATTTGCAGAGTTCACTTTTTTTTAGTAACTCACCTGGCTTGAAATCAAGCTCAATTATTGCTTTTTGTAAGGTGATATACGCTTTATGGCGAAGTGAAGCGGGTTCTATTTTATCAAAGTTTAAATTTGGTTTTGTATGATCAATCATTGAACAATTGTAATTTGTGGCAGCAGTAACATATTAGCATGCCACCTTTAATTGCGCAAATTTAACGATTTAGGAAATCAGTCGCTGGTTGAAAGGTTCTAGTAAATTAAAGTTTACAAGTTTCTGGTATTTATTTTAGATTTTCTTCATCAGATGTTTTGTTGCCTCATATAAAGACTTAAAAATTTCGTAATTATGATTATGCACTTCATAATTGTTGGCGATAATTTTTGTTTTTATTGGGTTCCAAACGTCAATCATTTTTCGCTCAGTTATGCCCGTTGAACATGCTGCTAAAAATGCATTTCCATAACTGGCACCTACGGTATTTTTTCGTATAATTTGATCGACGCCGATTATATCTGAAGTGGACTGCAGCCAAAGATCATTTTTAGTACCACCACCAACTGCATACAGAACTTTGGTTTGAGTTCCAGCATCCGCAAACGTTTCTACGACATGCCGTGTTCCATTAGCAATGCCCTCGAGGAGACTTCGATATATGTCTCCACGTTTGTGATCTAGCCTCAAACCAAAAATCGTGCCTTTTGCACTTGGATCATGAATAGGAGTTCTTTCTCCGGAGAAATATGGTAGAAATACTATACCATTAGCGCCCGGTCTTGACGCAACTGCTTCTGAAGTTAACTCAGAAAACCCGGATTCTAAATCCAAATCTTTTCCAAATTGATCTCTAAACCAATGCGTTAATGTTCCACTAGTCGATAAACCAGCCATTGATGCGTGCTCACCTTTAAATAACCACGGGGCATACCATAGACGCGGGTCGCTACTTTGTTTTTTTGTTAAAGAAATCATAAAGATAGTTGACCCATACATGCACATGGTATCACCCTCAGTAGCCAAACCGACAGAGATAGCTTCTGCTGCTGCATCTATTGTTCCAGTGGTTACTGGTATTCCGTTTGGTAAACCAGTTTCGGAAGCAGCCTTTTTTGTGATATTCCCAATGATTTCTGTAGACCATTTTAACTCAGGTAAACACTCAAGCGAAATTATATCTTTGGTTAATTCCTCACTCCAGTTTTGCGTATGGATATTGTATAGTGGAGAAAAATTTGCCGCAGTATAATGGTCGATCACGAATCTTTCTGTCAGCTTATGAACAAGAAAACTTGTTGAAGTTAATATTTTGGATGTTTTTTGAAAAATTTCTGGTTTGTTTCTTTTTAGCCATAGTATTTTGGGCCCAACAGATTGTGATGTTAAAGCGTTACCACAAAATTTTAATACTTCATTTTCGCCAATAATATTGTTTAATATATCAATCTCTTCATGGGACCTTGTATCCACCCCGTATAAAACACCGTTCATAAGAGGTTCGCCTTTATCATCGACTGGCAACATGCACGGACCAATGGCACTGCAAGCTAACCCTTTGATATCCGCAGAATTGATACCACTTTCTTTTACAATTTCGTTAGTTACCTGACAAAAATCTCCCCACCAATCTTCATTAGGTCGATGTTCAGCCCAACCGGGTTGGGGGACTAACATTTTGTGGGGTCTATGAGCTTGAGCTTCCACTTCCCCAATCTCATTAACCAATACAGCTTTTGTTTCAAATGTACCTATATCGACGCCAACAGTATATTTCATGTCAGCACCTAATCACGAATTAAGTTGATGTTTTTTGGCAGAGAATTCAGCGCAGACACAAGAAGTTTCGTTAGACCAACAAGATCATTCAGATCGCACATTTCCTGTGGGGTATGGCTATACCTGATTGGAAAACCAACATCTATGGATGCTACGCCGTCTTTAACTGATTGAACATACGATAAATCTGTAAGAGCTCCAATATGAGCGCTTTTCTGCAGGTTAATATTTTCGTTCAAAGCAGTCTGCTCGAAATGCTCTACCAAAACTGGGTGAGGTATAACTCCGTTCAATGTACCTCTGCCGTGGAAGGAAAACATACTTATACCCGGACCCTTACCAAGTTTAATTTCTCCAAAATCCTTCATATCTGGCGTATCACTCGCCAGTAATAAATCAATTTGTATTGCAATCTCAGGCTTTATTTTTTGAGCTACAGGAAGAGCGCCCCTTAGATTGAATTCCTCCTGAACAGAAAACACAATGTTTACTTCCGGACCGTTAGTTTTTGAATTTAATTGTCGGGCCACCTCCAACAGCACAGCACAGCCCGCCCTATCATCGACGCTTGTTCCTATGATGTTTTCATTGGCAATGACTTCAGCTGATGGTTTATAAACCACTGGGCTCCCTATTTCTATTCCGTTGGCGCGAACCTCAGCTGCCGTGGCCATTCCCAAGTCTATATAGAGGTCTCTGTAGCTTACGACCGTATATTTTTCCTCAGGCTGTGTTGCGTGGTGGCTCTTGATCCCAATAATACCAGGCAGAGTACTACCATTTTTTGAAATTGCTGAAATAGCTTGTCCTGGCAATACTCTTTCTGGAACCCCACCAACCCGTTCAAATCTTAAGAAACCATCATCTTCAATTTTACGCACTACCAGCCCTAATTGATCCATGTGAGTAAAAAGCATCACACGAGGACCAGTACCTGGAAAGGTTACCGTAATATTACCGAATTTATCAAAAAACGGGGTCAGACCAATTTTTTTTAACTCTTCTTTTATAAAATACCTAACCTGTTCCTCGTGGCCAGATAGCCCCGGTATTTTCATTAAATGGAGTGTATCTTCTCGTATTCTGTCAATCATATTTGTGACCGTATTTTTTTGACACGCTCCATAAAATCTTTTGCGCGACCAGGATCAACCGATTTCCAGGTGTCGCCTGAATATTTTAAAGCAGAACCAACAATGCAACCATCAGCAATTTTGAAAATTTCTTCAACTGTTTCGTGTTTTACTCCTGTATTAGCCAGTACAGGTAAACTAGGTACGCTGTCTTTTACCATTTTGAGCTCGGATAAATCTGCTGCCTCACCTGTGATTTGCCCACTCACTAAAATTGCGTCTGGTATTGATGAAAAAGTTACACTTTTTGCTCGATCTGCCAGAGAACGTTGATCGAGAGAATGCGCAAATTCTGCAGACACATTGAAAAGCATAAGCATATCTTTTCTATTTAATTGGTCTCGGTAGCGCATGGCTTTACCAGCGTCAGCTGTCCAATTTCCCATATCTGATGCATAAGAACCGGTGAAAATTTCTCTTACAAAAGTTGCGCCAGTTGTTGCACCAAGCGCCACAGTCGCCATTGGATCCCAGAGCATATTAACTCCAAAAGGAACATAAATCTCAGATTTTAACTGCCCAATAATGAAGGCTGCGGCTGAAGTAGATGCGGTATCCACTTTTAATTCGTATGGTCGATCATTTTCATTTCCAAACATAACCGCGTCTACATTTGCATCTTGTAATGCTTGAAGATCTAACCTGGCAGCTTCGATTATTCCGTTCAAGCCGGCTTCACTGTCGTACAAAGGAGAGCCGGGTAGGGCACCTAAATGTACCATTGCTATAACTGGTTTTTTGGTCGCAAAAACTTCTTTAAAGCGATTTTTCAATAGACAATCCTCCTAAGTGGCATGTTAAGCTTTAAGGATATAAACTGCCAATTAAATTTTACTCATTAGCCATTTAATTCCAAGAAAAAGGAAAAAAAGGATGATTAAAAGCCGTATTTTCAAAAAGGGCTCCTCTAACGGTTTATCTTTAACCGAAGTTGGTTTTGGTACAGCTCCACTGGGTAACCTTTACAAACCAATTTCTGATAGTGAGGCCAACTCTGCTCTTGAAGCGGCATGGAAATCTGGAGTGCGGTATTATGATACTGCGCCACTTTATGGACTTGGTTTGAGTGAAACCCGTCTAAATCGTTTTCTCAGAACTAAGCTGAGAGATGAATATGTGCTTTCGACTAAAGTGGGCCGACTTATGAAACCCTGTGGTGAAAGTAACCGTACTGGGCATGGTAAGTGGTTTGAAGTGCCCTCAAGGCAAGAGGTCTATGACTATAGTTACGATGGAGTTATGAGGTCGATAGAGTTTTCTTATGAACGGCTTGGTATCAATAAAATAGATATCGCGTATGTTCACGATTTATGTATTTTTACGCACGGCTCAAAGCAAGCTTCAGATGAAAGAATTCGTCAATTTTTTGATAATGGAGGCTATAGAGCCATGATTGGTCTCAGAGATCAAGGCGTTATAAAAGCGATTGGAGGTGGAATAAATGAGTGGGAGGTTTGCGAGAACCTTGCTCAAAAGGGAGATTTTGACATCTTTTTACTGGCTGGCCGTTATACTTTACTTGAGCAGGATGCTTTGGACACTTTCCTACCCTTGTGTCAAAAGCGAGGAATAAAAATAGTAACAGGTGGCCCTTACAATTCCGGCATATTAGCTACAGGTGCAATTGAAGGAGCATTTTACAACTATGACCCTGCACCAAAAAAGATAATGGATAAAGTTAAATCAATTGAAGCAGTATGTGAGGCGCATAATGTCTCGTTGAAAGCGGCTGCTTTACAATTTCCACTACTTCATCCAACACATTTAAGCGTAATACCCGGAGCTCAGACACAAAACGAATTAGATGAAAACATAAAAGTTTACTCTGAGACTATTCCAAGCTCATTTTGGTCTGATTTAAAGTCAGAAAAACTAATCAGATCTGATGCTCCTGTTGGTTAATCTGATATAAAGTTAACTTTTAAAGTTAGATGTGATGAAATCTGATATTTTTTTTGGTGTAATTTCTTTTCTCTCATTTTCTGGCCTAGAGATATGTAGTGCCGCAGCACCCTGAGCGTACTCTAGCGCGCTTTCAATTGGGTTTCCCTCTAAATATCTTGCCGCCAGTGCACCTATAAACATATCGCCTGCACCATGTGATGAAACTACATTAACGTTAAATGCAGGAATTTTTTTTGTATTCCCACCAGGCTCGATTAACTCCAAACCCTGCTGACCTAAAGTTTTTATTATGGTTAAATTATTTTGAATTTTTTCTTTATTGCTAAATTCGTAAAACTCGGCCTCTACTCGATTGACAATACAAAGATCTATTAATGAGAGGAGCTTAGTATCAATTCGTTTAGCCGGCGCGGCGTTCAGCCAAATTTTAGAACCAGTAGCTTTTGCTCGCTTAGCGAGTTCTAAGTTCACTTTATCGTTAATTTCATTTTGTATTAACAATACACCTGTATTTTTCGGCAATTTGATTGATTTTTCATCAATATGAAGGTTTTCTCCTGATACAACGGCTGCGCTATATTCACCAGATGTTTCAACTATTGCTACACTCATTCCGCTTGCGCCTGCTCCTACCTGCAAAGCACTAAAGTCTATAGAAGAGTGTTTTAAATGAGTGGTTAATAGTTTGGCAAAGCTATCAGAACCCACACGCCCTGCAAAGTATGTGTTTGCGCCATTTTGGTCAGCAGCCAATGCTTGATTGCCACCTTTGCCACCAAAAACATACTCTACTGATTTTCCAATAATTGTTTCGTCTTTTTGTGGGATCCGTGGGCTCTTTACAATCACGTCTAAATGCAGGGACCCTACAACAAATAAATTTTTCATTTTAAAAGGCTACTTCGAATTATTTGCTGGGCTAAAATGGGGTTTTGCATAGTTCGAGCCTCTCGAACTGCATCTGATTTATGCAAGCCCTGGGCAATTTTAATCAACTTTTTGGTAAGTGCGATATTTTCTTTGCTTTCTTCAATGGGATCTAATCCGGAATGATCAGGGAAAGTATCAAAATAAATTGCACCCTCATAATTACACTCAAGGAGCTCAACTAGAAGTTCTAATGTCTGAATTGGGTGAACTGAGCCAACCATTAAACCATTATCCCATTTCCCGTAGCCGTCATTTAGATGTACGCCTAAAAGTTTAGACTTTCTATTTATAAGGTTGGCAGCAAAAGCAGGCATTTCATCTGCATATAGAACGTGGGCAAAGTCTAGTGTTACACCAGTATTAGCTCGGTTTATTTCAGCCAATGCTAACAAAGTTGTCGCCACATCAGGCATCAAAGAGAAGGCTCTGGGTTCATTTGGTTTATATTCTATTGAAATGTTAATATTTTTATTATGTTCAGCAACCTCTTGCATGGCCGCAATCGTATCATCCCACATTTTTGAAAAATCTGCTTGAAAAGAATAATCAAGACCATCTTGCCCCATCCAGAGTGTCATGGTCCCACAGTCTAACGATGCTGCAAGATCAATTCCTTTTTTTGTCTCGTCTATTGCTAATCGACGAACCGCTTTCTCTGGATTGGTAAAAGCCCCTAATTTAAATTTTGGCGATGTATAATATCGCATAGCCAAACCGTTTATCTTTATATTATTTTTTCTTAGAAACTCTTTAAGTTGCTTAATTTCGAGTTTAGAAAAGTGATCTGGAAAATTCAGATCTGCGCAAGTCAGGCCTGCCTGTGAAGCACGTTTCAAAAGTGCCAACGTCAGATGACCTGCTTCCTCAACTTCAGACTTACTAAGTCCTAATTTAAAGGAGTTGAGACGGGCCCCAAATTCAGTATTTTCCATCTTATTGCCCTTTATGATCCAGTTTTTTTTTATTTTAAAAAATTATATCAAAATTTATCCAGCCAGTGTAAAATTAATTCAACTTAACCCTTCATAAAGTTAGAAGTTTTTGATTAATGCTCTTTGATACCCATCTTCATCTTATTTACCCTAATAAAATTGATTACCCGTGGCTAAGTGAAGTCCCGAAATTAAATAAACCTTACAAATATGAAGAATATGAAATTACAGCGAATAGGTTGGGTATTGATGGATGCTTTCATATGGAAGTGGATGTCTCCGAAAGTGATATAAAAAACGAAACGGTAATGTTGGAGAGTTTAAGCAGCCAACCAAGTAGTAAGATAAAAGGAATAATTTCAGCGTGTAGGCCTGAGCAGCAAGGTTTTGATGATTTTTTAAATTGGGCGTCTCAAAACACATTAATTAAAGGGTTTAGGAGAGTTCTCCACGTTGTTTCAGATGACCTAAGCCAAAATTCTTTGTTTAGGGAAAATATTAACCTTTTGAGCGATTATAACCTAACATTTGACATATGTGCCCGAGCTGACCAATTACCAATTGTCGTAGAATTAATAGATGCTTGTCCAAATGTTAAATTTATTTTGGATCATTGCGGTGTGCCCGATATAAAAAATAGTATTTTCTCTTCTTGGGCTGCGGCGATGAAAAATATTGCACAACGCCCTAATGTGACGGCGAAAATTTCTGGTATCATAGCCTACGGCGAAGGTGAGAGTTGGTCGCTAACGGATATGAAGCCCTTTTTTGACCACACTGTTGATGTTTTTGGAATTGATAGAATTATCTGGGGAAGTGATAGTCCAGTGTGTGAGTTAGGTGGAGGCTTGCCAACTTGGGTTGCATTGACGCATACCCTAACGGCTGAGTGGTCGAAATCTGAAAGAAAAAGTTTTTATAAAGAAAATGCTAAGAAATTATGGAATATTCAGGATAACTAAGTTTTATGAAAAGTTTTTTTGGGGAAATAGAAGGTACTGGCTTCGAAATATTAGAAGAAGAGTTTGAAAGCTGTTTAACAGGGCATGGGCGTGTAGAAAGACTTTGGACAGGTGCGCGTTGGGTAGAAGGACCTGTTTGGTTTCCAGCTGGAAGATTTCTTGTATTTTCTGATATTCCAAATAATAGAATGCTTAGATGGGACGAAACGAATGGACATGTGTCAGAGTTCAGAAATCCCTCTAACTTCTCAAATGGTAATACTAGAGATCTTCAGGGACGGCTCATAACTTGCCAGCATTTATCAAGATCTGTAACACGAACTGAGCATTCTGGTGAGGTTACAACATTAGCGAGTCAATATGACGGAAAACGATTAAATTCGCCCAATGATGTGATTGTTAAAAGTGATGGTTCCATTTGGTTTACTGATCCTGACTACGGCATAATGAGTGATTATGAAGGGCGTAAGTCACCAAATGAGCAATCCTCCTGTAATGTATTTAGAATTGACCAAAAAACAGGAAATATAGATTTAGTTACTGATCAATTGATTAAACCCAACGGCCTTTGTTTTAATAAGAGTGAAAGCAAACTCTATGTTTCAGATACGGGAGGCTCTCATGTTAAAGGTGGCCCAAGGAATATTTACAGTTTTGATCTTAAAGGAGAGAAAATAGCTTCGGAAGATCCAAAATTGTTTGCCGAATGCTCAAATGGTTTATTCGATGGGTTTAGAATTGATAGCGAAGATAGAATTTGGACTTCGGCTGCTGATGGTGTCCATTGTTATAACTCGGTTGGCGTTTTGATAGGCAAAATCAAAATTCCCGAAATTGTTTCCAATGTTTGTTTTGGTGGAGATCGGTTGAATCGACTGTTTATTACGGGAACTACATCTCTGTACTCAGCCTATCTCGCAGTAAATGGAATCCGTTAATAAAAGTCCTGTAAAAGAATTTGATTTCTCAACTGAGTATTTGAGCTCTTTTCTAGTGGCAGGATTTTCCCAGAGCTTTTAGCCGCCAATAATTATATGGAAGTGGGGTAATAAAACCCGCAAAGAGCATAAAAGGGAGCACCCATAGTTTTATAACAGCTCCGCCTGTTAACAGTACATCGGTTATATTCATGGCCAATTCCATTGAAACCATTGAAATTAAAGACATACCGATCGCAGTTTTAAAAGCCTGCCGAAGCTCCATTTGCTTACTTAAAATAAAAGTTTCTAATATAATTGACGTTATAATGCCATTTATAATTGCCAGTGTCATAATAAGCCACACAGGCCAATCTATTCCCATTAACTGAAAATATAATATGGTTCCAATATCACCAATTGCGCACCCTAGCAGACACCATCCAGTATTCTTGGATGAACGAATCCAAGTATGTTTGCATCGCCAATTAATATTTAACTCATTTACTAAGTACGTCATGTTGACCTCATTTTATTAACGTATAAACTCTCCAGTTAGTGGAGTGTAAAGGATATATTGTGAATATAGGTAAAGCGGCAAAACTATCAAATTTAACAGTAAAAACCGTTCGATATTATGCCGATATTGGTCTCGTAAAGCCTTTAAAAAATTGTAGTACAGGGTATAGAGATTTTTCTGATGATGATTTGGCCCAACTACAATTTGTTGCAAAAGCTCGGAAATTTAATTTCAGCATTCAAGAATGTGAAGAACTGCTTTCTTTATACTCTGATAAAAATAGGTCTAGTAAGGAAGTAAAAGCTCTTACTTTGGACAAGATTTCAGAAATAGACGCTAAACTTATTGAGCTTAAAGACCTTAGACGCCAACTTAGCTTTTTGGCAAATAATTGTAAGGGAAATGATCGGCCTGAATGCCCAATTTTAGATGCACTAGCAGATGTATAAAAGTATTTAATAAGAAAATTGAACTTCTTGTGCGCTTAGAATTTCAGTGATTTGTTCCAGACTAAGAACGCACTTAGCAGCCCCTATTTCAAGAGCGGCTTTGGGCATGCCGTAAACTTCTGAAGTTTCTTCATTCTGTGTTACTGTAAAAGCCCCAGAATTTTTTAATGAATTTAATCCCTCTGCTCCATCTGATCCCATACCAGTGAGTAAAATGGCTAAAAGGTTTGATTTTTTTATTCTAGCTGCTGAATTAAAAAGTACATCCACACTTGGACAGTGGCCTTTTACCTTCTCGTCAGTTCCCTTATTCAAAAAATAATCTGATCCAGTTTTGCTTATCTCCATATGGTTTAACCCATCTGCAATGTAGATAGAATTTGGAACAACCTTCTCATGATTAATAAATCTTTTTACTTTAAGTGTTGTAATTCTCGTTAGCCGCTCACAGTAACGAACCAAAAAATCAGGTTGCATATGTAGGACTACTAATATGGGCGGCATATTAGGCTTTAGCTTGCCAATGATCTGCTTAAGCGCCTCAGGCCCACCAGTTGAAGCTCCTAATAAAATTAAATCGTATGAATTAGAAGTCTTAAGCTCCGCTAAGTCCATAAAGCTTTGGGAACTAACTGGGCTTAGGAGTTTAATAAGATCTGAAAACTGATTTATAAAAAATTCTTTGCTATTAATTCTTTCAACTTTTTTAAAAATTATACGATCTTGTTGTTTTTTAAAAAGTTTTTTAAGCTTGTCCAATTTATTTTCAGCGTAGAAAATTATTATTTTTTTTATCCCTATATTTTTACAGAAACCTTTAAGATCATTAAAACTCTCGAAGTTTTTTGAAGTATCTATTAGGCAAAAATCTATTTTAAAATTTTCCAGCCTTTTACTATTAATTGATGATGCCACTTTGAAATTACCAAGCCATTTTTCAGTTAAAAATTCATTAGCGTAACTGCGAGTAACGGCTTCATTGGAAATAAATGCTATGGAATAATCTGACATGGCCCAAACTTACTTTAAATTCTTTTCCTGTAGATCCCATTACCTAATTGTTCAAAATCTTGGTTTTTGGAACTTAATACTTCCGCATCGCCTAAAAATATGAACCCACCGTTGGCAAGTGATTTGAATATTCTATTTTCAGCGGCTAACCTACTGTCTTTGTTAAAATAGATTAGGATATTACGACAAAATATGATGTGAAATTTATTTTTGAACGGAAAAGTTTTTGAATTCAAATTGAGTTGCCGGAAATTAGCCTCTTTTCTTATTTTTTCTTTAAAACGTAGTTTTCCATCGTTTTCCTGTTCCGTGTATTCCAAAAGTCTCTGGCCAATAATTTTATCAATCTTTTTCGTTTCATAAATTCCTTTTGAGGCAATTCCTAGTGACTTTCTTGAAATATCGGTAGCCATAATACCACAAGTGATTTTCCAATACTCGTCACCAAAATATTCCATTAGTGAAACAAGGATTGAATAAGCTTCTTCGCCAGTAGAACATCCGGCACTCCAAATTCTCAAATCGATAAAGTTTTTATGGTCCATATTAGCGAGGCATTCTGGGATCACTTCGCCTTTTAAGGCTTCAAATTGGCGATTATTTCTAAAGAAATTTGTGTGAGGAATTAAGAAAATTTCGAGTAAATCAAGGATTTTACTATCTCGCAAATCATACGTACATTTATTCAAGAAATCTTCTAAGTCTATAATTCTATTTATTTTTTTGAACTTATTTAGTTCTGAAATAGCAATCGGTTTAAGATTTTCCGAAAGATCAAAACCAAAGAATTTATTTATGAATTTTATTAGGGAACGTGTTTCGTTTTGAGTTAACATTTAATTATTTAGACTCTAGACTCCAGGTTCCATCCCAAGTTTTAGGAGGAGATTTTTCTAACATTTCACATCGGGAGATATAAACGTCTGAAGGAGTTGATGGATATCCTCGATCAATTTCTAAAGATTTTGATTTTTGAAAATGTTTCAAACCTGCGCTAAATTTTCCCTTGGTATAAGCTTCAAAGCCCTTTTCAAAATGCTTTATTAGGTCATTTTCCTTCTGTGAAGTATTTTCTACTTCATTAATAATCTCATAAACCGCAACGGGTGTATCCTTTCCATAAACCTTTATGCGGTCAATAATTCTTATGCTAAATTGGTCCTTTGCATCTTTAGCAACGCTATCACTCACTAAATTATCTATAAAGTATTGAGAACATGCAGTTTCTAATCTTGCAGCAATATTGACCGCATCGCCTATCATAGTGAGATCAACTCGTGCTTTTGCTGCACCGATATCGCACAGAATGACATCTCCCGAGTTGAGACCCATTCTTACCTTTAAAGGATCTTCTTTCATGATTGGGTCGCTGTCATTTAATTCTTTAATGGCCTTTTGTATCTCTAGTATCGACAGCAAACATTTGTCATAATTCTGCCTGTCGCCTTCACTAAACCAAAAGGACATGCAGGCATCTCCCATAAATTTATCAATGTCTCCGCCATTTTTTGTAATAATTTCAGTTATACTTTCGAACATATTGTTAATTTGTGAGACTATTTCTTCGGGAGAATATCTTTCACAGCGGCCTGTGAATTGGGCAATATCTAAAAAGAATACAGTAGCTTGCCTTTTTTCAGCGCGCGACGGGAGAGATAATTCACTTAATACGGATTTTTCCAGTGCAGATTGAAATGAAGCTTTTGAAACATATCGTTGAAATTGGTCTCTTTCTCGCTCGGTCCTCATTTCAGCTAAAGTCCGCTCTACCACTGCCGCTAGAGCCTCCGCAGTTGGAGGTGTCGCAACCGTATCTTTTGCCCCAGCATTTAAAGCCATCCTTCTATCGCCTTCGTTATCCTGATCAACAAGACCGATGAAAGCTAAATCTGAATTTGTTTGTTCTGACTTGCAAATTTTATCGACATCAATGATTGAACCATCTTTAAGTGAAGTTGATGAGATAATTAGATCGCTAGAAAACTTTTTTAGAAGCCTTTGTGCGTCACTTATGCCAGAACAGGTTCTTGTAGAAAAACCTTGTTTATTTAAATAGTTCGCGATGTTTTCTGCCTGATACTCGTCCTCATCAATGATAAGGATCTTTTCTCTCAGAACAGATTGAAGTGCGAATGAGCGATTTATTCTTTCAAGTAAGTCGTCAAAGATAACTGGCTTTGGCATATACTCATCGACACCAGCAGCGAACCCTTTTTTCTGATCCTCAGCAGACTTAAGGGTGCTAGACATAATGATATAGCAGTCCTGGGTAACCTTGTTATTTCGGATCTCAGCACAGGCTTCAAAACCATTCATAATTGGCATTTCTATGTCGCAAATTACTAAGTCAGGTTTAGTTGATAAAGCTGTCTCGACACCCTCTTGTCCATCAAAAGCTTGTTCAACAATAAACCCTTTTTCTTTTAAGGGACCAACAAGGTTTTTATGTACCAATTTAGAATCATCAATTAGGAGAATTCTTTTTCTATGATCATTAAGTCGGGTGGCTTCTTCGATAATTAATTCTAGTGAACAGGGCGCTTGAATGAAAGATGAGAAGCCCTTTAGAGCATCTGACTTTATTAGATAATCGAAGGATAGAAAAATTACTTTTAGTTCTTTAAAAAAAATACCCTTTAATTTTTTTCCTATATCAAAAAAGATATTTTCATTTACGTCTGACTGTAAAACGAGAGTGGCATCTGGATTTTCAGCCACTGCTCTTGGTATGTTTTCAATTTCGAGGAATTTAATTCGCTTGTCTGTTTCATCACTCGTTGATTTGAGGTATTTATTGAAATCTTTATTTTCTATACAGAAAATCAATTTGGAATTGAGTGGATTGGCAGTATTCATTTTTCCTTCTCACTCTGCAAATCTTCTTTGACAATTGATAGTTTAATATCCAGTTCAGTAAGCAAAGAGCCCAAGTCTACTGGTTTTTCATAAAAGTTAGAAACATCTAAATCCTCTAAGCGCGTCAGTATAGTGTCTTTGTTAACGTGTCCTCCGGATATGACAAAAATAGGTGTACTCTTGTAAGATGAACTCTGTCTTAAATTTTCAATAAGTTCGTATCCATCCATTAAAGGCATCTGAATATCAACAAAAAATGCACTAAAATTTGCTTTATCAGCGACTTTAAGAGCTTCGAAACCGTCACCGGCTTCTTCGGTGTTATAGCCTTGAATTTGTAAAAATTCACATATCCTTTTCCTCTGCATTTTAGAGTCATCAACAACTAAAATTGTTCGCAAGGACCTTTTATGCTCATTAGTATCTATTTCCTTAAATTCTTGAGTAAGACTATTCTTTTCTTTTTCTGGGTTATATTGGGTTAGTTCTAACACGTTCAGGATCAAAACCAGTTTGCTATTTGATAGAATAGTACAGCCGATCACAAAAGGAGCTGTTTCAATTAAGTTACCAAGCTGCTTTAATAATACATTTTGTTGTCCTTGTACCTCATCAACGATAACGCCAATTTTATTTTCACCATCATTAAGAATAAGAAGAAATTTATTTTCTTCATATTTTGGGTTCTTAGGATAGCCAAGAAAATCGGATAAAAGGCGCGTTGGAACTAATTCGCCCCTAAAATTAAAAACTAATGTATCATTAATATTTTGAATATCAGTTTTCAGGTTCACATTAATTATTTCTTCAACATTTAAAATTGGAAAAGCAAATTCATATTTATTTTCAGAAACAAGTAGAATACCAACTACGGCTAAAGTTAGTGGTAAACGTAATGTAATTTTAGTGCCATGATCCACTTTACTTTCGACCCTAATTGAGCCTTGCATTTGGTTGATTGATGTTTTTACAACATCCATACCAACTCCTCTTCCAGACAGTTCCGTAACTTGATCAGCTGATGAAAATCCTGGTTCAAAAATTAGATCAAATATTTCCTTTTCGCTTAACTCAGAGGCTTGTTCTTTACTGAGCAGGTTTTTTTCCACTGCTTTTGCGGCTATTATATTGCTATCTATACCCTTCCCATCATCTTCAATTTCAATAATAGCATTCGAACCTAGGTAATAGGCGCTTAAATTTATTTGCCCAATTTCATTTTTATTAATTGCTACTCTTTGTTGGTCTGTTTCAATTCCATGATCAATTGAATTTCTTATCAAATGCAGGAGCGGATCAGCCAACTGATTGATTAAAATTTTATCTAGCTCTGTTTCGCCACCCTGAATTTTCAATTCAACTTTTTTCCCAATTTGCCTTGCAATATCTCTAACTTGCGCTGGAAATCTATTGAAAAGATTAGAAATGGGCAGCATCCTGAAATTCATTGCACCGCTTTGTAGCCGCGAACTTAAAACTTCTAAATCCTCAATGTTTTTCTGCAAATTGGCATTATGGATAGCAATTTTTTCTAAACCCATATTAATGTCTGTTTGATATTTTGGTATGAAAGACAGATTAATATTTTCATTATCAATTTCAGAAAGCTCTGTTGTAAACTCTTTGTTTAATGCCCCAATATCTTGATTAACTTGCTCGATGGCATCCGAAAGAAGCTTTTGATCATTATCAAGCCTGATCCTACTTATATAAACCTCTGAAGATGTGTTCAGCACTGTGTCAAGTTTATCAGCTGAAACTTTTATAGATTCTTCCCTTAAAATATTAACGGTTGGGTTAGTTTTATTATCAGAAGGCTTTGCATCACTAGATTTTGTTGCCGTTTCATCGGGCGTGGATTTTTCGATACTCTGTATATTTTGTTTATCTATTTCTACAGTGTCATCATTCGATGTTAGTGCTAATATTAGATCATTTATCTTTGTTTTAACCGGCCCTCTATGTGCGACTTCGTCTGTGATAATTCCAATTCTTTTAATGCACTCTAACGAAATATCGATTAATCGAGCATCAAGTATTAACTTATCGGAACGAACATAATCCAAGACAGTTTCCAACTCATGAGAAAGCGTTTCAATTTTTTTTATTTCGATTAATCTAGAGCCTCCCTTTACTGTGTGAACTGCTCGGAAAAGTTCGTTTATCAATTCTTTTGAAGTAGGATTATTTTCTAATTCAATCAACAGGTTTTCGCTCGCCTGAAGGCTTTCCCAAGCTTCTTCGCAAAAGTCACTTATTAACCCAACCTTATCATTTGGAATATCTAAAATTTCATCTTGCTCTTCTTCGAGTTCTTCTAATTTTTTTGATGTCGATTTGGCACTGACTTGGGGGGAGGGTGCCGGTTTTTCTGCTTCAACGTTTTTTTCTTGAATTGCTTTGCTATTAGATAACCTGGCCTCTCTTTTCTCGGCGGTTTCTTTTAATATTTCTGAAATTGGATCTTTTAGGTAAATAACGCATTCAGACACCACATCCGTAATGTCTAAACTGGTAGACTTATCTTTCCTTAGGTCTTTAATTACTTGAGCTAATTTTTCAATTAAAAGACCTAAAAGGTATGACATGGAATAATTTGAATATGTTTGAAAATATCTTGCACTGTCTGCAATCAACTCAGCCAACATACCTAAATGAGACGTTTTTTGGCTTCCCATTATTTGACCAAAACCTCTTATGAAGTGGCAATCAGTATAAGTTAGATCAAATATTTCCTGTAGGTCGTGATTTCCGGCTTCTATTTTTTCTATATAGGATCTTAGGGTTGATATCTTATTATCTATAGCCGAAAGTATATGGCTTTCCTCAGCTGAACCGGGAAGCTTTTCATTTTTGTTATCTATATCCCAAGTTTCAAGGGCATTGCTGAGGTCTTGCAGCATTATTAAGTTAAACCTTTTCTTCCCATATTAATATCTACCGAAGTCTTGTTTATTGTCTGATTTATTATCTTTACTTGCAGAAGGATCTGTTTGTTTGGGTTCTTCTGAAGAACTAGTCTCTGAGCTTTTCTCGTCTTCTTTAGAGGGTTCTATGTCATCTTCAATCTTTGCTAGCTTGAACTGCTTCACCAGATCTTCAAGATCGGGCACAATTTGTGCAAGTTCATTTGCGGAAACGGATAAATTTGAAGAGGCCAGGGCATTTTGTTGAATGACGTTATCAAGAGTTTTGATTGCCCCGTTAATTTGCTCTGCACCAGTGGCTTGTTCTTTGGAAGATGCGCTGATGTTTTGAACAAGACTTTGCGTTTTCTCAATCTCAGGTAGGAGCTCATCGAGCATTTGGTTGGTTTCATCTGCTAACTTTTTGCCATCTGTCGATGATCTTTGTATTTCTGAAGCTGCGTCTTTACTGAGTTCTGCAAGCTTTGATACTTCAGAGGCAACAACGGCAAACCCCTTACCATGTTCTCCAGCTCTCGCGGCTTCTACTGAAGCATTAAGCGCCAATAGCTCAATCTTACGGGTAATTTCGCCAACGATAGCAATACGTTCAAAAATATCACTCATTGCTTCTGATGTCTTCTTCATTGAGTTTGAGCATACAAGCGCGTTTTCAGCGAGTAGTTTTGCTGTTTCATCTGTCTCTGTAGCGTTTCTTGCAT
>QOQI01000015.1 GCA_003332035.1 Paracoccaceae bacterium
TAGCTAAATTTATTAATTCAATCACCCAAAACTATTCTTGAGTGAATCACTCAAATTGATAACTTGAAAAAATCTTGTTGAAAGTTTTTTTTTAAAAAAATAACACTCATTAATTCAAATTTAACTGAACATCCTACCCTAACAGAATAACGCGGTAAGAGAATCTATGCAATTTTTCTCGAAAGTTGAAAATAATTTATTTTTTTTATTATGGTCGGGACGGCAAGATTCGAACTTGCGACCCCCTGTACCCAAAACAGGTGCGCTACCAGGCTGCGCTACGCCCCGACTTAATGCTGTACTAAACAAACAAGTTACTTTTGGAAAGAGCTTATTTGCATAAAGCTTAATTGTATTAATACCTAGCAATAAGGCTCTACTGAACTAACATAATCCGAAAGATTTAAGAGCCAGTTTGAATCTATTTCAAATTCTCCGGCTAATCCGCCGTTTATCTCTAGAACGAAAGATACTCCATTACCTGCCGTTATTTTTTTTTCGCTCATTCTTGGTACATTTTCAAAGATTCTAATTATTCGTCCTTCATAGTCAGAGAAAACGATATCTAAGGATATCAATGTATTTTTCATCCAAAATTGCGGTGCGCTCGGCTTATTGTAAACAAACAACATACCCATATTTTTGGCTAGTTTTTTTCTGTTCATTAAACCAAGTGCTCGTTCATCTGGCTCATCGGCCACTTCTGCCTGAATAGTTGCACTCCGGCTCTTGTCGAACCTATTCTCAATAAGAACAGTTGTATATTTTTTGCAATTTGCACCCGCAAAAACTTCCTTTGGAAAAAATAAATGTCCGCAAGTTATAAAAAAAAATGAAAAAACCAGCCAACAAGCATAATTATTTTTCCGATAAATGTTCAATGTAAGTTTTCTACCACCAGCTTTTAGGGGTTTAGACGCTGCACATCCCAAGTATTTTCTAAGGCGCTCCTACTCCATCTAAATCTATCATGAAGCCGAGCTTCTCCATCAGCCCAAAATTCAATTTCTAAAGGTTTAATACGCCACCCCCCCCAAAACGGAGGCCGACTTGGACTGTCTCCATACTTTTCTTCAAAGTATTCTACTTTCTCCAGTAAATGCGCTTTTGACACCAATGGTTGTGATTGGATAGAGGCCCAAGCTCCAACTCTACTTTTAATTGAGCGGCTCTGATAATAAAGATCAGCCATCCGTCCATTTTCCCTTTCAACCTGACCTCTCACTCTTATTTGCCTCCTTAACGATTTTGAATGCCACACAAACGCAGCCTTTTGATTGTTAGAAATTTCTGTAGATTTAACACTACCGTAGTTCGTGTAAAAAACAAAAGAAGACTCTTCGATTTCACGAAGCAAGACCATCCGAACATTCGGCATTCCATCTGAATCAACTGTGGATAATGCAATAGCATCAGGATCATTAATCTCTGTTTTACTCGCGTCCTTAAACCATCGCTTGAAAATTTGAAATGGGTCATCACCAAAAAATACATCGCTTTTATCAGCCATCTTTTTCTACCTATCTTTCCAATTTAAAATAAAATAAATTATTTTTATCATTACGCTTTACCTTGATGAAAATGAAACAATAATTTAAAGGCCAAGCAACTTGTATCGTTGGAGTTTTACTAATGTCAAATATGCTCATGAAGGGTAAGCGTGGATTAATAATGGGGCTTGCTAATGACAAGTCAATTGCTTGGGGAATAGCCAAGCAATGCGCAGATGCGGGTGCTGAACTTGTTTTTTCTTATCAAGGCGAAGCTCTTAAAAAAAGAGTATTGCCTTTAGCAAACTCTGTTGGATCTGATTTTTTATTAGAATGCGATGTCAGTGATCAAGGAAGTCTCGATGACTTATTTTCAGAGATAAAAAAACGATGGGGAGCGCTAGATTTTGTGGTGCATGCAATAGGTTTTTCAGATAAGTCAGAATTAAGAGGTCGGTATGTTGAGACTAGCAGAGAAAATTTTTTAAATACAATGGATATATCGGTATATTCTTTTACCGCCGTCACAAAAAGAGCATCTGAACTTATGACACATGGAGGCTCTATTTTGACTCTCACTTATTATGGGGCAGAACAAGTCATGCCCCATTACAATGTAATGGGTCTTGCCAAAGCTGCACTTGAAGCATCAGTGATGTATCTTGCTGAAGACCTGGGAAAAGATGGAATCCGCGTGAATGCGATTTCGGCTGGACCGATAAAAACACTGGCAGCTAGCGGAATTGGAGATTTTAGGTATATCCTGAAATGGAATGAATTAAATTCCCCCTTGAGAAGAAATGTCACAATTGAAGACGTCGGAAAATCTGGCCTTTATTTATTGTCAGATTTAGGCTCCGGAGTTACTGGTGAAACAGTTCATGTCGATGCAGGATACCATGTTGTAGGTATGAAAGCCGTAGATGCTCCAGATATTGATGTTGTAACAGGAAAAACAGAGAAATGAGTGAAAGATTACCACATGAAAAAGGCTTCCATATAAGTTGGGATCAACTTCACAGGGACGCAAGAGCTTTAGCATGGCGATTAGATGGAAAGGGACCAGAAAACGGAGCCTGGAAAGCCGTGGTCGCTATCACTCGTGGAGGAATGGCACCAGCTATGATAGTAGCCAGAGAATTAGATATCCGAAAAGTAGACACAATAAGTGTAAAGTCCTATGACCATCAATCCCAATCAGAACCCCAAATATTGAAGTCTCCAGATTCCAAACTCATCGGAGATGGGACAGGAATATTAATTATTGATGATTTAGTAGACACTGGGAAAACACTCGAAGCTGTGAGATCATTTATGCCAAAGGCTCATGTGGCTACTGTTTACGCCAAACCTTTGGGGCGAGATCAGGTTGAGACTTTCATCACAGAAGTAAGTCAGGATACTTGGATTTTCTTTCCATGGGATATGGCCCTTCAATACGTCGAACCCTATAGAGATAATGAATAGATTTGTAGCAAATGTTCTAAAACTACCTGCTTGCTACTAAGCAATAAGGACTTTAGAAAAGCTGCAGTCGTTCCGTAGGAAAATATTATGACAAAAAGCAAAACTTCAGTTTCAAAAATCTTTGTTTGGATTTTACTTGGATTTCTATTTGTGGGCCTAGTAGGATTTGGCACAGGAAATTTAAGTGGAAATGTAAAAACAATTGGAAAAATTGGTGACACAGAGATCACGGTTAACCAATATGTTCGAGCTCTCCAAAGCGAGCTGCGAAATTCCAGTCAACAGTTTGGACAACAACTCACACTTCAGCAACTCCAAGCTTTCGGGATCCAACAGAGAGTGCTTGCCCGGTTAGTTACGGATAAATTACTTGAAAATGAGGCCTCTAAACTTTCATTATCGGTTGATGATCAAACTGTACGAAACAACATAGTCGCGCTTAATGCATTTAAGGGCCCAGACGGTAGCTTCAACCAGGACGCATATAATTATGCCCTTGAAAATGCAGGGTATACATCTGCTGAATTTGAAGAGGAGATAAGAGCTGAAACATCTCGTAATATTCTCTCACAAAGTATTTTATCAGGAATCGTAATTAATAGTCTTCAAGCACAAATGTTAGCATCTTTTCTTCTTGAGGAGAGAAGCTTTAATATTCAGACCTTCACACTTGATAATGTAAATATTAGCACCAAAAATCCATCCATTGCGGATTTAAAAACGTTTTTAGAAGACAACATAGATACATATACGGTTCCTAAAGGAAAGAAGATTACATATGCCGCCTTGCAACCCAAAATGCTCCTCGATTCAGTTGAAACTAACGAGACGATTTTGAGAAGTATTTATGAGGAAAACAAACAAGAATACAACCAATCTGAACAAAGAACCTTAGATAGATTATCTTTTTTAACTGTCGACGAGGCAAACTCTGCCATCTCTGATATGAATTCAAATATAACTGATTTTGATAAGTTAATTTTAGATCGAAACCTTACCAACAAAGATGTACTTTATGGTACTTTCACAAAAGAACAGTTGCTCGATGGAAACGAACTGGTCTTTGCCGCAAAAGCCAATGAGTACGTCGGGCCAATAGAAACTGACCTTGGTCCTGTAATATTTCGAGTACGGGAAATAATTTCAGCGACAAGCACTTCATATGAAGAAGTTAAATCCACTTTAGAAAAAGACTATAAGTTATCAGAGTCCATAAAATTAATTGATGCCAAAATAGAAGAGGCCCAGAATTTACTTGCAGCTGGAGGAACTTTAGATGATCTAAAAACAGAAATGGGTTTTGAAATAGAAAAAATCTTATTCAACGCCGAAGAAAATATACCCATTCTAGAGAATAAAAATTTTTATGAGACTGCCCAGAAAGCCAAAGTTAATGATTTTCCAGAAATTAAAGAGCTATCAGGTGGTGGGCTGTTCGCCCTTCGCGTAGATGAAGACGTTGATGCACGACTAAGGAAAGTCGATGAAATACGCACAGAACTAACCAATGCGTGGCAAGAACAGCAAGTTCAAATTGAACTAGATGATTTTGCTAAAGATTTGCTCAGTAAAAATCAATACAAAGGCGAAATTCTAAATTTTAACAAGCAAACAAGAGAAAAAATCCTGCCCGACTTACCCGCAGAAATTATCACTGAAGTTTTCAATCTATCAATTGGGGAAGGAACTATAGTTAGCGGAGATCAAAAAAGTTATATTGTACGATTAAAAGACATTTCAAATGCCGACTTGTCTTCAGATAATGCAAAACTTTTGGTTAGCCAAATAAAGAACCAAATTAACAACAGTCTCTCAGCTGACCTTTTTGAAAGCTTTGCCACCATGGCAAGAGTGAATTCCAAGCTTAATCTTAATGAACAAGCTGTAAATGCAGTTCATTCAAGTTTTCAATAGTTTTAGTTGTGACTGTATCTCCCAATTTTTCAGATTTCCAAAAGGAATATGAGGCTGGACGAAATCAAGTAGTATTTTCGAAACTTACTTCCGATTTAGAGACTCCGGTATCAATCATGTTAAAATTGGCTGGAGCAAAAAAAAATTCTTTTATCTTGGAGTCGGTAACCGGAGGTGAAACAAGAGGAAGGTATTCTATAATTGGAATGGAGCCAGATCTTATTTGGAAATGTGAAGGAAACCATAGTTTTCATAGTTCTGGAAAAGATGAATTTACCAATATTAAAGGAAATCCACTTACAGTTTTTCGAAATATACTAGAACAAAGCAAAATCAATTTACCTGACGATCTCCCTCAGGCATCTGCAGGATTATTTGGGTATTTTGGTTATGATATGGTTCGGCATGTTGAAGACTTACCGAATATTAATCCTGATAAAATTGGACTACCGGATGCTATGTTCATACGTCCAACAATAATTGCAGTATTAGACGGCGTTAAAGGCGAAGTAATTTTAGTTTCCCCTGTATTTTGTGACACCCAAACTTCCTGCAAAATTGCCTATGAAAGGGCTCAAAGCAAAATTTCAAAGGCAGTTTTTGAATTAAAAAAGCAAATTATTACAAATCGAAATTTAGGAAAGTCAGGCAAAATTGAGGAACCTTCTTCAAATCTTACAAAAGAAGAGTACAAATCAGCAGTCAAAAAAGCCAAAGCTTACATAAAGCAAGGCGATATATTTCAGGTTGTACCTTCTCAGAGATGGACACAAAGTTTTTCTTATTCTCCTTTTTCTCTCTACAGATCTTTACGAAGAACTAACCCCTCTCCTTTCATGTTTTTTTTCAATTTTGGGAATTTTCAGGTTATTGGTGCAAGTCCTGAAATCCTAGTTCGTGTATTTGGAAACGAAGTTACAATCAGACCAATAGCTGGCACGCGTCCAAGAGGGGCTACACCAGAGGAAGATAAAGCATTAGAAGCAGACTTGCTGGCAGATAAAAAGGAGTTAGCTGAGCATCTTATGCTGCTAGATTTGGGTAGAAACGATATTGGAAGAGTTGCCAAAATAGGAACTGTTAAACCTACAGAGAAGTTTATTATTGAACGTTATAGTCATGTTATGCACATCGTATCGAACGTAGTCGGTGAATTAAGTGACGAACACGATGCTGTTTCAGCTTTCTTTGCTGGAATGCCTGCCGGAACGGTATCCGGCGCTCCAAAAGTAAGAGCAATGGAAATTATTGACGAACTAGAGCCAGAAAAACGCGGTGTATATGGCGGAGGTGTTGGCTACTTTAGTTCTGGGGGTGATATGGATATGTGTATTGCATTGCGGACTGCTGTTTTAAAAGATGAAAAACTGTATATTCAAGCCGGAGGTGGCGTGGTGTTTGATAGCGACCCTGAAGTTGAATATATGGAAACAGTTCACAAGTCTAATGCAATAAGAAAAGCTGCCGCAGATGCAGCAATGTTTGAAAACTGACATTAATATAATTTAAATTTTTTTATTTTATAATAAAAACAGTGCTTTTTGGAAATAAGCTAATCTCTAATTTTTTATTAAGCTATCTCTATTTTTACTCAAAATTTCAGGCTGTACTGGGCCCTCATTCATTTCTTGGTTGATTTGAAGAATTGAAGAAACAGTTGAATTAGGTGCTATTTCATTCAATTTGGAAGGATTTTTGATTGAACTATTGAAATTTAGTTTGCGGCTCGTATTGGGTGCAGTGATAGCAGCATTATTATAGTTGATTTGATTTATAGCTCCTGAAACTAATGAGCTATGTTCTATGGAATTAACGAATTCTGAACTATCCAGGATTTTAATATTGAAGTTCTTAGGAGCTTTGGGGGATATAACTCCCATAATGGTAGATACTAAAGCTAACGAAACACAACCAAAAAGAAATCCTGATATTATTCCCTTCACAGAACAAAACCTTTCATTTGATTAGAACCTTTACATTTTTTTCGTTGTCTTTGCTTATCAACTCTTGACGCGGCTTACTATCCCTGAACATTTATAACTCTATTATTAGTCGTTGGGCTAGCCCTTCTGTTGTATTGAGAGAAAACCCTAGATGATATTGCTTATCGATAACTATGACAGTTTTACTTATAATTTGGTACATTATGTTTCCGAACTTGGGGCCAAAGTAATCGTAAAAAGAAATGATAAAATCACAGTAGAGCAAGCACTTGAATTAAATCCATCCGGAATTTTACTATCACCCGGGCCTTGTGATCCAGACAAAGCTGGAATTTGTCTAGAACTGGTAGGTGCAGCGAGATCATCAGAAATGCCACTACTTGGAGTCTGCCTAGGACATCAAACAATTGGTCAATATTTTGGCGGAAAAGTTATAAAGTGCCATGAAATAGTTCATGGTAAAATGGGGATTATAAAGCATGAAAAAACATCATTATTTCAAGGCTTGCCGAGCCCAATTGAGGCAACTCGATATCATTCACTTATAGTTGAAAGATCAACTCTTCCCAACGAACTTGAGGTGACAGCCGAAACAGAAGATGGTGTTATAATGGGGTTATCCCATAGAAGCTTGCCTATACACGGAGTACAGTTTCACCCTGAGTCAATAGCTTCACAATATGGCCATGACATTCTTAGAAATTTCATAAATATGTTATAAAGGTTAATAGATGAACGAACATATTAAGCCATTAATTGCAGCAGCAGCGAACGGTCCATTGAGACATGAGGAAGCTGTTCTTGCGTTTGAAATACTATTTGAGGGCTCAGCAACTCTTGCTCAAATTGGCGGCCTACTAATGGCTATGCGGACACGAGGTGAAAGCGTTACCGAATATGCAGCAGCAGCTTCTGTTATGCGTGCTAAATGCGTCAAAGTAAAAGCACCAGATAATGCAATGGACATCGTAGGCACTGGAGGCGATGGAATAGGAACTTTAAATATTTCAACTGCAACGGCATTTGTCGTGGCTGGAGCTGGTGTCACTGTTGCAAAACATGGCAATAAAAATTTAAGCTCAAAATCGGGGGCAGCGGACGCCTTATCAGCTAGTGGTGTTAACGTGATGGTTGGAAAAGAAGTAGTAGAAAAAGCGTTAGTTCAAGCTGGTATAGGCTTTATGATGGCCCCAATGCATCACCCTGCTATCAAACATGTAATGCCAGCAAGACAAGAATTGGGCACCAAAACAATATTTAATATCTTGGGACCACTTACTAATCCAGCTGGGGTAAAATATCAGTTAACAGGTGCATTTTCAAAGGAACTCTTGGAACCAATGGCCAATACTTTAAAATCTTTAGGCAGTAAAAAAGCTTGGTTAGTTCATGGATCTGATGGTACAGATGAAATAACAATAACTGGCCCGACTGCAGTTGTTAAGCTGGAAGATGACATGGTCTCTACATCTGAAATTCATCCAGAAGATGCTAAATTACAAGTACACCCTTTGGAAGAAATTCTAGGCGATACGCCAGATAAAAACAGCAAAGCTTTTGTAGATTTGCTTGATGGTAAAAAGGGAGCTTACAGAGATTCCGTTTTATTGAATTCCGCAGCAGCTCTAGTTGTTTCAGAAAAATCTAGTGATTTAATTACAGGTGTTGAGATTGCAAAAGAAGCAATAGACAGTGGAAAAGCAAAATCTGCTCTAACAACATTAACTAAAATAACTACAGGACTAAAATGAACCTCACTGTTTTAGACAAAATAAAAGCTTATAAATTGGTTGAAATAGAAAACGATAAAAAAGTTAAGTCATTATCGGATATTGAAGCGCTTGCGAAAGCTGCACCTAAAGTTCGGCCTTTTGCGAGAGCGCTAGCTAGCAAAGATAGCTCTTTCCATAGCCTTATAGCTGAAATAAAAAAAGCTTCACCTTCGAAAGGACTGATCCGAAAGGACTTTGACCCCAGCCAAATTGCAAAAGCATATCAAGCTGGTGGAGCAGTTTGTATGTCAGTTCTAACAGATACTCCCAGTTTTCAAGGAGCTAAACATTACCTCGATGAAGCCAAAAAAGTAACATCTTTGCCTGCGCTTAGAAAAGATTTCATGTATGATACTTATCAAGTTGCAGAAGCCAGATCCTTAAATGCAGATTGTATACTTATAATTATGGCCGCAGTATCTGACCTTCAAGCCCAAGAGCTTGAAGAAGCAGCATTCTCTTGGAACATGGATGCTCTTTTGGAAGTGCATGATGAGAAAGAGCTAGAGCGCGCTATAAATCTTAAATCGAAACTAATCGGAATAAATAATAGAAATTTAAAGACTTTCAAAACAGACATAAATATAACTCGCAATCTAGCTAAATTAGTCCCAGAAAATCGATTTCTAATTTCTGAATCGGGGCTCAATTCGTCCAAAGACCTTCAGGACCTTCATTCACATGGCGCGTCTGCGTTCTTAATAGGGGAAAGCTTGATGAGGCAAGACGATGTAGAAGCTGCCACTCGGCATTTAATTTCAAAACCAATAAGTGAGTATCTATAAATGGCAGAACTTACGCATTTCGATAATAATGGCAATGCTCACATGGTAGATATTTCCGAAAAACAAATCAGTTTTCGAATAGCCAAAGCGGCCTGCTCCGTTCATATGTCGCTAGAAACATTAAAAATTATTTCAGATGGAAGTGCAAAAAAAGGTGACGTTTTGAGTGTGGCGCGAATTGCTGGAATCCAAGGAGCAAAAAGAACCTCTGAGCTAATACCTTTGTGCCATCCGATTAGCTTAACTAAAGTTAACCTAGATTTAATTCTCAATGAGAAACTTCCAGGAATCGAAATAATCGCAACCGCTAAAACTAATGGACCAACGGGTGTTGAAATGGAAGCATTGACGGCGGCAGGTGTTTCGGCATTGACAGTCTACGATATGGTCAAATCTTTAGATAAAAGTTTAATTATAAAAAATTTGCGCCTTATATTAAAAGATGGGGGCAAATCTGGCCGATATGAAAGTTCATGATTTCATTCGAAAAAGCTCTATCTAAAATACTTTATTTAGCAGACAAAATAGATTTTGAAGAAGTAAAACTGGAAGAATCTTACTCCCGGGTACTTGCGCATGATGCAATCTCTTCTCGAGATCAACCACCTTTCGACGCATCTGCAATGGACGGTTATGCTCTCAACAAGATAGATAAATTACCTAGCAAAAAATTATCGGTAATTGGCAAAGTAGCAGCAGGGAATTCTTTTGAAGGTACCGTTGGCAAAGGACAAGCTGTTAGGGTTTTTACAGGGGCACCAATGCCCAAAGGAACTAATAGCGTTTTGATCCAAGAGGATGCAGAAGAGCTAGAAAACTTCATCACTATAAATCAAATAGTCGAAAAAAAAGATTTTGTCAGAAAAAAAGGATGCGATTACAAATCTGGCGAAATCTTACTCCAGAGAGGAAAAATTCTTACATCATTTGATATTGCCTTATTGGCTTCTATGAATTTTCCCTTATTAAAAGTTACGAAACAGCCAAGAGTTTCTATTATTTCTACTGGGGATGAGCTTGTTTTTCCGGGTAATTTACCCGACTCAAATCAAATTGTGGCCTCAAATACCTATGGATTAAAAGCCCTGCTGACTAAGTGGGGTGCGACTAGTCATATACTGCCCATTGCGAGAGACAATATAAGTAGTTTAGAAAAAGCCATAGATTTAGCTATTCCTGCTGATTTAGTTATCACAATAGGTGGAGCGTCTGTTGGTGATCATGATTATGTCAATAAAGTATTTAACAAAATAAACGTTAAGCACTCATTCTATAAAGTTGCCATGAGGCCAGGGAAACCAATTTTGGCAGGCAAAAATAACAATACGATTTTCGTTGGACTTCCAGGCAATCCGGTGTCAGCCTTGGTATGCGCTCAGCTTTTGTTAAAACCCCTCATTGGAAAGATGCTCGGAACAAGCGAATTAAATAATATTGAAAAAAAAGCATCCTTGCAAAACGATCTTCCAAAAAATGGAGGAAGAAAACATTTTATGCGCGCATTTTTTAATAATGGCTATTTGGAAGTTTCTCAAAAACAGGACAGCTCGTTGCTAAACGTGTTACAGAAGGCAAATGCTTTGGTAATTAGGAAACCTAATGAACCGCCCGCCAAAAAAGGCGACCTCATCAGTTATCTAGATTTAGATTAATCTTTTAATATTTGACACAAAACAAGAACTAATATAGAACAAAAGTGTTGTATTGAGAAAAATGAGGCCGAGCATGCTGACGCAAAAACAACTTGATTTACTAGAATTTATCCAAAAACGTTTGTCCAAAAATGGAGTTCCACCTTCTTTTGATGAGATGAAAGAAGCTCTCGACCTTAGATCAAAATCCGGAATCCACCGTCTGATAACCGCTTTGGAAGAGAGAGGTTTTATCAAAAGACTTGCAAATCGAGCAAGGGCTATAGAAATCGTTAAAATGCCTAACTCACCAGAATTTCAGAACAATACCAAATCTGATATATATTCTAGTACTATAACTCCTTTTAGCGCAAATAGTTCCTCGGCACCAATTGAAAGCGTGAATGCGAATGAGATCCCTGTTATGGGTCGAATAGCGGCTGGCGTACCAATAGAAGCAATAAGTGAAATATCCCATAATGTTGCTGTTCCAGGTCAAATTCTTAGAGGTGGAGGGGATCACTTTGCCTTAGAGGTTAAAGGAGACTCGATGATAAATGCTGGAATAAACGACGGTGATGTTGTCGTTATTAAGGAAACAAATAAAGCTATGAATGGCGATATAGTCGTTGCGCTTATTGAAGATCAAGAAGCAACATTAAAGAAATTTTTTGTAAGAGGCGAAGCGATTGCTTTAGAAGCTGCAAATCCAGCCTATGAAACACGCACTTTTCCTCATGAAAAAATTAAGGTTCAAGGACGTCTGGTTGGCCTACTGAGGACTTACTAATTTTGAAAAAAATAAAACGATCGTTGATGAACTATTTCAATAGGCATGGGTTTTAAATAATCTCCTAACCAGATATATTGTATATGCCGAATTCCAGCGGCCTTGTTATCAAGTTTTTATGTCGATAAAACAAGTTTCTAATTAATAATTCATTTAAAGGTTTAAATAATGTCCCAAGTTGTAACTAGGATAGCCCCTTCGCCTACTGGTTTCATGCATATTGGGACTGCAAGAACAGCTCTATTTAATTGGCTATACGCACGTGGTCGAAATGGCAAATTTTATATTCGTATCGAAGATACAGATCGGAAGCGTTCGACAATCGAAGCAACTGATGTAATTTTAAATGGCCTAAAGTGGCTGGGATTAGATTATGATGGAGATATAATAAGTCAATTTGAGAGAGCACCGCGACATATTGAAATTGCTGAAACCTTGCTAGAACAAGGAAAAGCTTACAAATGCTTTTCGTCTCCTGAAGAAATCCAGAAATTTAAAAACATAGCTCAAGAAAGTGGTGAATCGACACTATTTAAAAGTCCTTGGAGAAATACTGATCCTTCTCAGCACCCTGATAGTCCTTACGTGATTAGAATTAAAGCCCCTGAAACAGGGGAAACTACCATCATAGATGAGGTCCAAGGGAAAATTATCATCAAGAATAAACAGATAGACGATATGGTTTTACTAAGGTCAGATGGTTCACCAGTTTATATGCTTGCAGTTGTTGTAGACGATCATGACATGGGAGTTACACACGTAATTAGGGGAGACGACCATTTAAACAACGCTGCGAGACAAAACTTGATTTATGAAGCCATGGAATGGAATATCCCAATCTATGCGCACATACCGTTAATTCATGGCGAAGACGGAAAAAAAATGTCAAAAAGACATGGTGCGACAAGTATCGAAGAATACGAACAAAACGGTTACCCTGCAAGTGGAGTACGTAATTATCTAACTAGATTAGGTTGGAGCCATGGGGATGAAGAATATTTCACAGATCAACAAGCTTTAGAATGGTTCAATTTAAATAATATTGGAAAGTCAGCCGCAAGATTTGATTTTAAGAAGTTACAGTTTTTATCTGGCCAACACATAAAAAATTCAGAAAATGCTGCACTGCTGCATGAAACTCTTAAATTTTTAGAAAAACATAACAAAACCTCTCTTTCTGAAGAGAAAATTAAACTTTTAAGCTCAGGTTTGTATTGCCTTAAAGATAGAGCTAAAACAATTTCTGAACTTATTGATAAAGCGCATTTTATTCTGACTAGTAGACCAATTCAAATGAGCTCTGACGCAAATTCAAGCCTCGATAAAGAAGCTCTTGAAATGTTGGGAATATTGACGCCGCACTTGCACAATGCTACTTGGACGAGGGAAGAATTAGAACAAATTTGTAATAGCGTCGCGGAAAGGCATGGAGTAAAGTTTGGAAAATTAGCGTCACCAATTAGGGCGGCTCTTTCAGGTCAAACGAAAACTCCTAGCGTTTTTGATATGATGCTTGTTTTGGGGCGAAACGAAACAATAGCAAGATTAAATAATGTTCAGGTTTGATACGACCTTCTGCGGAATAAAAAAATAATGCATCGCCAGACTGATGCCGAAAAAGAAAGAAAATTAATATGGTTAAATCTTCAAAAACGGCAAAGCTTTTACTTGATGGAAAAGAATATGATTTACCAATTATGTCTCCAACAGCAGGGCCTGACGTTCTAGACATTCGAAAGCTCTATGGCGAGGCTGGGGTTTTCACATATGATCCTGGTTTTACTTCTACTGCTAGTTGCGACAGCACAATTACTTTTATTGACGGAGGCAAAGGGGAGCTTCTTCACAGAGGCTACCCAATTGATCAACTTGCGGAACATTCACATTATTTAGAAGTTTGCTATCTTCTTCTATACGGTAACTTACCAACACCAGCTGAGTTGGAGGATTTCGAAAATCGGGTAACCAATCACACAATGATCCATGAACAAATGGGATACTTATTTCGCGGCTTTAGACGTGATGCTCATCCAATGGCTATCATGACTGGGGTCGTTGGTGCTATGTCCGCTTTTTATCATGATAGTACAGACATAAATGATCCTTGGCAACGTGAGGTTGCATCGATAAGAATGATTGCAAAAATGCCAACAATTGCAGCTATGGCTTACAAATATACAATAGGTCAGCCGTTTGTATATCCACGTAATGACTTAGATTATGCTTCAAATTTTCTTAGAATGTGTTTCGCAGTACCAGCTGAAAATTATGAAGTTAATCCAATTTTGAGCCGCGCAATGGACCGTATATTTACACTACACGCAGATCACGAGCAGAATGCGTCAACGAGCACTGTCCGCCTTGCATCAAGCTCGGGAGCAAATCCGTTTGCTTGCATCGCTGCAGGTATTGCATGCTTATGGGGCCCTGCTCATGGCGGAGCTAATCAAGCATGTCTAGAAATGCTACGAGAAATTGGTACAGCAGAAAGAATACCAGAGTTTATAAAGCGCGCTAAGGACAAAAATGACCCGTTTAGACTAATGGGTTTTGGACACCGCGTTTACAAAAATACTGATCCAAGAGCAACAGTATTAAAAAGATCTGCCGACGAAGTTTTAGATTTACTTGGCGTCAACAATAATCCGCTTCTCCAAGTGGCAAAAGAGTTGGAAGACGTAGCATTGAACGATGAATATTTTGTTGATAAAAAATTGTTCCCTAATGTAGATTTTTATTCTGGCATTATACTAGAAGCGATGAATTTTCCGACTTCTATGTTCACACCTATATTTGCACTGTCTCGTACGGTAGGATGGATTTCTCAATGGAAAGAAATGATTGCGGATCCACAAGTTAAGATAGGACGCCCCAGGCAGTTATACTTGGGAGAGGTACCAAGAGATTATACTGACATCGAGAAGCGATAAATATTATCGACCTTCAAATTTCGCTTCTCTTTTCTGTAGAAAAGCCAAAACACCTTCCTGAAAGTCTCGAGTATCACCACACTTGTTTTGTAACTTTGCTTCAAGTGACAGCTGACTGTTAAGATCATTGTCAAAAGAATTTTTTAAAGCGTCCTTTAAATTTTGATAAGCTACGGTTGGGCCATTGGCTAGGTGATTTGCACGAGAAAGCCAGACTTTTTCGAATGAGTCATCAGGTACCGCCTCCCAAATCAATCCCCAACGGTCTGCCTGGTCAGCCGTTATCTTATCGGCAAATAGCGACGCACCCATTGCTTTAGCTTTTCCCATAGTTCTTGGCATTATATAAGTACCACCTGCATCTGGTATTAGGCCAATTCTAGTGAATGCCTGCAGAAAGTATGCTGATTCACAGGCTATAACTACATCAGCAGCCAAACCCAAATTAGCACCTGCGCCAGCCGCGGCTCCATTTATTGCAGCTATTGTCGGAACTGGACAATCCAATATAGAACGTAGCATAGGTTCATATTCATCCCGTAGCGTCCGTTCCAGATCAATCTGCGAAACTGATTTTCTATCTCCCAAATCTTGCCCAGAACAAAAAGCAGAACCAGAGCCAGTAATAACAAGCACCCTAGCCTCTTTTCCCATTTGATTGACACATTGGGTAATTTCAGCTCTCATTTGAGTATTAAGGGCATTTTTTACGTCAGGCCGGTTTAGGCGTATAACTGCTATTTTATCTCTTAATTCTAATTCTATTGTTTCGTAGTCCATAACCTATTCCTTCAAATCCTAGAGCGAGTTGTTTCATAATTTATTACATAAAATTATTCTTCACTGATAATTGTTTTTAATTCTCTTTTTTCTTCATCTGATAAACCTTTAGTATTAACGCGTTTCAGTTTCTGATTATATTTTATAAATGAAATTGAAATCATCAGAGCAATTAATAACATTAATGGGCCGGACAGCCATAGTATCAAATTAGAACCGCTTGAACTTGGCTTTAATAGAGAAAACTCTCCATAGCGATCTACTATAAAATTCAAAACTTCATCATCACTATCACCAGCCACCAGCCTTTCCCTTACTAAAATTCGGAGGTCCTTTGCTAGTCTCGCGTTGCTATCATCTATGCTTTCATTCTGGCAAACTAAGCATCTGAGACCCTTTGAAATATCTCGTGCGCGCTTTTCCAAAAGAGGGTCATCCAAAACTTCACCCGGCTCAACACCGAAAGAAACTACAGGAATAAAAATCACAAATACAGCAAAGAAAAAAATTTTCATGTGGTTTGACCTGAACTTTTTTTCATATTAGAGCCTGCTGCAATTCGCAACCTACGATCCGTCAAACTCAAAAAACCGCCAAAAGCCATCAAAGCACAACCACCCCAAATCCAATTGGTAAAGGGCTTTAAGTAAGTTCGAACAGTCCAGGCTTTGTCTGATTGTTTATCTCCTAAAACAACATAGAGATCCCGCGAAATTCGATAATCAATTGCGGCTTCTGTCGTAGGCATTTGAGCAATAGGATAATTCCGTTTTTCTGGTCTCAGAGTAGTAATCGCCAAACCTTTTTTAGAGACCTGAATTATTCCCATTGTCGAAAAATAGTTTGGTCCACGAGTTTCTATTATATTTTCAAGTTTTAATTCATAAGAGCCTAGAGCCCAACTGCTTCCAATCGGGACAACTCTTATATCTTCTTTTTCCCAAGATGTGAGTGCAGCAATTGCAAACATTGTCACACCAAGTCCTACATGAGCAAAAAACTTACCATAATCAGCCCTTGGTAAAAATATGAGCCTTCGCACAGATTTTGAACTACCAAGCTTAGATAGCAGATCTACAAGTGTTCCCACTACTATCCAAGTTCCTAAAAAAACTCCCATAGGGCCAATCAAGCTTTGCCCCGTTTGGATTGACCAAATAAACCCAGAAAAACACAAGCAAAGAATAAGAACGGGTAAAAGCTTTTTGACCGTATTTGTTAAGTAAGCTCTTTTCCAAGACAAATTGGATCCCAATGGTAATATTAAGCCCAACAAAATCATGAAAGGAGTAAATGCTGCATTAAAGAACGGCGGACCAACTGACAGTTTTCTATCAAAAAATAATTCTGCAACTAGGGGCCAAATTGTTCCAAAAAAAACAACAAAGGCAGAAACCGCAAGTAAAAGATTATTTGATATAAGTGCCGTCTCTCTACTCACTAATGAAAAAATACCTTGAGCCTCCATTGCGCTCGATCTCAAACTAAAAAGTATAAGCGCTCCTCCCATGAAAACGCCTAAAATAATAAGTATAAACAACCCTCTTTCAGGGTCGTTTGCAAATGCATGTACGGAAGTCAATACACCCGAACGGACTATAAAAGTTCCAATTAAAGAAAATCCAAAGGCAAGAATAGCCAAAAGGATAGTCCAACTTTTCAAGGTTTCTCTTTTTTCGACAACAATTGCACTATGTAGAAGAGCAGCCGCCAAAAGCCATGGCATAAAAGATGCATTTTCGACAGGATCCCAGAACCAAAATCCACCCCAACCTAATTCATAATAGGCCCACCAACTACCAAGCGCGATCCCGATAGTAAGGAATATCCAAGCAGCAAGTGTCCACGGGCGGACCCACCTACCCCAAGCAGCATCAATCCGCCCCTCTATTAAGGCTGCTACAGCAAAGGAAAATGCCATTGATAACCCTACATAACCCAAATACAAAAATGGTGGGTGAAAAGCCAAACCAGGATCTTGCAGAAGCGGATTAAGATCTTGTCCATCGAAAGGCGGTATTTGCATTCGCTCAAAAGGGTTTGAGGTAAAAATTATAAATGCGAGAAACGCTACTCCAATAGCTCCTTGGACCGAAAGCACTCTAGTCTTCAATAAAATTGGTAAACTTTTACCAAACCAAGATGCGGAAGCACCAAAAAGGGATAATATTAGGACCCACAAAAGCATAGATCCTTCATGATTTCCCCAAACGCCAGTAACTTTATAAAGCATTGGCTTTAATGAATGTGAATTTAAGACAACCAGTTTTACGGAAAAATCTGAAGTAACAAATGCATGTGTAAGTGCAGCAAAGGAGGCCAGTAAAAGAGCGAATTGCAGGTTTGCAGAGCTTTCAGCAATTGCCATTAAATCAGTTCTCCCTTTATTAGCGCCAAAAAGAGGAACCGTTGCTTGTATAAGAGCAACGCAAAAAGCCAACAATAAGGTGAAGTGTCCGATTTCATTTAACATTAGTTATATATAAATCTAAACAAAGGAGCTTTCCATGTTTATTTATAGAACGATTGTCGCATTTTTAAAAAAAAGTAATCTAATATTTGGAGCATAATAAGTAAAATTAATTACCTACCTTTTTAAAGACGCCCTGGTCTTTCAAAGTATCAATAACCTCTTTTGGCATATAATTTTCATCATGCTTTGCCAAAATTTCGGATGCGACAAATTTTTCTTCCACATATTTACCAGTTGCGATCATACCTTGCCCTTCAGCAAACAGATCTGGTAAAATTCCTGAATATTCAACTGGAACAGATTTATTGCCATCAGTGACAATAAAAGTAATTACTGTACCAGAACCCCTTACCAAACTTTTTTCTTGAACAAGCCCACCAATACGAAAAATCTCATCTTTATCTGGTGGTTGTTGCAAAACTTCAGAAGGAGAGCGAAAAAAATTTATCCCATCCCGCATCGCATAACCTATAAGTGCAGTAGATAGGGCCAAAGCAATAAAAGTAATAATAATTACTTGTATCCGGCGCTGTTTTTTTAAATTTTTCATGAGCTATGGAAAAAGAGGCACTAAATTGAGGCCCATAGTTTCATCTATTCCAAGCATAAGATTAGCATTCTGTATAGCTTGACCAGAACTCCCTTTCGTTAGATTATCTAGCGCTGCAATTATAATACAACGATTATCAATGCGATCAGATACTATGCCTATGTGACACTCATTTGAACCTCGAACATGGTGAGTGCTAGGAGACTCTCCAAGAGGCAAAACATGAATAAAGTGCTCGTTTTCATATCTTTGTGATAGTGTCTCATTAACAGCCTCAATGTCCCCAACTACATACGCAGTTGCTAAAATACCCCTATTTGCTGGTATCAAATGAGGAGTGAATTGAATATTTACCGCTCTACCTGCTATTTTCGATAATTCCTGATCAAATTCACCCAAATGCCTATGAACACCACCGACAGAGTACGCATTCGTGCCCTCAGATAATTCTGAATGCAACAAATTTTCTTTTAGGGATCTACCAGCTCCAGAAACTGCGCACTTCAAATCTAAAATTATATTTTCGAGATCAATAATGCCTTTTTCAACTAGAGGTCGCAAAATGTATTGGCCAGTAGCGGCGTTACAACCCGTCCCCGCCACCACTCGCGAACCAATGATATCTTGACGATAAAATTCCGTTAATCCGTAGACAGCCTCATTTTGTATTTTCAATGCTTGATGAACATTACCATACCACTTTTCATAGTCAGCAGCATCTTGGAGACGAAAATCTGCGCTTAAATCAATTATTTTTAAGTGATCTGGCAGAGCTTTTATAACTTCTTGTGAAGTTTTATGAGGCAAAGCACAAATACAAAGATCAATATTGGAATAATTTACATCTTCAATTTTAATCAAAGGTGGCAATTTCAGAGACCGTAAATGAGGGAAAACTTTTTCCATTCTCAAGCCAGCTTTAGAATGAGCCGCTAAAATATCAACCTCCAGTTCAGGATGATTAGATATAATTCGGATTAATTCTGCGCCAGTGTAGCCAGAAGCGCCTAAAATAGCGATTTTATACATTTAAAATTATCTACCTATGCTGATATGAATTCAACTGATCTTTTAAGAAATTGAGTTGCCCGCATTGACACAATAACCGGATCTCCAGTCGTTATAAATATATTTTTTGGTTTATTGTTACTACTTAGGTTTGGATGCCTATCTAGATAATCTAATAAACTTTCCGCAACTAGGTTAGCTTGTGAATAAACCGCCACATTTTTTCCTAAAGCATCCCGAAAAATTTCTTCCATAAGAGGATAATGCGTACAGCCCAAAATCGCAGCTTGAGGTTGTGGCATTTTTCTTTTTAAAGCATCAACATGCGACCGAACTAATGCCTCTGCTAAAATTAAATCGCCGTCTTCAATAGCATCAACCAAGCCGCCACATGCTTGGCTTTCCACATCAACTCCAATCGCTCTGAAGGCCAGTTCTCTCTGAAAAGCCCTGCTGGCGACTGTCGAAGGTGTGGCGAACAAAGCAACATTTTGAACATCAACCTCCCGAGGTGGAGAATTGTCTCCCCAATTTCTTTTGGTTAAACTTTCGATTAGTGGGACAAAAACACCTAATACTCTTTTGTTTTTTGGGAGCCATTCTTCCTGTATTTTCTTTAGTGCAGCTGCTGAAGCAGTATTGCAAGCTAGAATAATTAAGTCACAATCTTCATCCCACATTCTTTCAATACATTTTATTGTTAGATCATAGACTTTTGAGGAATCGCGCACACCATAAGGCGCGTGCAAATTATCCCCCATGTAAACAAAAGATTCCGCAGGCATTTTTTTAGTCACAGCGTCTAAGACTGTAAGGCCTCCTAGGCCACTATCAAAAATACCAATTGCCATCATGAAAACCTTAGAGCTTATATCGACTTTCGAACTCAAACCCATAGTCAAAATTTTTCAATGGATTTTGGGAAAGCTTATATGTTTCTTCTCTGAGAAAATCCATTAGAATTCTGGGATTACCAGATCGAGATTTAATTTCACTATGGGACAAAGGCTTCCCTATACAAATTTTAACTGGATTCCCAATCTTTGACTTAAACTCTTTGATTAACAAACCCATTCGAAGATTATAATGAATATGACTAGCTAATTGAAAAGCACGGCTATTGTGACCTTCAAAAAATATAGGAACAACTTGAGCCTCTGATTTTGTTATCATTTTGGCGGTAAAAGATCGCCAACTAGGATCCATTGGCACACCAAAAGGTGTTAACGAAGTTGAAACCGTACCTCCTGGAAATATTCCTACTGCTCCTCCAGAATTTAAAAAATTCAACGCAGAAACTCTAGTTTCAATATTTATTTTAGTGGATTCTTTAGTTTCATCAAAAGAAATTGGTAAGATAACATCGTCTAGTTCAGCAGATTTACGAAATACCTTATGAGCCAAAATCTTAAAATTTTTTCTGGATTTTGACAAAATATACCCAAGAATTAATCCATCTAAAATACCAAAAGGATGATTTGCAATAATTATCAATGGACCATCCCTGGGAATACAACTGAATGCTCCATCCAGAATTTCTAAAGACAAACCGTATCTTTGGAACATAACCTCCCAGAAACTTTCACCACTTGCTACTTCAAGTTCATAATTTTGGGCTTTCTTGATCAAACTTGCGCGCCCAGTAACGTTTTCTAAAATTTTAATTAACGCTCTCCCACTGGAAGTTTGCGCAGAATAAGCGTAGCTTATTTCTTGAGTAGATTGCCTGTAATTTTTCATATTATTTTGGGTTTTATTTTAGCCGCTTAGAATAAGTTTGTAACAAAATTTATTTAATAAGCACCGGCTCATTCCGCGGCATGACTTATTGCCTCATATGAGTTTTTTAATTTATCTAATAACGCTTTCCTTTGAACTGAAACTGCATCATAATTGTTGCGTTTGACAATGCCAAATCCTTTTATTGAAGAAGGAAGATTTAATAGCTCTAAGATTAATTCTTTATCCTTATCGAATTTAAGTTTTTTTACAAACTGCAGATCCTGTTGGTAATCCTCTATTAGGCCTAGATCTAATCGCCTATCTTTCGAATATGAAAAAATATCAAATTTACTACCTCTCAACCACTTGAACCATGCGAGCAACTTAAAGATATTGATAATAAATCCACCAAATTCAATTTTTTTAGCTCTTCCGTCTTTTCCCTCTTTTGATAATAGTGGAGGCGCTAAATGAAATCTTACTTTCTTTACATTTTCGAACTTTTCATCAACTTTTTTGTATGTCCCAAGATGTAATCGGGCAACTTCGTACTCATCCTTATAAGCCAGGACCTTATGATAATTTATCACAACAGCTTCTTTGATTTCTGGATCTTCAAAGGTTTCAATCATATCTATAAATTTTTTCGAAAGTGATTTACTTTGAAACGCTTCTAAATGTTTCGATCTAAACTCTATACGGTCTGATAGTGTGCGTTGCAAATTCACGTCAGGATGGGTAATTATTTTATTTGCATCATCAGGAAAAAGCGCTGCCCAACGACCAATTTCAAAAGCCCTTAGATTTTCCTCGACAAACGCGCCATTCAATTTGATTGCATGTGATAAAGCTTCATGACTTAAAGGAAGCAGTCCTTTTTGCCAGGACGCCCCAAGAACTAGCATATTCGAGTATATAGAGTCCCCCATTAGTTCTGTAGCTAATTTACTCGAGTTAAGAAGTGATAGACCATTTTTTAACTTTGCCTCCATGGAGACTATTAGCTGATCATTTGGGATCTCAAATTCAGTATTTCTAGTGAATTCACCAGTCACAATCTGGTCAGAATTCACTACTGCTTTAGTTCGTCCATTTGCAGTTAAATTGAGGCATTTTGAACCAGAGCTTACAACCAAATCACCCCCTATTAAGGCATCACATTCACCCATTGTGACTCTAATAGCAGATATTTCCTCTGGAGATTTAGCTAAACGGCAGTGGATATGAACTGCACCACCTTTTTGTGCTAACCCAGCCATTTCCATCATTCCTGCACCTAAGCCATCGATTTGGGCCGCCTGCGCAATCAAAGCCCCAATCGTTACAACGCCTGATCCACCTACCCCTGTAACAATAATATTATGGGTTCCTTTTATCGATGGCAGCTTTGGCGTCTTTAAAGTGGGCAAATTAAAATCTCTTTGCTCACACTTTCTTACTACAGCGCCTTCTATTGAAACAAAAGAGGGACAAAATCCATTCAAACAACTGAAATCCTTATTACAATTTGATTGGTCAATTTCACGCTTTCGTCCCAACTCTGTCTCAATAGGCGTTATGGCAACACAATTTGATTGAACACCGCAATCGCCGCAACCTTCACAAACATCTGTATTAATAAAAAGTCTTTTATCAGGGTCCGGAAATAATCCACGTTTTCGCCTTCTCCTCTTTTCTGCGGCGCAAGTTTGTACATAAACAATAGCAGTCACACCTTTGATTTTAGATAATTTAACCTGAACTTCATTAAGCTTTGTTCGATCCACTTTTTCAACCTTAGATGGAAATGAACTCAAGGTTAAATCTTCTTTATCGTCATAAACTAACACAGTATTTTTTATACCAATCGCCAATAATTCGTTGACAACGCGCACAGCAGATAATTGACCGTCATTACCTTGCCCTCCAGTCATCGCAACCGCATCGTTAAATAAAATTTTATAGGTAATATCAGTATTAGCAGCAACGGCCGCACGGATAGCCTGAATACCAGAATGATTATATGTGCCGTCACCTATATTTTGGAAAACATGCTCCCGCTTGGAAAATAAAGATTCACCTATCCAGTTAGCACCCTCTCCTCCCATGTGTGTAAACCCTAGTGTCTCACGATCCATCCATTGAGCCATATAATGGCATCCTATTCCTGCATAAGCTCTAGAACCTTCAGGAACGACGGTAGAGCTGTTATGCGGGCATCCAGCACAAAAATATGGTAATCGTTCTGCTAAATCTGGTGCATTATCTGCTGATTGAACCTCTGCAATCTTTTTCATCCCAAGTTCTAGAGACGCATTACTGCAACCTTCCTCTTTAAATATTTTCCCAAGTGCAGAAGCAATATCTAAAGGATCTAGTACGCCATGATCAAAAAATAATTTCTCATCATTTTTATGACCACCGTACACTCGGGTTTTGCCACCAATAGAGAAAAGGGCGTCTTTTATTTGTGTTTCAACAATTTTACGCTTCTCTTCCACTACTATGATTAGATCAAGCTGATCAGCCCAATCATATAAACTCTGCCGATCAATTGGCCAAGTTTGAACAATTTTATAACTTGTTAGTCCTAATGCTTCAGCTTCTTTTTCATCAATTCCCAAAAGCGCCAAAGCATGTATTAAATCTAGCCAATTCTTACCAGCTGCAACTAAACCAATTTTAGACCTAAGTTTTGGCAGCACAATTTTATCAATTCTATTTACCCTAGCAAATTCCTCTGCAGCTATCTTTTTATCATTAAATAATCTCTTTTCTTGATCAGCTGGAGTATCAACCAATCGTATATTTAAATTCTCAGCTCCTGACCTACTCTTAGGCGACTTGAAATCCATTCTAAAAGGATCTCCGTCGACTACAGAAGTGACTTCAATAGTATCTTTCATAGTTTTTAAACCAACCCAAAGTCCACTGTAGCGTGATAAGGCAAATCCATAGTACCCATAATCAAGAATTTCTTGCACGCCAGCTGGACTTAAAATAGGCATGCCTGCATCAATCATTGCCAAGTCAGACTGATGTAAAACAGTCGAACTCTCACCTGTGTGATCATCTCCCATAGCCATTAAAACACCGCCATTTTTGGAGCTACCTGCCATATTCGCATGGCGCATAGCGTCACCAGATCGATCTACCCCCGGACCTTTTCCATACCAAAGGCCAAATACACCATCATAAATACCCTCACCGCGTAGTTCAGCCTGCTGAGCTCCCCACAAAGAAGTAGTAGCTAAGTCCTCGTTTAAGGCCTCTTTGAACTCAATTTTTGAAGCTTTTAATTCTTTGGCGGCTCGTTTCATTTGAAAATCCACAGCCCCCAAGGGAGAGCCTCTATAGCCCGTAACAAACCCAGCGGTATTCAAGCCAAGCTTTTCGTCCCTTTGTTTTTGACCAAGCATTAGTCTAACAAGACCTTGAGTTCCGTTTAATAAAACATTTGATCTCTGGAGATTAAATTTATCACCCAAACTAATAGATTTGTTTGCCATGCCCATATCCCTAAACTTACGTTAAGATTAGTGCGCTAGTTAACGTTGTGCCAGTAAAATCCTTGAATTTTCACGTTACGTTCATAATGCCATTTAACACGATCTAGAATCATGCAATAAAACAATTGTTTAGGGGTTGAACATGGATTGGGATAAGTTAAGAATTTTTCATGCTGTAGCGGATGCTGGAAGCCTCACCCATGCTGGAGAGACCCTAAGATTGTCGCAATCAGCTGTTAGTAGACAAGTTCGATCGTTAGAAGAAAGCCTAAACACAACGCTTTTCCATAGACATGCTCGTGGACTGATCCTAACCGAACAAGGCGAACTTTTGTTTGATGCAACGCACAGTATGAATAAAAGACTAGAAGCCGCTTCAGCCCGTATTCGAGACAGTGAAGAAGAGGTGTTTGGAGAATTAAGAGTTACTACTACAACAGGTTTTGGAACTCTTTGGTTAGCTCCTCGATTACCGAAACTTTATGAAAAGTACCCTGAACTTAAAATAGATTTAATGCTTGAGGAACGTGTTTTAGATTTGCCCATGCGGGAAGCAGATGTCGCTATAAGAATGAAAGAACCCAGTCAGGCTGATTTAATAAGAAAACGCTTGATGACGGTAAACATGCGCCTTTATGCCTCCCCAAAATATCTCGAAACACACGGTATTCCAAAAAATGAAACTGATATGAAAAATCACCGTCTAATATGCCAAAATCCCAGATCAGCCCAAGTTTCCTCAGGTCTAGCTTTGGTGCAACGGTTGATGACCCAAGATATACCATCTACACTCACCGTAAATAATTACTTTGGGGTCCTACAAGCCGTTATTCAAGATTTGGGTATAGGTGTGCTGCCAGATTATGTGACCCAAGAGTTTGACAGCGTTATTCCAGTTCTAGAAGAAGTTCATTCAAATGATGTTCCAGTATATTTGGCCTTCCCTGAAGAGTTACGCCATTCGAAAAGAATTGAAGCTTTCAGAGATTTTGTTCAATCGGAAATTATAGAGCATCGTAGAGCATTAAAAGCGCAGATAATTGATTAACAAGCAATAGATAAGCCCAGTTGATTGCTCTTTTTAAAAGCTTGGCATATTAGATAATCAACGGAAGCGAGCAGAAATTGAACGACCCTAGTATAACTAAAGAGCTTGTAGAGTCGCATGGTTTAAAACCCGATGAATACGATTTAATAATCTCTATCATTAATAGAGTCCCCACATTTACGGAGCTGGGTATTTTTTCAGCAATGTGGAATGAGCACTGCTCTTACAAATCCTCAAAAAAATGGCTTCGAACTTTACCCGTGGAGGGACCGCAAGTTATTTGTGGTCCTGGAGAAAATGCAGGAATTGTTGATATAGGAGACGAGCAAGCGTTAGTTTTTAAAATGGAGAGCCATAATCATCCTAGCTACATTGAGCCTTATCAGGGAGCAGCTACGGGCGTTGGAGGGATTTTAAGAGACGTTTTTACGATGGGTGCGCGGCCAATAGCAGTAATGAATTCGTTGAGTTTTGGTGAACCAAGCCACTATAAAACACATCAGCTTGTTAATGGAGTAGTATCAGGCATTGGTGGATACGGAAATTGTTTTGGAGTTCCAACGGTTGGAGGTGAGACAAGGTTCGATTCGTCATATAACGGAAATTGTTTAGTTAATGCATTTGCTGCAGGTTTAGTCGACAAAAATAAGATATTTTACTCTGCAGCTTCAGGAATTGGTATGCCAGTTGTTTATCTCGGAGCCAAAACTGGACGCGACGGAGTTGGTGGCGCCACAATGGCGAGTGCTGAATTTGACGATCAAATTGAGGAAAAGCGCCCTACAGTTCAAGTAGGTGACCCTTTCACTGAAAAACGGTTGATGGAAGCCTGCTTAGAACTAATGCAAACCGGTGCGGTTATTTCTATTCAAGACATGGGAGCCGCCGGACTAACCTGCTCGGCTGTGGAAATGGGAGATAAAGGAAATTTAGGAATTAGCTTGGATTTAGAGAAAGTTCCAACACGGGAGCCCAACATGAGCGCCTATGAAATGATGCTATCTGAAAGCCAAGAGAGAATGCTTATGGTTTTGGACCCAGAAAAGGAAAACATTGCAAAACATATTTTTGACAAATGGGATTTAGATTTTGCAATTGTTGGAGAAACTATTTCTGATGACAGATTTCTTATAAAACTGGATGGTGTTGTTAAAGCTGATCTCCCCTTAAAGGCATTAGCGGGGAATGCACCGGAATACGACCGCCCATGGAGTGAAGGTCCACCCGTTGAAGAATTAAAAGATGTGGTCGAGATAAATGCTATTGATGGCTTAAAGGCCCTAATTTCATCCGCTAATTACTCTTCAAAAAGTTGGATTTACGAACAATATGATAGTCAAGTAATGGCTGACACAATTGAGAGACCAGGATTTGGCGCAGGTATCGTTAGGGTTCATGGAACGGAAAAATCAATCGCGTTTACCAGTGACGTAACACCAAGATATGTTCGAGCAAACCCTTTCGAAGGAGGAAAACAGGCAGTAGCGGAGGCATTTAGAAATCTCATCTCAGTTGGGGCAAGACCGCTCGCGTCGACGGATAACTTGAATTTTGGCAACCCTGAGAAGCCAGAAGTAATGGGGCAGTTTGTTCAAGCTGTAAAAGGCATCTCAGATGCTGTTAGAGAACTTAATATGCCAATCGTTTCAGGAAATGTCAGTCTGTATAATGAAACAGATGGGGTATCAATAAACCCAACTCCCACTATCGGAGCCATAGGACTAATTAGTGCAGCAGAAACACCAATAAATGGAAAAGCCTATGAAGGGAATATGGCTGTATTAATTGGAGAGACTAAAGGTCATCTAGGCCAAACTGCTTTACTCCAAGAGGTTTTTAATAGAAGTGATGGAGATGCTCCAAAAGTAAATTTGGAGACCGAGAAGAAACACGGCAACTTTATTTTAACGAATAGAAACTTAATAAATGCTTGCACTGATCTATCAGATGGAGGGTTGGCACTCGCAGCTTTTGAACTTGCCCATCGTTCAGAAATAGGTTTTGAAATTTATGAAGAAAGCACAGCATTTTTATTTGGTGAGGATCAGGCACGCTATTTAATTGCTTGTGAATTTGATCAGGCCGAAAGTTTATTTGTTGAAGCTGGAAAGCAAAATATCCCAATTCAAACCGTTGGTAGTTTTAAAGGTGATACTATTATTTTTGGTAATTCCAAATCTGATATGGCTTCACTTTCATCCTTTTTTACAGATACTTTTAAGAACTTATTTCAAAATTAAAGAATTTTTTTAAAGTTATGTATTGTTACCAAAGAATTGCCGGCCTAGATTAACGATTAGAGGACTAGCGGATGGCAATGCAGGCAAAAGAAATCGAAGCTTTAATTAAAGAAGCATTACCAGATGCTTCTGTCGAAATAACGGACTTAGCCGGCGACGGCAACCATTACGCAGCTGAGGTCATTGACGAAAGCTTTCGCGGTAAAAATAGAGTACAACAACAACGGATTGTTTACGCAGCCCTTAAGGGGAAAATGGACGGTTCCCATGGGGAACTCCATGCATTAGCACTTACTACAAAAATACCAGATGTTTAATTATTCTTTTAAAATAAGAAAGGTTTAAATTGTGTCAGATACTAAATCATTAATTGATCAAACAATAAAATCAAACGATGTTGTACTTTATATGAAGGGTACAAAATCAATGCCACAATGTGGTTTTTCTAGTAAAGTCGCGGGCGTTTTGAATTATATGGAAGTCGATTATCAAGACGTCAATGTTTTGGCCGATGAGAACATCAGGCAGGGAATAAAAGATTTTTCCGACTGGCCTACAATCCCACAATTATATGTTAAAGGTGAGTTTGTTGGTGGATGCGATATTATTATTGAAATGACGCTGTCAGGTGAGCTCGACACAATGTTTGACGACACTGGAATTAATTACGACAAAGATGCAGCAGACAAAATACGGGAGTCAAATGCCTAAAATGTTACTAATTTGTCATCTTTAAAGCTATTTTTTCTGCCTTTTCTGTAATAACTGATAGTTGCTTTAATAAATCGTGCTGACCACTCTGTGCTTGCGGTGAGTTATTAACTTCTTCTAATTCTTTAACTTTCGTCAAAGCTTCTTCGAGCGCCGCCTCACATTTCGTCAATTTCTGAGATTGGGAAAACATTTTATCCGCAAGCATTAAACCTGACATAAGCAACAATTTCTGCTCTGACAACTGTCCAATCTCACTAACCAGATACGATGCCTCCTCATTTAAAAGACTGGCAGCAGACTCTAGTGCGCTTTCTTCACCAGGCTGGCATGTAACGGTAAATTTTTTGTCACCAAGGTTTATTGCAACTTCTGGCATTAAACTGTCTCCCCACTTCCAGCTAACGCTGAAGATAATTGATCATAAAGTGATTGTAATTCTTTCTTTTCTTCTTCCCTCTCTTCTTTCATTTTAGCTAATTCGGCCCTCAAATCTTCCAGCTCTACAGTCTCTAAAGGCTCTACAGGCTGCCTCCCATTTTTGTTCAAATTTTCTAATTCAATTTTAAGAAGATCAATTTGACGTTGCAGAGCTGAATTTTCCGAAATTAAATTTTCTAAAGAGTTATCATTCTCACTGTTTTGTAATGAAGATTCAATTTGTCCTAAAGCATCATTCAATCGATCTTTTAGTTTTTCAAATGGCTCCATTTAATGCACTCTTTCTATTCTTATTTATTTTCAAATATCTAAAATTTCACGAATCAAATATAAAACCAACTATAGTTAGTTTATAATAAGAAAATAAAAATTACTTGCTTATTCAAGGCATTTTTTAACCGATAGCTTGATATTAAAGTTCATCCTGATAAAGAGCCTCATAATAGAAATAACGAAAGCCTTCGGCCATGCTTATTGAAAAATTACGAAAAGAACATCCGCAACATTGGAAAAATGCAACAGCCATTCGAGTATTAACCTTAGACGCAGTGGCAGCAGCCAATTCAGGTCATTCTGGGATGCCAATGGGTATGGCAGATGTTGCGACTGTTTTGTTTTTTAATCATTTAAAATTTGATCCTAAAACACCTTTGTGGCCCGATAGAGATAGACTAATTTTGTCAGCAGGTCATGGCTCAATGCTATTATATAGTTTGTTGTATTTAACAGGTTATGAAGACTTTCCTCTAGAAGAAATAAAGAACTTTCGACAGCTCGGTGCTAAAACAGCAGGTCATCCAGAAAACTTTTTGTCTGATGCAATCGAAACTACAACCGGTCCTTTAGGACAGGGAATTGCTAATTCTGTTGGTTTTGCGATGGCTGAAGAAATTCAAAGAGCTAATTACGGCGAAAAAATTATTGACCATTATACCTATGTATTTGCTGGAGATGGCTGCCTAATGGAAGGTGTCAGTCAAGAGGCAATTGCGCTGGCTGGTAGACAAAAGTTGTCTAAATTAATAGTTTTCTGGGATAACAACAACATCACAATCGATGGCAAAGTTGAATTGTCTGATACGACTAATCAAGTTGAGCGATTTAAATCTTCAGGGTGGAACGTCATAGAAATTGACGGACATAATCCAGTCCAAATCAATGAAGCAATAATTGAGGCCAAAAAAAATAGCAAACCAACAATGATAGCTTGTGAGACGCACATCGCGCTTGGGTCATCAGCTCAAGATACGTCAAAAGGTCACGGTGCACTCACCGATACAAAATTAATTGATGA
>QOQI01000016.1 GCA_003332035.1 Paracoccaceae bacterium
GAAGTTGTTGATAATTTGGCCGCAAATGGAGAAGAAGGTAACACTTCCGTTGAGGAAAAGGTTAAGGCCGAAGTCGCAGTGCTTTGCGCTAAATATCCTCTTTATCCAAATCTTTAGAAATATAAAATTAGGGGACGTTTAAAGTCCCCTTTTCAAAACCTATAGAAAGTTGTCTCTCTCCTTGCCCACTACTTTTGATACGTGATCGATTCCTTCGTTTGATAATATCTCGCTCAGCCCTTTATTAATCTCAGACACCAAACCTATGCCATGATAGACTAGCCCCGTATAGAGTTGAACGGCTGTCGCGCCAGCGAGTAATTTTTGGTATGCGTCTGTTGCTGACGCAACACCTCCAACTCCGATCAGAGGGATTTTATTATCCAAACGTTGTGATAAATGCGCCAGCACCCAGGTACTTTTTGAGAATAGTGGCTTACCTGATAAGCCGCCTTTTTCATTTTTTACTCTACTTTTAATCCCGCGACGATCTAAAGTCGTATTAGTAGCCACAATTGCATCAATTTCCATTTTAAGTGCGATTTGAGAAATATCATCGATTTGATTTAGAGATAAATCTGGAGCGATCTTTAAGAAAATAGGAATTTTATTCTTTAAATTATCACGACACTCCAAAACTTGATCTAACAAATTTTTTAACGAGTTTTTTTCTTGGAGATTTCGTAAATTTTCAGTGTTTGGGCTACTTATATTAATTGTTGCAAAATTTACAAATGGTCCACAGCATTTCAAAACCTTGGCATAATCTTCTATTCTGTCTTTGCTATTTTTATTTGCACCAAGGTTGATGCCGACAACGCCTTTTGATGACCGCCTCGCTAATCGGACAGATGCCATTTCCATCCCTAAATTATTAAAACCAAATCTATTAATAACTGCTTGATCTTTTGGTAAGCGAAATAATCTGGGCTTAGGGTTTCCTGGTTGCGGTTCGGGCGTGATTGCGCCTACTTCGATAAAGCCAAACCCACATTTGAGTAAGGGGTCTACTGCTTCTGCATTTTTATCAAACCCAGCTGCTAAACCGATTGGGTTATCTAGTTTTAAGCCACAGATTGACGTTTTTAAGTTCTCAAAAATAGAGACCTCAGGTTTTGGCGCCAAGCCTAAATTTAGTGCCTTAATAGCAATATTATGAGCAAGTTCAGGTTTAGATAACCGTAGTAATTTTAACCCGGTGTTTTCAAGAAAACCCATTAAAAGATATCCGGAAATTTATATACACCATCTATTTTTGGTATCTCGATTTGAGATATAATGTCTTTTAATAACAATTTGCGATAAAGATGAGGAAATAAGTCCCCTCCTCTTGATACTTCCCACTTCAGATCTGGTTCCAAATCGCCCACATTACATGAAACGAGGATTAAGTCCTTCTCATCTTTAAAATGCTTTTCAACTGTTTCTTGTACTTGGCCAGCTTTGGAAAAATGAATGAAACCATCCGCGACATCTATTGGAGCACCTTCGGTTTTACCCAAAGCTTTAAAGTCCAGCCATTCGTCTTTTCTAAAAATCTTAAAAATTAACATGAGTGCCAAATGGCGAAATTTAGCAAAAAGGTCAAGTTTTCCACTAATAACTATTTTTAACAAGAATATTAAAACCGTTATATTGATTTTTCAAGATGCGGATATCTCAAACCCAGTGTTATTCCCCGGGTGATAAATGAGATTAGCAAAGCTAACCAAAGTCCAGTATTTTCAAAGTGGGGAATAAAGATGATTAATGAAAAAACATAGAAAACTAGACTAATAGCCATCATATTTCGCATGTCTTTGGTTCTTGTTGCACCTATAAAAATTCCATCGAGCATCCAGGCAGATATTCCCAAAATTGGAACTAAAACAACAAAAAACAAATAACTTTTAGCCTCTATTCTAACATCTTCGGCAGTAGTCATTAGATCTATCAAACTTGGACCCACTAACAAAAAAGTGACCGCCATTAGTAAACTTAAAACCAATGCTAGTTTTGCTGATGCAACAACACTCGCCCTAAACCTAGAGCGGTTTTTTTGCCCTATAGCCTGCCCAACTAAAGTTTCAGCAGCAAAGGCAAAACCATCAAGTCCATGCGCTGTTATATGAAGGAATTGCAAAAGAACTTGATTAGCAGCTAATTTTGCATCTCCAAAATTTCCTCCTAATAACAAAAATGAAACAAAAATTGCTTCCAACATTATAGAACGCAACAGTATATCAAAATTGACCGACAGCATATTCTTGAGCCTCTGTATGTCAAAAATAACCTGAAACTTTGGCCATGATTGATCTTTGAAGCGTTCTAAACAAAGAAATAACCCAAGAACCAGAGCAGATACTTCAGCAATCACTGTAGCGATAGCTACACCCTCAATTCCCCAATTCAAACCTAAAACAAACCAAAGATCTAATAATACATTTACTCCATTCATAAAGAATTGGAGAATAAGAACACTCTTAGTTCGTTCTAAAGCTATTAACCAACCTATGACCCCATATAACGCGATGGCAGCCGGTGCACTCCAGACTCTAATTAAAAAATACTTTGCAGCTAGTCCTTCTACTTCGATTGAAGCTGGGGAAACCCAAAAACCAATTTCAATCAATGACTTCCTTAGCAAAAGTATAGTGAAACCAGCTAAAAACCCCAATAATAAAGCTCTTAAAAGATATGCACGTACTTCATTTTCATCTTTAGCGCCAAGAGCTTGTGCAACCAATCCAGTTGTACCCATTCTTAAAAAGCCAAAAATCCAATAAAAAGCTGTAATAATAATTGCACCAACTCCGACTGCTGCTACTGGAGCAGCTTTCCCTAGTTGGCCAATTACTGCAGTATCTACTGCACCGAGAATTGGGACCGTTATATTCGATAGGACAATTGGAATTGCAATCGCTAAAACCCTACGGTTGTTAATATCAGGCATCATAAAGCTTTATATTTTAATTCTGTTGGGGCATTAAAAAATGCCCTGTTCCCTGAGCAAATAATCTATTTCGATTATCTTGCCATGCTTCAACATGAACCGAAGCATAACGTCTTCCAACTCTATTTACTTTAGCACGAGCATAAGCATCTCGAGGCAGTCCGCTTCTCAAATAATCAACAGAAAAGTCAATCGTCTTGGGAAGAGAAAGAATTCCTAAAGCCTTTGAAGGTTCTACAATTAGACTAGGGTTCTCAATCTGACGCCAGATTTGCATCCAACTTAGCTCAATGATCGCACTTATTTCTAAAAATGCTGCAATGGAACCCCCATGCAGCGCAGGGAGACTAGGATTGCCTATCAAATCATCTTTGAAAGGTAGAATAGCTGTGATTTCATCGCCCCTTCTATCAAAGTCTACTCCCAAAAAAGATATATAAGGAATACTATCTATTAACTTAGATAAAGCTTCATTTCTTCTTTTCTTAATCAAAGCGACTGGTTCTGGGGAAAGTTTTACCATAAGCTAACCACCCGTCACGAATGCACCAGCCGCCATAGCAACTGGTTTTTCTTCATTATCATCCAAAGCAATTGCCCTCACAAATGCAACATTTTTTGTCAAATTATAGCATGTAGCAATTGCTTTAATTCTTTGCCTGGGAGTCGCCGGCCGCATGTAGTCAACCCTTAAATCAATTGTTGCTGTTGGTCCGACCTGCTCTGGATGAGACATTGCTGCTGCTCCACAACAGGTATCTAAGAGAGCAAACACGGCACCTCCGTGAATAACTTTTGTTTGAGGGTCGCCGATCAACTTATTATCGTATGGCATACTCATACCGACCTCACCATTTCTAATAAAATCTATGCCCATGCCCAAGCTCATCGAGTGCGGCAAAATAGCAAAAAAATCTTCAACTGCTTTTTTTTTCTTTTCTATCATTTTTTTTTTCATAAACTGCTAAGTCAAAGCATCTTATAAGCAATTTACGCAAACAGACCAGTTGCTTTAGCAAAAGATATAACTATTTATTAACAGAGGCGTGGTATATATGAGTGATGTCCGACTAACATTCAAAGAAATGTGCGCGAAGTTTGAGGTTACACCAAGAACGCTCAGATACTACGAGTATATCGAACTACTATCCCCAGAAAGACAAGGGCGCTCACGTTTTTATGGAGCCCGCGAATGTGCTCGCATGACGTTAATATTACGAGGGCGGAAGTTTGGCTTTCAGCTTGAAGAATTACGACAGTGGCTATTGATTTATGATCAAGATGGAACAGAGGCCCAGATGGAAGTCTTTCTTGGGATGGCTGAGCGTAAATTGAAGGAACTCAAAGAACAACAAATTCAGTTAGCCGAAACTCTTGATGAATTAGAAAAGTTAAGAAAGATAACTTCTAAGATCCTTCATAAGGGGAAATGACGTAGAGTTCCTTTACGTTAACGTTAACTATTCCAAAAATATCTAGTATTAGTCATCCAGGAGTGTTGTTAGGAGAACGGCTTTGCATCAAGAATTTTGGAATATTAGGGAGATGTGTGACCAGTTTAACGTGACGCCAAGAACTTTGCGTTTCTATGAGTCTAAAGAACTTCTTTTTCCAACGCGCCAGGGTCATAAAAGATTATTTACAAAAAAATGTAGGGGAAGACTAAAACTTATTCTAAGAGGAAAACGTTTTGGATTTTCACTCGAAGACATTCGTCAACTATTGGAAATGTACGATATGGGTGACAAACAACAAACGCAACTTTTGCGGACCTACGAATTAGCAAAAAATAAACTTACGGATCTAGAAGAACAGCGAGATAAAATTGAGGAAACAATCGAAGATTTACGGCAGCAAATACAATTAGGTAAAGAGCTTATCGGCTCCATGGGTTTAGCAAAAAGAGTGCAATAGGATAAAGAAATGTCAGTTTATAAAGCGCCACTCCAAGATATGGAATTTATTTTCAACGAAGTCTTACAAGTACAGGATTCGGAAATTCCAGGATATAAAGATTTAGATAATGACTTTCTTAAAAGTATCTTAAACGAAGCAGGAAAGATCTGCTCTGATATCCTTTTCCCTTTGAATCATGTTGGAGATAATCAGGGTTGCTCTCTTGAAAATGGCATAGTCCGAACTCCAGAAGGCTTTAAAGAAGCATTTAATAAAATCCGAGAAGATGGCTGGACAACGATTGACTGTGATACAAAATACGGCGGGCAAGGCCTTCCATATATTGTTGGCACAGCCATTGGAGAAATGATGGCGTCCTCTAATATGGCTTTTGGAATGTATCATGGTCTAACACATGGAGCATATTCTGCAATCCACACACACGGTACGGATCAGCAAAAATTAAAATATTTACCAAAACTCGTAACCTGTGAGTGGACTGGGACAATGAACTTAACCGAACCTCAGTGCGGGACGGACTTAGGATTGATGCGAACTAAAGCAGAACCCCAAAATGATGGTACCTATAAAATTTCGGGTCAAAAAATATTTATATCTGCAGGCGATCATGATTTATCGGAAAATATAATTCATTTAGTTTTAGCCAAAATACCCAAAGGACCCGAGGGTATAAAAGGCATTTCAATGTTCATCGTACCAAAAATTTTGGTCAAAGAAGACGGATCCCTAGGGGATCACAACAAATTATCTGTTGGTAAAATAGAAGATAAGATGGGAATTCACGGAAACTCCACTTGTGTAATGAATTATGATGGCGCTACTGGCTTTCTAATTGGTGATGAGCACAAGGGAATGCGGGCTATGTTTACCATGATGAACGAAGCTAGGCTGGGCGTTGGATTGCAGGGTTATTCACAAGCTGAGGTAGCCTTTCAGAATGCTACCGCTTATTCCAAAGATCGCCTTCAGGGTCGAAATTTATTAGGAAAAAGTAATAAGGAAGGTCCCGCAGATCCAATAATTGTACATCCAGATATTCGAAGAAGCCTAATGGACCAAAAAAGTTTTGTTGAAGGCGCTCGTGCATTTACATTTTGGGGCGCTCAATTGATTGATGCTGCTTCGCGTTCAGATGATCATTTTGCAAATGGTTTGATAAGCTTACTTACTCCAGTTGTGAAAGGTTTTCTAACAGACAAGGGCTTTGAAATGACTGTGCAAGCACAACAAATTTTTGGAGGGCATGGCTACATTGAGGAGTGGGGCATGTCACAGTATGTGCGCGACGCACGTATAGCTATGATTTATGAGGGCGCAAACGGGATCCAAGCTTTAGATCTAGTTGGTCGAAAATTACCGCAGGATAATGGTAAATATATTTTAGAATTTTTTGCACTCATTGCTAGGTTTATTAAAGAAAATGAAAGCGATGAAGGAAATTTTCAATCTGACTTTATTGAGCCACTTTCGAGGGCAATGTCTGATTTACAATTGGCAGGCGAATACTTTTTGAAAAATGGTCAAAAAAATCCTTTGAATGTACTAGCTGGATCAAATGATTTTATGCACCTTTTTGGCCATGTTTGCCTTGGTTTCATGTGGGCTCGTATGGCTAAATCAGCACTGGAGTGTTTATCAGCTGATATTGATGACGCAGCGTTTTATGATACAAAGCTAAAAACCGGCAGATACTACATGCGAAGGCATTTACCTGCTACGTCACTTCATTTAGCTCGTATAAGATCTGGAGCAGAATGCGTAATGGCTTTACAACCAGACGAATTTTAAATCGAGGATAATTAGATGAGCTTATCTAACTGGATGACAGAAGAACATCAAATGTTGGAAACTATGACGGCGAAGTTTATAGCCGAAGAGTGGAGCGCTCACTTAGAACGTTGGCGAAAGCAAGGTGAAATGGATCGTTCAACTTGGCACCAAGCAGCCGAGCTGGGCTTACTTTGTCCTTCAATACCAGAGGAATATGGTGGAGTTGGAGGAGATTTTGGGCACGAGGCTGTAATTTTAATGGCCGCTAGTCGCGCAAACCTTGCTAGTTGGGGACATGGTATTCATTCTGGTATTGTTGCTCACTATGTTCTGGCTTACGGCACAACCGAACAAAAAAAACGGTGGTTACCCAAAATGGTAAGTGGCGAATTGGTTGGTGCTTTGGCTATGACCGAGCCCGCTGGTGGATCTGATGTGCAATCATTAAAAACTCGTGCGCTTAAAGAAGGAAATTCCTATAAGTTAAACGGTCAAAAAACATTTATTACCAATGGTCAACACGCTAATTTAGTGATTGTAGCAGCCAAAACAAATCCAGCTGAAAAGTCCAAAGGTACTTCATTAGTAGTCGTCGAGACCGATGGCGCAGAAGGCTTTTCCAGAGGGCGAAATTTAGAGAAAGTTGGTATGCACGCCAATGATACCTCTGAACTCTTTTTCGATAACGTAGAAGTGCCTCCTGAAAATATTTTGGGAGGTGATGAGGGGCAAGGCTTCTATCAGATGATGGCTCAATTGCCTCAGGAAAGACTGATAATTGGCTGCGGCGCGGTTGGCGCGATGGAAGGCGCTGTGGCTCGAACTATAGAGTATTGCAATGAAAGAGAAGCCTTTGGCGGACCGATCATGCAATTCCAAAATACCCGTTTTAAGCTTGCTGAATGCCAAACTAAGACTACTGTCGCGCGTGCTTTTCTAGATAACTGCATCGAAGAGCATTTACTTGGGAAATTAACAGTGGAAAAAGCAGCTATGGCTAAATACTGGCTTTCTGATACGCAGGGTGAAGTTTTAGACGAGTGTCTACAATTGCATGGTGGTTATGGCTATATGCAAGAATATGATATCGCAGAGATGTGGACGGATGCCAGAGTTCAACGGATCTACGGAGGAACAAACGAGGTTATGAAAGAATTAATCTCAAGAAAATTTAGTAAAGCAAGGTTTTGAGCTGGAGATATTATGAAACTATATTGTTTTGGAGAAAGTGGCCATTCATATAAAGCTGCACTGGCCTTGCAGTTTGCAAAAATAGACTGGACGCCTGTATTTGTGGATTTTTTTAACGGTGAAGCGCGAAGTGAACAATACCGAAGTCAGATAAATGAAATGGGCGAAGTTCCCGTGCTCATAGACGGCAATACCAAATTAACCCAATCAGGAGTAATACAAACTTATCTGTTCAACAAGACGGGAAAGCACGGTGGTGGCAACGAAGCCGAAAAACTTGAAGTACTTCGATGGATTCTTTGGGATAACCATAAATTCTCTTCAGTTGTGGGTAACACCAGATACCTAATGAATTTTTTTCCACAGGATAGAAGACCTCAACCCGTTATTGATTTTAATCTTGCGCGGTTAAAAGGCTCATATGGTATTCTCGAAAAAACTCTGACTGGAAAAAACTTTCTAGTTGGTGACGACATAACCCACGCTGATATGACTTGCTGTTCTTATCTTTATTATCCAGAATTTTTTGGTTTCGAGCGTAGTGAATGGCCAAACATAGACCGATGGCTTGAAAATATTTCAAAAATACCTGGCTGGCAGCATCCCTATGATTTGATGCCAGGAAACCCATCAGAACGAACTTGAGAGAAAAAAATGAAAGACGTATTTATATATGACTCAATTCGAACGCCGCGAGGCAAAGGCCGCAAAGACGGCGCATTACATGAGGTCAGTGCACTTAACCTGTCCGTTACTGCTTTAGATGCAATCGCAACTCGTAATGGACTAGAAGGACATGCGGTAGAAGACGTAATCTGGGGAAATGTTACCCAGGTTGGCGAACAAGGAGCTTGTCTAGCCAGAACTTCAGTTCTGGCATCCCAATTGGACGAGTCTATTCCTGGACTTTCGATAAACCGGTTCTGCGCATCTGGACTGGAGTCCGTAAACTTAGCAACCAACCAAATAGCGGGAGGTGCAGGCGATAGCTATATTGCAGGTGGAGTAGAAAGCATGAGCCGTACTCCTATGATGAGCGACGGAGGCGCAGTGGGCGTTGACCCATCCTTTACGTTTGATAATTATTTTGTTCCACAGGGTATTGGTGCTGATATAATTGCCACTGAACATGGGTTCGGCCGAGATTTAGTTGACGAGTATGCCGTAGAAAGTCAAAAACGCGCTAAATTGGCTTGGGATAAAAATTACTTCTTAAATTCTATTATACCCGTACGAGACGTTAATGGCTTAATGATTTTGGATAATGATGAATACATGAGGCCCACTACGGATATGCAAACATTAGGGGCACTAAAGCCTGCTTTCAAAGAACAAGGGGAACTAATGCCCGGCTTCGACAAAGTAGCAATTATGAAATATCCTCATTTAGAAAAAATAAACCATGTCCACCATGCAGGAAACAGCTCTGGAATTGTTGATGGCTCAGCAGCTATTTTACTCGGAAATAAAGAGTTTGGGGAAAAATGGGGATTAAAAGCTCGAGCAAAAATTAAGGGTACTGCAAAAATAGGAACAGACCCAACAATTATGCTGACCGGTCCTATCAATGCTACAGAGAAAGTTTTGACAGATACGAAACTAAGTATAAAAGATATTGATCTTTTTGAAGTCAATGAAGCTTTTGCTTCGGTAGCCCTTCTATTTTTACAATCATTTGATTTGGACAGCGCAAAAGTGAACCCTAATGGCGGTGCAATAGCCATGGGGCACCCTTTGGGTGCGACCGGAACGATGATTTTAGGCACCTTGCTGGATGAGCTTGAAAGAACTGATAAAGAGCTTGGCCTTGCCACTCTTTGCGTCGCATCTGGGATGGGCGCTGCAACCGTAATTGAGCGGATATAAGGGAATTTTAAAATGAATTCTGATTTTTCGATAGTTGTTGATGATCAAGCAATAGCAACAATAACATGGGATTGCGAAAAAAAATCAATGAATGTCCTAAGTTTTGAGGCGCTCGAAACATTAGAGAAATTAATTGACCAAGTTATTGAAGATAAGAATATCGTGGCCTGTATACTAACAAGCGGTAAAAAAGATTTTGCCGCAGGAATGGATCTCAATGTTCTTGCCCAACTAAAGCAAAGTGCTGGAGAAAACCCTGCTGAGGGCGTCTTTAACGGAGTGATGAAAATGCACTCTGTTTTGAGAAAAATTGAGCTGGCAGGCATGGACCCCAAAACAAAAAAAGGTGGCAAACCGATAGTTTCCGTATTGCCAGGTACTGCCTTGGGTATTGGTTTGGAAATTCCTTTATCAACTCATAGGATATTTTCAGCAAATAATTCAAAAGCGAAAATTGGATTGCCCGAAATTCTTGTAGGTCTTTTTCCAGGAGCCGGTGGAACAACTCGATTAGTAAGGAAGCTTGGGGCAATGGCAGCCTCTACGTATCTTTTAGAAGGAAAAACCGTAACACCAGGGAAAGCCCAGACAGCAGGAATTATTGATGAGGTTAATGAAGACCCAATGACGGCTGCTCGTGCCTGGGTACTTAAAGCCACCGAAACCGATTTGATTAAACCTTGGGACCAAAAAGGATTCAAAATTCCAGGTGGTACACCTTATACGCCAAATGGCTTTATGACTTTCGTCGGAGCTTCAGCAATGGTTAACGGGAAAACACAAGGGGCTTTCCCTGCGGCAAAAGCATTATTGAGTGCAGTGTATGAAGGAGCTCTTGTCCCGTTTGATTTAGCGTTAAAAGTAGAAGCCCGATGGTTTACGAATATAATAATGAACCCATCTTCTTCAGCGATGATAAGAAGCCTTTTCTTAAATAAGACCGCTTTGGAAAAAGGGGCTGTTAGACCAAAAGAAATAAGCGATCAATCTGTTAAAAAACTAGGGGTTCTGGGCGCAGGAATGATGGGAGCCGGAATTGCTTTAGTTTCTGCCCAAGCAGGTATTGATGTTGTTCTTATAGATAAGACACAGGAATCCGCGGATAAAGGTAAAAACTTTGCTGAGAGCCATTTAAATAAAGGCATTAAATTAGGAAAAACCTCCGAGAACGAAAAAGAAAGCATATTATCAAAAATCTTACCGACAACAGATTTGACTACACTTTCAGAAGCTGACCTTATTGTTGAAGCAGTTTTTGAAGATCTAAAGATAAAAAGTGAAATAACTAAAGAGGTGGAAGGCGTAATTTCAGAAAACTGTATATTTGCCTCAAATACTTCAACACTACCCATAACCGATCTTGCAAAAGCATCATCTAGGCCAGATCAGTTTATAGGAATACACTTTTTCAGCCCTGTTGAAAAAATGCGCTTAGTAGAAATAATTCGTGGAAAACAAACAAATAATACCGCAGTTGCAAAAGCATTAGATTTTGTACGACAAATTAAGAAGACGCCAATTGTCGTGAATGATGCAAGATTTTTTTACGCTAACAGATGCATTATTCCTTATATTAACGAGGGTATTAGGATGGTCGCCGAAGGCATTCCTCCATCTATGGTTAATAATGCCGCCCAGATGCTCGGTTTTCCCGTAGGACCAATTCAACTTGTCGATGAAACTTCTATCGACCTAGGTGCTAAAATAGCAAGAGCCACTAAAGCTGCAATGGGTCAAAGCTATCCAGACGATGCTGTGGATGAAGTCATTTTTTGGATGGAACAAAACGGTCGCTTGGGTCGCAAATCAAATGCTGGTTTTTTCGATTATGATGATAAAGGGAAAAGAACAGGGTATTGGCCGGGACTAAGAGATAAATATCCATATTCTAAAAATCAGCCGAGCCTTTTAGATGTGCAGCATAGATTAATGTTTGTTCAAGTTTTAGAGGCGGTAAGAGCCCTTGAGGAAGGTGTCTTAATGGACATACGCGAAGGGGATGTTGGAGCAATTTTAGGTTGGGGCTTCGCACCATGGTCAGGCGGTCCACTGAGCTGGTTAGATATTTTGGGAACTGCCTACGCAGCAGAAAGATGTGAACAGCTTTGTTCTAGTTACGGGACTAGGTTTAAGCCCCCTTCTCTCCTGTTAGAAATGGGTAAAACTGGAGAGGAGTTTTATAGTCGGTTCGCAACATAATTTAATTTATGGTATTTAATCAGATTTCCTTTTGGGCTTTTAAAAAAGCTAATCAAAAACCTTAAAGATTCGTATACTCTATTGTTGTAATTTTTATTGGATACGACTGAATGACTTCACATTATATTTAATTTTATATTATGTTTTAATTGTAAAAAATTTGAAGATGGAGAATTTCATGGGCTGGATGTCTAATGAAGTGGGACTTGAGAAAAACGAAGCTAATTATGTGCCGCTAACGCCATTATCGCACTTACGACGAGCAGCAACTGTTTTTTCAGATAGAACTGCAGTAATTTATGGTGATCATCGGAAAACTTATTCTGAGTACTTCCAGCGTTGCACTCAACTTGCAAGCGCACTATCCAAAATTGGGATAAAGTCTGGTGAAGTAGTAGCAACTGTTCTGCCCAATATTCCCGCCCAAGCCGAGGCGCATTTTGGCATTCCTGCCTGTGGAGCAGTTTTAAATACTATCAATACTCGCTTGGATAGCGGCACTATTTCTTATATTTTTGAACATGGTGAGGCCAAAGTAATTTTTGCTGATACGCAATTTCTATCAGTCGTGGAAGACGCCATAAAGAAACTTTCTGGGCCACATCCAACATTAATCGAAGTCCCTGATGTAGCAGCGGGCTTTCCTGCTACAGGAAAATATGAAACATATGAAAAATTTTTGGAAACTGGGGATATAAATTTTACTTGGGTTATGCCTAAAGATGAATGGGAGAGCTTAGCACTTAATTATACTTCTGGCACCACAGGCAAACCTAAAGGTGTAGTATATCACCACAGAGGTGCATATTTGATGACGATGGGCACCATCGTCAGTTGGAGGATGACTTTAAATCCAGTTTTTATGACGATAGTACCATTATTTCACTGTAATGGGTGGAACCACACTTGGATGATGCCAATTCTCGGTGGCACGTTAGTGTGTTGTAGGGATATTTCCTCCAAAGTGATATACGACGCAATAGCTGATGAGGGTGTTCAATATTTCGGCGGCGCACCGATTGTTTTGAACATGATAGTCAATACAAATGATGCTGAGCGACGCGATTTTGACCATACAGTAGAAGTTTTTACAGCTGGCGCACCTCCTGCTCCAGCAACACTCTTAAAAATTGAAAAATTGGGTTTTAATGTTACTCAAGTGTATGGCCTTACTGAAACTTATGGTCATGTGACAGAATGTTACTGGGAGACTGAAAAATGGTCTGGATTAGAGGGTGAGGAGCGTGCTGCTATTAAAGCTCGGCAAGGAGTAGCTTTTCCTATGATGGAGCATATTACAGTTATGGACCAATCGATGTCTGAAGTCCCGAAAGACGGAAAAACACAAGGTGAAATAATGATACGCGGCAATTCTGTGATGAAAGGGTACTTCAAAAACGAAAAAGCAACCATAGAAGCATTTGACGGTGGCTATTTCCACTCTGAAGACATTGCCGTCCATCATCCTGACAGTTATATTCAAATTGCAGATCGGGCCAAAGATATAATCATATCAGGTGGCGAAAACGTAAGTTCGGTAGAGGTTGAAGGTTGTCTTATGTCTCACCCAGCTGTCTCACTCTGCGCAGTTGTTGCAAAACCTGACGAAAAATGGGGAGAAGTTCCCTGCGCATTTGTAGAGCTGTTAGATGGAACGAGTGCTACAGAAGAAGAACTTATAAAATTTTCTAAAGAGAAACTTGCTGGGTTTAAAACTCCAAAGAAGGTAATTTTTCAGGAACTTCCCAAAACAAGCACTGGGAAAATCCAGAAGTTTGAGCTGCGAAAATCACTTGGATAACCCATTGCTAATTAAATACTTTCGCGTAGAGCGAGGCAAAACAAAAAAAATTTATGACCGCACTGGATAAATACCAAAGGATTGAGGCTTTAGGTCTTTGGCGCAATGACAACGCGTCGCAACGAAAAGATGTTTTTATCTCAATTGGCGAAACAACACTTTTAATTAGTGATATGCAGGAGCGACCATTGGCCCATTGGTCGCTTGCTGCAATCGAAAGAGCTAATCCAGGAAAATTTCCAGCTATTTATCACCCTGATGGAGGCCAGGAAGAAAGCCTAGAATTAAATTCTTCAGAGGGAGAAATGATAGATGCCATAGAGAAGCTTCGCACTGTTATTGCCCGCCGGCGCCCCCACCCTGGTAGGTTACGTACAGGAATATTTTTGGGAATTTTTTCAATTGTCTTTTTAACTTTAATTTTCTGGATGCCTCAAGCTGTACGAAATTACACAGCAGAAATCTTACCTGAAGTTACGCATATTGAGATAGGTAACAAACTTTTTGAACATCTCAAACGAGTAACCGGTCCAACCTGTGAGGCTGATTTTTCAAAAACATCTCTTAAAAATCTGAGTGAACGATTGTTTACAGAAAAAACTTCTATTTTTATAGTTCCAGATGGAATAAAAACAACAATAAATCTGCCTGGTAATATATTACTGGCAAATCGAAATCTAGTGGAAGATTTTGAAGATCCAGACGTTCTCGCAGGCTTTTTGATTGTAGAGAAACTTCGCTCTCAAACTTACAACCCGATTGAAGAATTACTCCAAAACATAAGTCTTATCAGCACCTTCAGGCTCCTTACAACAGGTTTAATTAACGACGAAACTTTAATGGATTATGCCGATTATCTAGTCACAAAACCTCAGGAATTCATACAATCACAAGAAATAATTAAAGCTTTCCATGATAGCAAATTAAGCCTTTTACCATTCGCCAAGGCTATCGATATAACAGGTGAAGGATCACTTGAGTTAATTGAAGCTGACGAAATTAGAAAATCACCTGTCGAAACTAGCTTACCTGATGCCAGCTGGGTATCACTACAAAATATTTGTAATATTTAACCCTACTAACAGATCTAAAATAATTGCTTAAGAATTTACATTATCTTACTTAGTGCCATACATCCTATCTCCAGCGTCTCCTAACCCTGGAACAATATAACCATGAGAATTTAAATGGCTATCTACGGCAGCAGTCACAATCGGAACATCAGGATGAGCTTCTTCCATTCGTTTTATACCTTCCGGTGCGGCCAATAAACATAGAAATCTGATGTTTTTTGCACCAGACTTTTTAAGTAATTCTATAGCTGCAGCAGATGAATTACCCGTGGCCAACATCGGATCAACAGCAATAACCATACGGTTTTCTAATCCATGAGGAACCTTATAATAGTATTGGACAGGTTGCAGAGTTTTCTCATCTCTATACAAACCCACAAAACCAACCCTTGCTGACGGCACCAATTCCAAAACCCCATCTAAAAGCCCATTACCTGCGCGTAGAATTGAAATTAACGCTAGCTTTTTTCCATCGAGTGTAGGTGCATCCATTTCTTCAATAGGAGTTTCTATTCTTCTAGTAGTCATTGGTAAGTTTCTAGTAATTTCATAAGCTAAAAATTGACTAATTTCCCTTAGAAGTTGTCTAAACTCTACCGTAGAAGTAGTCTTTTTCCTCATTAATGTCAGTTTATGTTGCACAAGTGGATGATCAACTACAGTGAGATGTTGTACCATATTCTACCTTTCTAAATTCATTAATTTAGAGTGATGCTAAGGGTCTGGAATTGCAACCCCCAAGTGCTTGGAAGCTAGCGTTGCAACGTCACTTAGCTCAATTCCAGATTGGATAAAATCTGTCTTACCCAGTAAAAGAACTGGAACTTGTTCTCTTGTATGATCTGTACCTGACCAAGTTGGATCATTGCCATGATCAGCAGTAACTATAAGCAAATCATCTTCTAGCAGATTTCTAACCACGTCCGCTATTCCAGTATCAAACCATTCTAGTGCTTTGGCATACCCTATTGGATCTCGTCGGTGCCCAAACAAACTGTCAAATTCAACAAAATTTGCAAATATTAAAGATCCGTCTTCTGCAAACTCAATATGTTTTTGCAACTGCCGCATAAGATCCCGATCAGTACCAGTGACGTTACTATCTATATTTCGCATCGAGAAAATATCTCCTATTTTCCCTATCGCATAAGTTTTTCCACCTGACGCTTTAACCCAGTCAGTCAAAACAGAGCTGGGAGGTAACATTGCGTAGTCTCTACGATTTTTTGTTCTTTCCCACCCTTCTTCCTTTGATCCCCCAAATGGGCGAGCAATTACCCGCCCTACATTTAGATTATGAATTGCTGGTGATAATTTTTCACATAAATCGTATAACCTATCGAGCCCAAAGACTGTTTCATGTGCTGCTATTTGGAAAACGCTGTCGGCAGACGTATAGCAAATTGGCATCGAAGTTTCGACGTGAGATTGCCCAAACTCTTCAATTATTCTGATACCAGATGCATGTTTATTACCAAGAATGCCATCAACTTGGGCTATTTGACAAATCAAGTTTATAATTTCTGTAGGAAAGGAGTTTGTCTTATCCTTAAAATAATGCCAATCCCAAGTAACGGGCAGCCCGGCGATTTCCCAGTGACCTGATGGCGTATCTTTACCGCGAGAGCTTTCTTGTCCAACCGCCCAATTTGCGTCAGGCTCAATTGGCAGATCGGGATGCCTTATTCCAGCAGAATGGTGGATAGCTGAACCTAATCCAAGAGCATTTAGTTGCGGTAATTTAAGTGGCCGACCTCTTTTTCTCATATATTCAGCTATATGCAAAACTGTGTTTGAACCAAAATCGGATATGTCACCGTTAAAATATTTATCTGCGTCTGGTGCGCCACCTATTCCAACTGAGTCCATAACGACTAGAAAAACTCTTGCCATTTAAATTATTTCACCAAAAAAAAGAGGATTTAGATTTTTTTTCTTTGATGAGATTATCGCTGCCGCTTGGACCTTTTTAATCACCTCTTTAGCAATGTCAGTCCTAGAAGCGTGGACCCGAGCAATTATGTCCCCTTCATTCAAGTATGAACCCAAAGGCTGAATTTGATCTAATCCTACAGAAGGATCAACAGTATCGGTCTGAACTCGCCGACCACCTCCTAGAGTAACAATTGTGTTACCTAAATCGTGTCCGCGCCATCCGTTTAAATAACCCGGCATTAGTGTGGGGATTTCTGTGATAACTGTTGCCTCAGGTAAAAACCTATTCCAGTTATCTGTAAATTTGATTGGACCACCTAACGCTGAAACCATTCGTCCAAAGATTTCCATTGCGGTCCCGTTAGAGATCAAATTTTCGAATTTTTTTTCAACTTGGTTTCCAGCAATTCCCTGTTGCTTTGTAAGAAAACATGCTAACTTTATCGAAACCTCAGCCAATTTGCTTTTATTAGCCTGCCCGCTTAAAACTTTTAATGCCTCGCGCACTTCCACAGCATTCCCCATTGAGGGAGCCAAAGGTTGGGACATGTCCGTTATTATTGCAGAAGTTTTGCACCCAGCCTGGTTTCCAGTGTCTACCAAAGAGTTTGCCAAAGCCTCTGCATCTTTCAGATTTGTCATAAAAGCTCCAGAACCACACTTTACGTCCAGAACTAAGCCATCTAATCCTCCTGCCAATTTTTTAGACAAAATAGATGCTGTAATTAAATCTAAACTTTCAACCGTTGCAGTAACATCCCTAATTCCATAAAGACGCCTGTCAGCTGGCGCTATATCATTATTTGCGCTGACAATTGCACAACCAATGTCTGAAACAATATTTTGAAATTTATTTACTTCAATATTTACACTTACGCCGGGAATGGCTTCCATTTTATCGAGTGTTCCGCCAGTATGACCTAGACCGCGGCCAGATATCATTGGCACATAAACACCTGCAGCGGCTAACAAAGGAGCTAAGACCAAAGAAACACAATCACCCAATCCTCCGGTAGAATGCTTATCAAGAACGGGACCGTCTAAGTCCCATAATAATGTCGTCCCACTGTCTCGCATAGCAAGAGTTAAATCTTTCCGTCCTCGGACATTTAAGCCTTTAAGACAGACTGCCATTGCAAAAGCTGCACCCTGTGCATCTGAAACTGAAAAGTCTGCGAGCCCTGTGCAAAAATTAATTAATGCTGCGGTACTGGGTGTCTCACCTGCTTTAACTAGGGATATCAGTTCGCTTGGTTGCAATGCTTAATCCATGTGACTTTTTGTAAATACTCCAGGTAACAAGTCCCGTACGGTGTATTTTTCTTCGTCACCAGCCAAGTTTGACAAAGTCACAACAACATCTGGATCAGAAAATTCTGCAATCTTTTGACGGCAGCCACCACAGGGTGGTACTGGCTTAGGACCATTGGCAATGACGTACACCTCAATAATCCTACTTTCACCAGCAGCGATCATAGCGGCAATGGCACCAGCTTCCGCGCATGTTCCCTCTGGGTAAGCCACATTCTCTACGTTTACACCAGAGAAAATCTGACCATTCTCAGATTTTATTGCTACTCCAACCTGAAATTTCGAATATGGTGCATAGGCATTCTTTTGAACTTTTAAAGCAGCTTCTCTTAGCATATTATATCGATCCATTGTTCTTAAACCCACATTATGAAGTAAAATGACCTGGTGCAATAAATTATATTTTTATGGAAACTTTTACTTTTTTTAGTTTAGTATCCAAAGAAAATGCTATAATATCAAATATAGTTTAACGTTAAACTATATTGTGAGGATAGATGGCTAAAAATTCAAAAGACGTTTTGCGTAAAGCTGCTTTAGATTATCATGCACAACCAAAACCGGGTAAACTCGAAATAAGAGCTACAAAGCCGATGGCAAATGGGCGCGATCTAGCTCGGGCCTATTCTCCAGGCGTAGCTGAAGCTTCAATTGCCATCGATAGCAATCCAGATGACGCCAGTAAATATACCTCTCGGGCTAATTTAGTTGCCGTGGTGACCAATGGTTCAGCTGTCCTAGGATTAGGAAATATAGGGGCCCTTGCTTCAAAACCTGTCATGGAAGGCAAAGCAGTTCTTTTTAAAAAATTTGCAGATATTGATTGTTTTGATTTAGAGATAAATGAAAGTGACCCGAAAAAGCTTGCAGATATTATCTGCGCTCTTGAGCCAACTTTTGGTGCCATAAACTTAGAAGATATCAAAGCACCAGATTGCTTTGAGGTGGAAAGAATCTGCCAAAGTAGAATGAAAATCCCCGTTTTTCATGACGATCAACATGGAACGGCAATTGTAGTCTGTGCGGCTGCTAAGAATGCGCTTTTGGTTACAGAAAGAAAGTTTGAAAACATTAAGATTGTCTCAACTGGAGGGGGTGCTGCTGGCATAGCCTGCCTAAACATGTTGGTTAAGCTGGGTGTTAGGAAAAAGAATATATGGCTATGCGACAAACACGGATTAGTCTACGCAGGTAGGTCAATAGATATGAACTCCGAAAAATCTGCTTTTGCTCAAAAAACAGAACTTAGGTCTTTGGAAGAAGTTATCGAAAATGCAGATATGTTTCTAGGACTATCGGGGCCTAATGTTCTAAAGCCAGCTTCGATAAAAAAAATGAAATCAAAACCAATCATTTTTGCTTTGGCAAATCCAAGCCCTGAAGTGATGCCAGAAAGCGCTCGCAAAGCCGCTCCCGATGCCATTATAGCCACAGGAAGGAGCGATTTTTTCAATCAGGTAAATAATGTTCTATGTTTTCCATTTATTTTTAGAGGGGCGCTAGACGTAGAAGCAACTGAAATAAATGACGAGATGCAAGTCGCATGTATTGATGCAATAGCCGAGATCGCCCAAACGACTACAAGTGCGGAAGCAGCAGCAGCATATCAAGGCGAGTCCTTAACATTTGGACCAGAATATTTAATACCTAAACCTTTTGATCCAAGACTGTCGGTTGTCATACCAGCCGCTGTTGCAAAAGCAGCTATGGATAGTGGCGTTGCAAAAAAGCCGATTTCAGATTTAGAGAGCTATAAAGATAAATTGAAGGAAGGTGTTTTTAAGTCTGCGCTTCTCATGCGTCCCGTTTTTGAAACAGCGAAAAAAGTAAAGAGACGGATTGTATTTGCAGAAGGTGAAGATGAACGCGTTTTAAGAGCCGCCCAAGCTATTTTAGAGGAAACTAGTGAACAACCAATTTTAATTGGTCGACCGTCGGTGCTAGAACAACGTTGTGAACGTCTTGGTTTAGTGATCCGACCCGATATAGATTTTGAAATAGTTAATCCCGAAGATGACCCACGCTATCGAGACTATTGGACAAGCTACCACGAAAAAATGTGTAGGCGCGGTATTACTCCCGATTTAGCAAAGGCAATAATGAGGACGAATACAACAGCAATTGCTGCAGTAATGGTTCACCGAGGTGAGGCTGATAATTTAATTTGTGGAACTTTTGGAGAATATCGGTGGCATCTAAAGTATGTGGAACAAGTTCTTGGGGCGTCAGACTGTATGCCGCATGGCGCACTTTCAATGATGATACTCGAAGATGGACCACTTTTTATTGCTGATACACATATTAATACAGAGCCAACTCCAGAACAAATAACGCTATCTGTTTTGGGAGCAGCGAGACACGTTCAAAGATTTGGTGTGAAACCAGTCATTGCACTATGTGCTCGTTCTCAATTTGGGAATATTGAGGGTGGTACAGGACAGCGAGCTAGAGAAGCTCTAAAACTTCTAAATGAAATGGATTTAGATTTTCAATATGATGGAGAAATGAATATTGATGCTGCTTTAGATCCAATTTTAAGGGATCGCATACTACCCTCAAATCGTCTTTCCGGCGAAGCAAATGTTTTAATATTTGCTCATGCAGATGCCGCCTCTGGCGTAAGAAATATCATTAAAATGAGAGCGGGCGGCCTAGAAGTTGGTCCGATCTTGATGGGTATGAAAAACAAGGCGCATATAGTTACGCCTTCTATAACGGCCCGCGGTCTATTAAATATGGCTGCGATTGCCGGCACACCAGTTACTGAGTATGAGTAAAACAGGGAATTTATGACCTCTGATAAAACAAAAATTCGCAATGCTGCTACGGTTATTGTTGTTCGAAATAAACAAGATAACCCATCAGTACTGATGGGACAAAGAGGAATGAATGCAGCGTTTATGCCATCAAAGTTTGTTTTTCCTGGCGGAGCAGTAGATGATCAGGACTTATCCATAAATATCAAAAATTCTATAAATGAAGTATGTAAAAACAGACTTCTGAAAGAGAATAAAAGTGGCCCGTGGAATGCTTTGGTCGCCGCCGCAATTAGGGAATTATTTGAAGAAACAGGTCAAATCATCGGTTTAGAGCAGAAGTGGCCAGAAGCACCAAGCTCTTGGAAAGATTTTGCAAAAACTGGATATGTGCCTGATGCATCAAATATGTTTTTTGTTTTTCGTGCCATTACTCCACCTGGTAGACCTCGTCGCTTCGATGCCCGTTTTTTTCTGATTCAAGCCGAAGAACTTCAAACTAATTTAGATGACTTTAGTATGGCATCAGATGAATTGTCTCACCTACAGTGGATACCCCTAACAGACACTAAAAATTTTGATTTGCCATTTATCACGAAAGTGGTTTTAGCTGAGATAACTGGTAATTTAATGAATAGTGGTCCACCGTCACGAGTGCCTTTTTTTCAGAATACAACTGAAGAAAGCCACATTTTTTATATTGATGAAGAAAGTAATTAGCTAAACTACTAAAATTATACCTAATGCACTTAAACCAATCAATAACATCCCTAGTATTTCTCTAATGCTTATTCGATCCTTGAAAAATAAAGTACTTATTAAAAGACTAAAAATTAACTCTATTTGGCCTACCGCTTTTACATAAGCTGCGTTCTGAAGCGTGAAAGCGGTGAACCAAAAAAATGATCCACCAAGGCTTGTTATACCCACCCAAATACCCTTTTTTTTCTCTTGCCAAACTAATTTTATCTGCCCTGGCTCAAATACAGCCAACCAGATTGTCATTACAAAACTTTGTGCCAAAATAACCACTAAAAGGGTGTAGCCAGCACGAAGATAAACAAGATCAGATACTACACTCAACGTCGCACTTCTGTAACAAACGGCAGATATTGCAAAAAGAAGTCCAGATGATAGGCCGTAAAAAGCAGATTTATTAATGCGACTTAAGTTAGGCTGGCCTATTGATGGAACTTTTTTGCTGAGAAAATATACTCCTAAGCCACCTAAACATATTAATGACATCGAAATTGAAGAGACCCCCTCACCTATTAATAGGATCCCCATAAATGCAGTAAGAATTACTTCGGTCTTTTTAAGAGTTATTCCTACTGCAAAATTTCTAGATTTAAATACTAATATTACACAGACGGTCGCAAGAATTTGGGCAATCCCCCCACCGACAGCAAATAATAAAAATTGGCTCTCAACATCCGGAACTGAAATATCCGTCGAGAATAGTAAGAGAATACCACATAGAATAATTAAAGGAGCTGCAAATATAAATCTCGAATAGGTAGCGCCTAACGGGGAAAGGTTACCGTCAGCTAATATCTTTTGGAGAGTAAATCTTATGGTTTGAAAAGTTGCAGCACAAAGTGTTGCTATTATCCAAAAATCTAGTGCCATAGCTTCAATTAACCCAATAAAAGTTTGTATAATATTTATGATCCAAAGATATCAAAATGGCATTGGCACTTCCCTGTGTGCGTTATTTATATCGTCTAAACACTCTTGTGTAATTTCAACATTTTTTGAGGCAAGTATATGCGATAATTGCTCTGTGTTTGTCGCTCCTATAATTACAGAACACATAAAAGGACGGGTCAAGCACCACGCAATGGATAAATGAACAGGATCGATCTGAAATTTTTTACCTATTTCTATATATTTATCTACAGCTGGCCAAACCCTATCTGTTACTCGACCACTAAGCTCAGGGACAAGGGACTTTCGTGAACCTGCTGGAACTTTTTTATTTTGGTACTTCCCAGTGAGCAAACCTGCAGCCAGCGGTGAAAAGGCAAGTAAACCGACTTCTTCATTTACACTTAATTCTGCTAAATCTGTGTCATACAATCTGCACAGCAAAGAGTATTCATTTTGTATTGTTTGCACGCGAGGTAATGCATTCTCTTCTGATAATCGTAACCACTGGGCAGTTCCCCAGGCACTTTCGTTTGACAAACCAAAATGTCGTATATTACCTTTTCTAACTTGATCTTCTAATGCTCTTAGGCAATCTAGCATATTATCGATTGTTTTTTGTTTATCTTGAGAACTTGGGTCATAATTCCAATTTTTTCTAAACATATATGAACCACGGTTTGGCCAGTGAAACTGATAGAGATCAATATAATCTGTTCTTAACCTTTTGAGACTTTCTTCTATTGTTTTTTCAATGGTGTTCTTGGAAATGGGTGCGCCATCTCTAGTATGCTTTAAGCCTTCACCCGAATGTTTGGTAGCAAGAATGTAATCTGATCGCCGATGGGAATTCATGGCATTCCAGTTACCAATAAACATTTCAGTTTTACCAATTGTGTCTTTAGAAATCGGGTTTACAGGATACATTTCGGCAGTATCAATAAAATTAATTCCAGACTCGAGGGCTAAATCTATTTGCTCATGAGCATCATTTTCATTTGTTTGAGTTCCAAAAGTCATTGTTCCCAAACATAATTCTGAAACTAAAATCTCACTTTGCCCTAGTCGGTTTTTTTTCATTATGAAATCCTTTTAACCCCGAAATATCTACACTCTGTAGAATACCTTTGAAAAGCTCAAAATTACAAATAATTCTATTGAGAACAAAACAAGAACATAATAACTTAAAATTATGTATTTGAATCACTTAACATATAAAGAAAGCAATTGTACTAATAGTATTACGATACTACCACAGGCTACTTTAGCTTGGAACCGTGTGCATGAATGTAAAGGACCATCTAAAATAATTTTTGCCTTATGGTTGGCGCAAAAAGTAAACGGAACAATACTTTGGATAAGCGAAGCGCATAATCAACAAACCTTAAATCCTGATGGTATTTACCCATATGTGAACCCGGCACAATTTTTATTTGCCAAAATACGCCGTAAAGAAGATATTTTATGGTGTACAGAACAAGCAATGCGCAGTGCTGCTTGCCCTTTAATTGTAGTAGATATTTCGTCATTTAATCCAGGTTTAACACCAATCCGGCGCATAAACTTAGCTGGTGGGAAAATACAAGAAAATGTAATGGCCATCCTTTTAACATCAGATGAATATGAAGGTGTCCAGGGAGTGGAAACCCGCTGGCATATGGCTCCAATACATGACGATATTAACTTAAAACGCAAATGGCGATTAGAGCGTTTGAAAGCTCGTATAGCTCCACCTAAATTTTGGTCAGTATCTCACCATCATAAAACAGGGTTCCAAAAAATTTGATAGAATTGACGAAACACGACTCGAACCGTCGAATTTGTGACTAATTTGAAATTAAATTCATTTAGTAAATCCTTATGCGATTAATGATTTCGTTTGCAGCTCTTTTTCTGTCAATTGTACTGCTACAAATATCCACTGGAGGCTTAGGCCCTTTGGATGCGTTATCTGGCTTCGCATTAAATTTTTCTAGCGCAGAAATAGGATTGCTGGGATCAGCTCACTTTTTTGGCTTTTTTATTGGCTGTTGGTATGCGCCGAGAGTTATGGGAGCAGTTGGACATTCACGCGCGTTTGCGGCTTTTGCAGCAGCCGGTGTTATTGGGCTTATCGCACATATGCTAATAATTAATCCTTATGCATGGGCTCTTATGAGAATAGCCTCCGGCTTATGTATAGCGGGCTGTTACACGGTTTTGGAAAGTTGGCTTCAGGCAAAAGTTACAAACGAAACACGTGGACGGGCAATGGGAACTTACAGGGTAGTAGATAATTTAGCTGCATTGATCGCACAACTTTTAATCAGTTTCTTGGAGCCTGCAGACTATGTATCGTATAATTTTTTAGCCTTAGTTTGTTGTGCCTCGTTATTACCGCTTACATTAACCAAAATAAAGCCACCTGAAACGCCCAAAGCGTTAAAACTTAGACCAAAATTAGCACTCTTCAGATCTCCCTTAGCAGTAGCTGGAGTACTTGTTGCTGCAGTTTCTGCTGCAGCTTTTCGCATGGTCGGGCCTATTTATGGAGCTCAAGTTGGATTAGAAGTGGAACAAATTGCCTATTTTTTGTCAGCATATGTCTTCGGTGGGGCTTTAGCCCAATATCCAATTGGTTGGTTTGCCGATAAATATGACCGACGCTGGGTCTTAATTTGGTTATCAATAGCAGCTATTGCTTCCTCACTGATTTCAACATCAATGTCTGATAATAATACATTAGGTATATTTTTGATAGCTTTTGGTTTTGGCTTCACCACTTTTCCCATTTATTCAGTTGCAGCAGCACACGCTCATGATTTCGCATCTTTAGATGAAAGAGTTGAGCTATCTGCATCTTTACTATTTTACTATGCACTTGGAGCAATTGCTGCTCCTTTGTTTGCTTCTTTTTTAATGGACCGCTTTGGTCCAAACGCAATGTTTGTACTAATTGCCGTTGCTCATTTGTTGCTTGTTATATTTGGTGTGGCAAGAATGAGGGTTCGGCCTACGGTATCGGAGCGAACCCCTTACATTTACATGCCAAGAACGTCATTTTTAATTGGGCGTTTACTTAAGCGTCTGAGAGATAAAGAAGGTCAATAATGATTGAGCGATCGGTGTTATACTCTTTTACACAAGAGTTTAATAGTCTATGTAACAACCGATAAGAAAACTGAGAAACCTATTTAGTTATATGAAACGCCATTTAATAACATCAGCTATTCCATACATTAATGGCGTGAAGCATCTAGGAAATTTAGTGGGGAGCCAGTTACCAGCAGACTTATTTGCAAGATATCAAAGAGCTAAAGGTAACGAAGTACTATTTTTATGTGCAACAGATGAGCATGGAACGCCAGCAGAGTTAGCCGCTGATAAAGCTGGCAAACCAGTTGCCGAATACTGTGATGAAATGCATACGCTGCAATCCAAATTAGCTATTGGATTTCGTCTTTCTTTTGATCACTTTGGAAGGTCTTCAAGTCGGCAAAACCATAGATTAACTCAACACTTTGCTGCAAAGCTATCCGAACGCGGGTTGATTAAAGAAATATTAGAAAAACAAGTTTTTTCAAATCAAGATCAACGTTTTTTACCCGATAGATATATCGAAGGCACCTGTCCAAATTGTGGTTTTGAAGAAGCTCGCGGCGATCAATGCGATAACTGTACCAAGCAACTTCAACCTAATGAACTAGTAAATCCACGATCAACTATTTCTGGATCAACAGATTTGGAAGAGCGTGAAACAATGCATCTTCATCTGCGCCAATCGTTAATGAGGGAAGAATTAGAAAGCTGGATTGATAGTAAATCTGACTGGCCTATACTAACTACTTCTATCGCAAAAAAATGGCTTAATGATGGGGATGGCTTACAAGATAGAGGAATAACAAGAGATTTAAAGTGGGGTATTCCGGTAAAAAAAGGAAAATCCGACTGGCCAGGTATGGACGAGAAAGTATTCTATGTTTGGTTTGATGCACCTATAGAATATATCGCGTGCGCTGAAGAATGGGTTGACGCGGGAAAAGGTAAAGACTGGCAACGATGGTGGATGACTGACAAAGGCGCAGATGACGTTGTTTATACTCAGTTTATGGGTAAAGATAACGTTCCATTTCATACTTTGTCTTTTCCAGCTACTATTCTCGGATCTGGTGAACCATGGAAGTTAGTAGATTACATAAAAAGTTTTAATTACTTAAATTATGACGGAGGTCAATTCTCCACATCTCGTAATCGGGGCATTTTTATGGATCAAGCACTCGAAATTCTTCCACCAGATTATTGGCGCTGGTGGCTTTTGAGCCACGCTCCTGAAAGTTCCGATTCAGAATTTACTTGGGAAAATTTTCAACAAACAGTAAATAAAGACTTGGCAGATGTGCTTGGTAATTTTGTCAGTCGGGTCACCAAATTTTGTAGAAGTAAATTCGGTGAAATTATACCCACTGGAGGAACATGGTCTCAAACTGAAAAAACCCTTGTTAATGAAATTGAAAAACGCGTTAACGACTATGAAGGCTTTATGGAGAGTAAAGAAGTCCGAAAGTCCGCCAATGAGCTTAGAGCAATCTGGGCTTGTGGTAATGAATACCTTCAATCTGCTGAACCTTGGTCAGTATTTAAAAATGATCCTAGCAAGGCTGCAATGCAGATAAGATTGTCTCTAAACTTAATAAAACTGTACGGTGTTTTGTCTGCACCATTTATACCAGACTCAGCCAAAAGAATACTTGAAGCATTAAATGTGCATGATCATTGTTGGCCAATTAATATAAGTGAAACCCTTGACTCGCTCCCTGAAAATGGTGGTTTCGAGGTGCCTGAGGTAATGTTTAGAAAGATCACTGATGAAGAAAGAGACGAGTGGAAAAACCAGTTTTCTGGCAATTAAAATACTTCTGTCATTTTTTCGTTTTCAAATTTCAAAGGTACCCAAATATTTTTAGCCCATGCATTCTCCTATATAAGTCTTTGCATAAACTTTAGGATCAGAATATTCATTTAGAAAAATATCGGTTAAAATTATATTCCATTCGTCAAACAATTGTTCTTTATTGCGTCCACCACTAGTCATTTTAAAAGCTTGAAGAGCAACAGGCTCAAGAAGTTCTTTTGCATCATCCAACTCTATTTCATCAGCCGCTGTGCTTCTTAAAGTTTTAAACTTCTCTACTGCAAGAAATGACAAATACCCAAGCGTTTTGCAGTTTTCTAGGGTTTCCGTTCTATTAATTTCTATTTCCTGAGATGAAACCACACTTCCTGAACAAAAACCTAAGCAAATCATTAAAATAAAAATTTTTTTCATTATTTTCCCGTACAAAAATTTACAAAAATCAATATAACTCTCCTAGCTCAATGTCATCTTTCCAGCCTTCAATCAACAATTTGTTCATTTGCCAAAGTGGTGGGACAAGTTTGTTGTCATCAACAAAAATGATCATTTCACTACTATTACAATAGTGAATTTCTAAGTGAGTTGCTTTATACAAACGAAGTTCAGAAGTTGAAAAAGGGTAAGCGAAAATTTCACCTTCAGCAGCAATTTGGCTCCACATCTTTCTTAACTGATTAGTACACTCTCCAAAATTAATAAAGTTCGATCGAGCTATAATATATGGATAATCATCTATTTCACTCAGAACCAAATTTTTTACCACCTCGATTGCTGGCAAATCTTCAGTTAATTCGGAATTAAGATTGTGATCAGGAAAAAGAAGAAGTGGATCATATTCTGTATCTGCATCTTGCCCCAAAGCGGGGATGGAGTAGAAAACTAAGCTTTGTGCCAGAAACAAAACAGTGGTCAGTTTTAAAAGCATGCTTGGCCCCAAAAATTCTTAACTATATCTAATCGCCGATACTATTATATTATCGCAACCAAGTACATTATCTATCTGGTTTTAAAATACTATTGTAAAATAACTTAAGCTAAACTAAATACTAATTTTAACTAACGCACCTTGTCCCATTAATACTTTTTTAGCTAAGTTTGCAGCATTATTAATTGCATCAGCAAGCGGAATTTCACGTAATAACCCAACTAATATTTCAGCATTAAAACTGTCACCAGCTGCAGTACTATCAATAATTTTTTCAACGGACTCTACCAAGTAAGTTCCTGTTCCATGTTGTGACCAAAATGAAACCGGGTCGCCTGCATTTTTCACAACAACTGTTTCAGCGCCAACATTTTGATAACGAGCCAACGTTGACATTGGGTCAGCATCTGAAAACCAAGTTGCCTCATCCTCAAATGAAGGCAAAATTATATCACTCAAGTTAGCTCCTGCCATTATTACATCACACATTTCTTTTTTGTCATTCCACAGTTTTGGACGAAGATTTGGATCAAATGCAATTTTCTTCCCCGCGCGCCTTGCTGACTTCAAGCACGAAAATAGATTTTCCCTAGAGTTTTGATCTAATATGGCCAACGTGATACCGGAAAAATATATCATATCTTGTTTCTTCATAGCATTTCCAACATCATCAACATTTTGTCCCAAGAATGTTGCGGCCGACTTATTTCTCCAATAAGAAAAAGTTCTCTCTCCATTAACCAGTGATATCAAATAAAGACCTATTGTTGAGCCAGCAACTGTTGTAATATATCTTGTATCAACTTGATTATCAGACATAAATTTTAACATTTGATCAGATAATTCGTCATCCCCCACTTTTGAAAAATAAGCAGAATTTACATCAGCGTGGTTATTAGCAATGTACCACGCAGTGTTGAAAGTATCTCCAGCAAACCCAAGATTAAATTTCCCAAGTTGTTCATCCGGTGAAAACTCCGCCATACATTCACCAATCGATAATATCTTCATAAGTTTTTATCCATTTAGTTTCTTGCGGTACTTAAAAGGTTTTTTATTATATGTCTTTGATATAGATTACTTTTGGATGATTACACAATCTACGAAACTTTTCATCAGGAGAATGAAATGCGGTTAGTAAAGAACGCAGAAAGAAGGACAAATAAGGTAATAAATGGCGCACCGTTTCCCTCTACTGATGTTAATAAAGTTTCTAGTCTCTTAAAGAAATGTCCAATTGCTTCTGAAACACCGTTATTGGAGTTACCAGATTTTTTACCTCAGGGAAACTTATGGGTAAAAGATGAGCGAGAAAGAATGGGTCTTGGCTCGTTTAAAGCGCTAGGTGCTGCTTATGTAATTGCAAGCGATGCACAGAGTTTAACCGAAAGCCCCTGTTCTACTACTTTGGAAGGCAAAACTTATGTGACAGCAAGTGCAGGAAATCATGGTTTAAGCCTTGCAGCAGGAGCAAAAATTTTTGGAGCTAAGGCCATTGTTTTTATTTCGGAAACCGTACCAGAAACTTTTTCTGATAGGTTGCGAGAAAAAGGAGCTATTCCAGTCAGAAAAGGATCAGACTACGCAGCATCGATGTCAGCAGCTTTAGAGGCCGCCAAAGAAAATGATTGGATTTTATTATCTGACAGTTCATGGGAAAACTATACGGACAAACCTCTAAAACTTATGGAGGGCTACTTACAGATGGCCGAGGAAGCAATGAAACAGTGCGAAAGCAAAGCTACTCATGTTTTTTTGCAAGCTGGTGTTGGCGGATTGGCTGGAGCGGTCGCAGCACACATACGAAAAATCTGGGGTGATACTCCAACGATAACGGTTGTTGAACCCTCAGCTGCACCAGCTCTTCAGGCAAGCATTGAACTCGGAAAACCAGTTTTAACGGAGGGACCAGATAGCATTATGGGCCGCCTCGATTGTAAAGAACCATCGTTTATAGCACTGAATGGGCTAGCTAGAGATGCAGACTTTTTCTTAACCCTAGAT
>QOQI01000017.1 GCA_003332035.1 Paracoccaceae bacterium
GCGAAGGTCTTAGAATAGAAATAATCCAAAAAAATAGCTAATTGTGCGTATTTTTTGCGCATTATTTTTATTTTGTTTAAAATTTAATCTTTTTTTCAATATAAAAAACTCTGTTTCTACTAAACAGATCGAAAAAATATCTATAGAAAAAGAAAAAAGAGCACAAAATGGCAGGCATTAAGAAAAATAATAAGAATCGCAAATCTTTGATTGCCGAAAACCGTTTTAAAAAACACTCCAAAAAATCGCAGAAAAAATTACCAACAAAAAATAGTTCAAAACCAATAGGGCGCTCAGCTACAAAATTTTTAATTCAGTTTATCCAGAGAATTAGCCGCTTTTTTTTACAGTTAATTTGGGGGTTTATTTGGCGCTCAAGCTTAATTGTAATTACAGGCATAAGCTTAGCGGTAAGCTACTATTATTTAGATATGAAAGAATTTGATAGCCTTTTGGACGAACGGTCTCGCGGATCTGTAACCCTAGAAAATAATACTGGTGAAGTTTTTGCATGGCGAGGCGACAATTTTTCTAAAAACCTTACCGCGAATAATATTTCAACACATTTAAAAAATGCAGTATTGGCTACCGAAGATAGAAAATTTTATACACACTTTGGCATTAGCCCCAGAGGTATAGCAAGCGCAGTATATATAAACGTAAAAGAAGGGCGCGGCCCTCTATCCGGTCATGGTGGATCAACAATAACCCAGCAAACTGCTAAATTAGTCTGCCTAGGCAAGCCATTCAGACAATCGGAATGGAAAAGCGAGAAAGCTTACGAAGCCAGCTGCCGAACTTCAACTGTTTGGCGAAAACTCAAAGAAGCTATTTATGCTCTTTCATTAGAATTCAAATTTTCGAAAGATGAAATTCTAACAATTTATATTAATCGTGTTTTTTTAGGCGCAGGAACTCGCGGTTTTGAAGCCGCTGCTCAACGATATTTTGCAAAGTCCGCTAAGATAGTAAATCCATCAGAAGCGGCAATGTTAGCTGGTTTGTTGAAAGCACCCACTCGTTACGCTCCGACAAACAATTTAAAACGCTCGCAAGAGAGAGCAAATTTAATAATAGGCCTGATGGAAAGGCAGAAATATTTGAGCACAACTGAAGCTAAATTTGCTCGGGATAATCCAGCCATTTTGTCAAAACTTGCTCAAGCAAGAGCTGGTGGATATTTTGCTGACTGGGTGATGGCTAGCCTCCCCAAATACCTTACATATCAAACAACTGAAGACGTAGTAATTACTACCACCTTCGATCCAATAATCCAAAAAGCTGCAGAGGAGGCAGTTCGAAAAGTCTTTAAAAATCAAGTTAACCAACATTCAAACTCACAAGCTGCCGTCGTTATCATGTCTCCAAATGGAGCAGTAAGGGCGATGGTTGGCGGTCGAGAAGTAAGTGGCGTTGGACTATTTAATCGAGCAACCCAGGCGCTGAGGCAAACCGGCTCTTCATTCAAGCCAATTGTTTATGCTGCCGCTTTAGAAATGGGCTTTTCCCCAAATGACTTAGTCAAAGACGAACAATTTACAATTAAATTGCCTGGCTCAGATTCTTGGACACCAAAAAATTATTCAAACGTTTTTAGTGGAGAAGTAACATTAACAAGAGCATTTTCCGAGTCACTAAACATTCCAGCAATTAAGATTTCTGAGGCTATCGGACGAGCAAATGTTTCAGAATTAGGCAAAAAGTTTGGATTATTTTCAGATCCAAATAAAGGGCCAGCAATAGCACTCGGCACTTCTGAAGCCACCCTTCTTGATTTAGTTGGAGCATACGCGACTATTTTAAATCAGGGCACAAAAATCGAGCCGTTTGGGTGGGAAAAATTACAACTTAAAAAAAATAAAAATGAGATCCTTATGGGCAAATCAGAAAGAGCCGCAATTGAAATAGTCGATCCAGAAACAGCCCAGAATTTAATATTTATGATGTCAGAGGTAACGAAAAATGGAACGGGAAAAAGAGCACAATTTTCTGATTGGGAAGTGGCTGGGAAAACTGGCACATCACAGTCGGCTCGTGACGCCTGGTTCATAGGGTTCTCGAAGCATTATGTTGCAGGTGTTTGGATGGGGTATGACGATAATACCCCTCTTAAAGGTGTTACAGGAGGAGGGCTACCAGCTGATATTTGGCGCACTGCTATGGAGGAGATTCACTCTAAGCTTACACCAATACCACTCTTAGCGGATAGGCAAAACCGGAGCTCAGGTAAAAGTATAGCAACACCAGTCGGTGAACCTTCTTCATTAGGAGCGATTTTAGGCAAATTTTTCAATAATCTATTTAAATCGAACTAAATAGAATTTTGCAAATCTTCCATCACCCTTTGAATATCACCGCGGCGTTTGTCCAACATTGCACCTATTTCTGTTCGTTCAGATAAAAGCATATTTATCCCTTCAATGAACATATTGAAGAAAAGCAATTTACCAGATCTATTCGATACCAAAAATGAAACCGTAAAAGGCTCCCAACCTTTAAGGTGTGCCAATGTTTCGACTTCGAAAAAACTTTTAATTGGACGTGATTTTTGAACTACGATTTTGCCTCCAATAAACTCTCGAAACCGCCGACCATATTTATGCGAAACGTAGACAGAGTAAATTTTGGTAAATTTTTCCATTTGGGATTTTGAAAGAGCTCTCGCATCATTTCCTAAAGCATATCGAGCAATTGTTGGCACATCCGCGTACAATTTAAAAATCTCTTCAAATTGTTTAACCATCACCGCCTCAGAACTCCCCGATGAGATAACTGCATTTATATCAGCAACCAAATTTGTAACCAGAACTTCTGCATCTTTTGCATCCGCAGCCCATCCCAAAGTAGCCACGTTGGATACAGCTAGGAATGTTGTTGAAAAAATAAAGTGGCGTCTATCTATCAAAACTCTACTCGGTCATCTCATAAGGATCGGAATACACTTCAGAAATTTCTGGATTTAGTCGAAAACGACGCCCTTGGAGATATGCTAATTTAGTCTGGGCATAGCTATCCGCACTGTCATAGAGAACGCTGTCGATTGTGGAACCCAAGGCGGCTCTATTTCCCAAAACATTACCAACATTAGCAGTTGATCTTAAGCGTGACTGCCAAGGATTGAGAACAAAGCCCAATGGATCCAATACTAAGTCGGCAACTTTCCCTAGGGTATCTCGCTCTGTAGAAGGGCCTAGAAAAATTATTTCAACATAATCACCTTCAGAAACTCCCCATTTGTGCAAGGTCTCACCAAAATCGGTGCCACGCGCATTTATTCCAACTCTTTCAGATGGGTCAAATAAGCCAGCAATTCCAACGGTAGAGTTTATCAAAAATTGACCAGTAGTTTTGCTTACATTTCCAATATCACCCTGAAGCGTGTAATTTACGAAATCTTTTGGCAGCCCCCAATTTTCAGAAAAGTTTGATATAGCTTCCCTGGGCTTTTGACCTAAAACCTTTGAGTAAACCTTGGAGGACGGCCTCAAAACTTTTTTATCAATAGCTTTATTTACCTCGTGGCTTTTTCGATTAACATTCTCATAAGGATCGTCATAATTACCTAATTTGAAACCAGTGGAACAGGCAGACAAGAGAAATAACGGCGCAACAAAAAAGATTGTTAATTTATACAAAATTCTCATATTGAAACATATACATCCAAAAATATTATAGTCTAGCACTTAGAGCAAATTTAGTTTTTCAATTTGGATATTAATCCCCAAAATTAATTTAATTTTAAAAAATTTGAAAAAGAAAATTATTTTCTGTTAATATTTAAAATAATAGAAATTAACATCTTTCACACTGAAGAATAGGATCCAAAATGATGGGTATTTATGAGAAAAAACTTGCTGAAGAAGGAATTACATTACCAGATGCACCCGCTCCTGCTGCCAATTACGTTCCCTATGTTCTGAGCGGAAACGTGCTCTACGTTTCTGGCCAAATCTCACAAAATGCAAGTGGCCTAATCCTTGGAAAATTAGGCGAAAGCATGACGACAGATCAAGGTGCTGAAGCAGCAAAATTCTGTGCTATAAATCTTTTGGCTCAAGTTAAATCAGCCTGTGAAGGAGATCTGGATAAATTATTGCGCGTCATAAAACTTACGGGTTTTGTCAACTCTACGCCTGACTTTACCCAACAACCCCAGGTCATTAATGGAGCTTCAGATCTTATGGGGAGTGTACTGGGTGACGCTGGCAAGCATGCTCGAGTTGCAGTATCTGCCAATTCATTGCCACTTGGTGTTGCTGTTGAGATAGATGGAATCTTCCAAATAGCCTGATTAATTCAATACATCTAACATTGTTAATTTTGACAAAGGCCTTAAAATTCTCAAGGTGTACTTATCGCAGGAAAAGTTAAAATAAAAAATTGCAAGTTCTCCTTGCTCGACTACTTTATCCAATAAATATTTTAACAGGAATTGGCAGTTAGTTAGTGGCGTATGTCGGATAATTCTATCAGTATAAAAGTTGTAAAATCTATTTCCGAATTAGATCGGGAAGAATGGAATAGTTGTGCGATTTTTTATTCTGCCGATGGCCTAGATAAAATAGAGGATCCATTCATAAGCTATGATTTTCTAGATGCCTTAGAAAAAAGTAAGTCTGTTGGGGAAAATACCGGATGGTTGCCATATCATTTAGCTGCAATCAGGAAAAATAAATTAATTGGTGCTGTACCATTATATTTAAAATCCAATTCACAAGGAGAATATATTTTTGACTATAATTGGGCACATGCTTTTGAGCGAGCCGGCGGTCGCTACTATCCGAAGCTGCAAATTTCAGTACCTTTTACACCAGTCACAGGCCGCCGGCTTTTAGTATCGAAAAATGCCCCTAGTCATACAGCTTCTTTGTTACTTCAAAGTGCAATTGAACTGTGTAAAAAAAATAAGTTATCCAGTCTTCACACAACCTTTTGTAGTAAGCAAGAATTTGAACTAGGGCAGAAACTTGGAATGCTTGGTCGGGTTTCTCAACAATTCCATTGGCTAAACAATGGATACGGGAATTTTGGTGACTTTTTGAATGCATTATCCTCTCGCAAAAGAAAAAATATCAACAAAGAACGATTAAAAGCAAACAATTTTGGTGGTGAGATCGAAATTTTAACTGGATCAGAAATCAAAAAAGATCATTGGAACTACTTTTGGAAATTTTACCAAGATACAGGAATAAAAAAATGGGGAACACCATATTTAACACGGCAATTTTTTGATCAAATTCATGAAACTATGCGCTCAAAAATACTTCTTATATTAGCAAAAAAGGAGGGGAACTACATAGCTGGTGCTTTAAATTTTATTGGCTCGGATACTTTATTTGGTCGATACTGGGGTTGTATCGAAGATTACCCTTTTCTGCATTTCGAAGTTTGTTATTATAGAGCTATCGAATTTGCTATAGCTCATGGCCTTAAGAAAGTTGAAGCTGGTGCTCAAGGAGAGCATAAGTTAGCCCGAGGTTATGTTCCAACAGAAACATTTTCTTTACACTGGATAGCTGAAAAAGGTTTTAGCAAAGCTGTTGAAGAGTATTTAATTTCAGAAAAAGACGCTGTGAAACGAGATATCAAAATATTATCTCATTTTACGCCATTTAAAAAAGGAGATGAAAAAAATGACTGAAGATTTAGAAAGTTTATCAAAAAATGGATGGGAAAAAAGCGTTGATGGTAATGCCATTAAAAAAACCTTCATTTTTTCCAATTTCATTGAGGCACTGGGCTGGATGGTTAAAGCTGGCGTTTCGGCTGAGAAACTTAATCATCATCCTGAGTGGAGTAACGTTTATAAAACTGTAAATGTTGTGCTAACTACCCATGATAAAGGTTGCATAACAAGTTTAGATGTTAAATTAGCCCAAGAAATGGATAAGCTTTACGAATCTTGAAGATTTAATAAAATAGCTTCAGCGCTGGACCCTGTAACCACGCCAGATGCATCATCTAGATAAGCATATACTATTTTTTGATTTTCGACGATAAATGCACAGCGTTTTGATCTGTTAAAAAAACCAATTGGTGGAACAGTAAATTCTGTTCCAATTGATTTTGTAAAATCACTAGCAGGATCAGCCAACATCTTTATACCGACATCAATGGCTCCAGTAGTCTCACCCCACTTTGACATTACGAAAGGGTCATTTACCGAAATACAAATTATTTCATCTACCCCTTCTTTTTTAATACGAGCACTTTTTTCAATAAAACCAGGGAGGTGCTTGCTGCTACAAGTATTTGTAAAAGCTCCAGGTAGGGCAAAAATTACTACTTTTTTACCTTTTAATAGGTCGATAAGTTCTATCTGCGAGACTCCATCCGGTCCAAAGTAAGAAAGAGTTGAATTTGGCATTTTTTGTCCAACTGAGATTTTCATTTAAAGCCCTTAAAAAGTTGTTATTTTTTTCAGAACTACATATAGAATAAATCAAGGAATTGGCTACTGAAAAATAAGAGAACTACATGACAACCACAATTGTTATTGGTGCCGGTCAGGCTGGAGCAGAGGTAGCATCTAAGTTGAGAGACGAGGGTTATGACGATCGTATTTTACTGATCGGTCAAGAAAATTATCTGCCTTATCAGCGGCCTCCTCTTTCAAAAAAGTATATGGCAGGAGAAATGGCTTTAGAGAGATTATTTCTTCGGCCTCAAGAGTTTTATCAGGATAAGAACATTGAACTTCACATAGGGAAATCGGCTTACCAAATAGACCCAAACAAACAAAAAGTAGAGTTTAACGGCGGTAGTTTACATTATGATCACTTGGTACTTGCTACTGGCTCTAAACCTCGCGAATTACCTGATTACATCGGCCTCAAGATAAAAAATCTATTTACTATGCGAGATTTGACTGATGCGAATTCAATCGAGCCATTCATAAAGAGCGGAATGCGCTTATTAATTGTAGGGGGTGGATATATTGGATTAGAGGCAGCAGCAACTGCTCGAAAATTTGGAGTTGATGTTACTCTGGTTGAAATCGAAGAACGTATTTTGAAACGTGTCGCAGCCAAAGAGACGTCAGACTATATTCGCTCTCTACATATTTCAAAAGGGGTTAAGATAAAAGAAGAAATCGGTTTGGATAGATTGAAAATAGTAGGCGATAAAGCTCTGAGTGCCTCTTTAACAGACGGTTCTGATATAAGTGTGGATTTCGTAATTGTTGGAATAGGCATTATTCCAAATACTGAGTTGGCCAAAAGTGCAAAATTAAAAATTAATAATGGTATATTTGTTAATGATGAGTGTCGGACATCAATTTCAAATATCTATGCTGCTGGCGATTGTACTTCTTTTGAATATAAAAATACTCTAGTTAGACTTGAAAGTGTTGGAAATGCCATTGATCAAGCAAATACCGTAGCGCAAAATATTTTACAACAAAATACAAAGTACATTCCCAAACCCTGGTTTTGGTCTGATCAATATAATTTAAAGTTGCAAATCGCGGGATTAAATACCGGTTATGACGATGTCGTTGTTAGAAAAGGCGAAAATGACCAAGTATCACATTGGTATTTTAAAGGCCCTAATTTACTAGCTGTAGATGCTTTAAACGACCCCCGTTGTTATATGATTGGTAAGCGTTTAATCGAAGCAAACAATTCACCAACAAAAAATCAACTAAAAGATAAAGATTTCAATTTAAAAGTTTTATTAAAATAGTGCGTATTATAAGCGGAATTAATAAAGGAAGAAATTTAGTTAGCCTTGGAAAAGGTGACCCATCCGCACATCTTAGGCCAACAAGTGACCGCGTTAGAGAATCTATTTTCAATCTGATCACTGGTGGAAGATTTGGCAATAAATTAGAAAATTGCCGCATATTAGATCTTTTTGCTGGAACAGGAGCTTTGGGTCTAGAAGCTATATCACGTGGAGCAAAATCAGTTATATTTGTTGATAACGGACAGCAAGCAATAAAACTTTTAAGAAAAAATATTTCTATTTGTGATGTTGGAAATAAAGCTCAGATCATTAAAACAGATGCTACAAAAAAGCTCCCAACACTATCCAAGAATAGTTTTGATACAGTTTTTATCGATCCACCCTACGGAAAAGGGCTAGGACAAAAAGCTCTAAAAATCCTCAAAGAATGTCAACTTCTAAACAAGGAAACTTTAATTATTTTAGAAGAGGGTCAGCAAATAAATTCTGTCGAAAGCTTTTCTATAAAAGACTGTCGAAGATACGGAAGTAGCTATGCCCATTTTTTAACTCCAAACATGCTACAACCATTTACTTAGTAAGTTGGATGAAACTGATTTTTGGGTGAAAGTGTAAAGATTTCGCATCCATCATTAGTCACGCCAATAGAGTGTTCAAATTGAGCTGACAATGCTTTATCGCGCGTTACAGCTGTCCAACCATCAGACAGAAGTTTAGTTTCAGGCCTACCTAAATTAACCATTGGCTCAATAGTAAAAAACATACCCTCTTCTAAGCGAGTACCTGTCCCTGGTCGACCATAATGCAAAACATTTGGGGGAGCATGAAAAACTCGGCCTAAGCCATGTCCACAAAAATCTTTTACGACAGACATCCGGTTATTTTCTACAAACTCCTGAATTGCATAACCTATGTCTCCAAAAGAAGAGCCGGGCTTCACAGCTTCTATTCCCTTGAATAACGCATCATGAGTAACCTGTATTAAACGCTCTGCTTTTCGGGTTAAATTACCCGCTACAAACATTCGAGAAGTGTCACCATACCAACCCTCGAAAATAACGGTGACATCTATATTTAGAATATCACCATCTTTCAGTTTTTTATCAGAAGGAATCCCATGGCAGACTACATGATTAATGCTTATACAACTCGCATGTTTATAGCCCTTATATCCTATAGTTGCCGATGTTGCCCCAGACCGATTGACTTTATCTTCGATAATTTTGTCAATTTGAGCAGTAGACTGGCCGGGGTAAACAAATTCACCAATTTCATCTAAAATTTGTGCGGCTAGCTTTCCAGCCTTATGCATTCCCAAAAAATCATCGTTAGAGTACAGGTCAATTCCGTCTTTTGTTAGGCCCACACCATTTAGTTTTTTCACTTTCAGTTTCCTTTAAAAATATTTTCAAAATTGATAAACATCAAATTTCAACCACAACAGGTTTGCCCAAACTAACTCCAAATTTTGTGACTTCCGTATCATAACAAATCAACTGAACACCAGATTTCAACGCCGCCTTAATATTGGTATCATATATACTATCTAAATCTGCAGCAATACGTACACTTCCAACATCGCTTCGCATGCATAAAAATAAAAGAATAGACTGATGTCCTGCTGTCACCATTTTTGATAGATCCTTTAAGTGTTTACTCCCTCTTTTTGTAATAGAATCAGGAAATTCAGCTATACCTTTTTTTCTCATCAAAGTTACACTTTTTATCTCTAAATAAATGTGCCGGCCTGATGAACTTAATAAAAAATCAATTCTACTATTTTCGCTATATTTTACTTCTGACTTAAAGTCCTGATAGCTGAGCTCGGGAATTTCTTTTTTTTCCAACGCTTCTCTTATAACTAAATTGGCAATACTTGTATCGATGCAAACCATTCGATCTCCATACTCGACCAAACGCCAACCATATTTTAACTTTTTTTTGGGGTCGTTATTTGGCTCTAACCACACTTTAGAGCCCACTTTTGCTAAACCCATCATGGAACCAGGGTTGGGACAGTGAGCAATTACTTCCGTCCCATCATCTAAAATGACATCAGCCAAAAATCGTTTATAACGTTTGACTAATTTACCTTTGATAAGATTAGTTTTAAAATGCATATTTAAAAATATATATTTCCACATATAAAATGTTAAGGGTAAACAATGGAACAGCCAAATGCTTCTATGCTCATAATTGGCGACGAGCTTCTCTCTGGAAGAACTCAAGATACTAACATGTATTATTTAGCAAACGAATTGACAGAGGTAGGAATAAATTTATCGGAAGCCAGATTTATTCGAGATGATACAGCGACTATTGTCGCTAATATTGTCGAGTTGAGCACACGATTTGATTATCTATTTACCTCTGGCGGAATAGGACCAACGCATGACGATATTACAACAGATTGCGTGGCACAAGCTTTTGGAAAACAAGTTACTATTCGATCTGACGCATTCAAAATTTTGAAAAAATATTATGATGAAAAAGGTATAGAACTTAACGAAGCAAGACTTCGAATGGCTAGAATTCCCGAAACAGCGGATTTGATTGAAAACTCAATTTCTGGGGCTCCAGGATATATAATTGAAAACGTCTACGTAATGGCAGGTGTCCCAAAAATTTTCCAATCAATGCTAAAAACTATTTTACCAAAGCTTAAAAAAGGATCACCCACATTATCACGTTCTGTTAAATTACATAAAGGTGAAGGTGATATAGCATTAGAACTGGAACAAATAGTAAGAGAATTCAGTAAGTTAAATTTTGGCTCGTACCCGTTTAATGAGAAAGGTGTCCATGGCACAAATATCGTTATCAGAGGAAAAGATAATAAATTAATGATAAAAGCCGAAGAAAAAGTCCGTACTCTCGCATGAATTTTAGAGCTAAACAAAGTGAATTTTCAAAAATGCTCGAAGATACTTGGCCACCTAAAAAGGTAATTCGCCTCGATGATTGGACAATACGCATAAGTGAGGGAGCCGGGAAGCGTGCATCAGCAATTAGCTTAGAAGGAATTTGGGAAGAAACTTCTTTCAAAAGATTAAAAAATCTTTTGAAAAAGTTAGGTAAATCTGAAATTTTTATGGTTTATCAATCAGATAGTTTATTTGAAAAAGAGCTAAATGAGCGGAACTATAAAGTTTTTGATAAAAGTTGCGTTTTTGAAATTGCTGTAGCTGAACTTATAAAAACCGAGGCGCCACCAGTTACTATGTTTTCGATTTGGCCGCCACTTCAGATTCAAAAAGAACTTTGGATTACTAACGGGATTAGCTGGCAAAGACAGGCTGTTATGGACAGAGCACGCAAACCAAAAACAAGCATCTTGGGCCGCTGGAACGACAATCCAATAGCCTCAGCCTTTGTAGCAAAAAGTGGAGATGTGGCCTTTCTCCATGCGCTCGTCGTTGATAAAAATTTTAGACGCCAAGGAGTGGCTCGGGCATTAATGCGGCATGCTGGACAGTGGGCAACCAAACATAATTGTGCAAGATTAATGGTGGTGACAACGGAAACAAATTCTGCTGCTAACAGTCTTTATACTTCACTTGAATTTCAACTTGTGAATAAATATCACTATCGTATTCCAGAGGCCTAAATATGAAAGAAAAAAATCTTACTATATCGTTAAATTTGCAGCCCATTGATCCTCTTCCAGAAGGAGTCCAAAAGTATTTTAACGCATGCCAGGAAAAACTTGGCCTTGTTCCAAATGTTTTAAAAGCCCATTCTTTCAATATCGATAAACTAAACGCCTTCTCTGGCTTATATAATGAATTGATGTTGGCAGACAGTAATTTATCTAAGTTAGAAAGGGAAATGATAGCGGTCGTTGTTTCTTCAATCAACCGATGTTTTTACTGCTTAACAGCTCATGGCGCAGCCGTACGAGAGCTGTCTGGTGACCCAATACTTGGTGAAAAGCTAGTAATGAATTTTAGAATTGCTGACTTGGACTCTCGCTGTAGAGTAATGCTCGAGTATGCTGAAAAAGTCACAATTGAAAGCCATAAAATTGGTGAAACTGACCGCCAAAATTTGCGGGATGTAGGCTTTAACGATGCTGATATTTGGGATATAACTAATATTATTGCTTTCTTTAATATGAGCAACCGCGTGGCAAGCGCTTTGAATATGAAACCCAACGATGATTACCACTCAAAAAATCGTTAAAATATTTTTAAATATATTGGCTAGCTTAGTGTGTACAGCCGGCACCTATGTTTGTGCAGTTGAATTACCATCTTCAGCTAGATTAGTCCTAACCGATAAAACAGACGTTAAAAATATTTCATTAGAAATTTCTGTTTGGGATAGAGAGAAAGGCATTTCTCGGCTCGATGTTAGAGGCCAAACCGTAACCGAAGTTTATCAAATCGATGGTACGTCGCTAACCCTAGATCAGATGTTAAAACCAATTATTAAACATCTAAATGATAAGCAATTTAGTATTGGGCTTTATTGTAATACTAATGTCTGTGGTGGGTTCAATTTTCGAAAAACCCTAACGGTTTCTAACCCACCGTTTATGCTTATTAACGTTGCAAATTATTCAGTAATTACAGCTGTAAAAGATAGCTCCGCCATTTCTTTAATCGCCAGCAAACTTGGAAATACAATATATTTACAAATTCTTTCGGTAGGAACCACTAAAAACGATTTAGTTTTACACGAAAAAGAACCATTGAAATATAATTATAGTGCTAAATTAAAGGAAGACGGAGCTATTGTGCTTGATGATTTAATTTATCAAAGTGGATCTTCAGAGCTGGGTAAAGGCCCTTTTGAGAGTTTAGCAGCTTTGGCAACTTTCTTAAAATCAACCCCTAAATCTTTAATAATATTAGTTGGTCATAGTGATACTGTTGGAGAATTGAGTAGAAATATAGAATTATCAAAAAGCCGTGCACAAGCAGTAGTAAATAGATTGATCAAAAACCATGGTATTGATCAAAGTAGAGTATCAGCTCAGGGAGTTGGGTTTCTTTCGCCAAAAACGAACAACTCAACAGAAAAATCTAGGAAGAGAAATAGGCGCGTTGAAGCAATATTAATTATGCCTTAAGTAGTCTATGAGTTCTTTACAAATTTTGCTATAATGAGATAGCGAGCCGCACACCTTGATCAATAGCTCGCTTAGCATCAAGCTCAGAAGCAACAGCTGCTCCACCTATAATATGGACTTTTTTGCCTCTTTCCATCAAGTCATCAGCTAGACTACGTTCACTCTCTTGGCCTGCACAAATAACGATCGTATCAGCAGGTAACAGTCTTGGATTTTCTCGTATTTCTCCATCAGAAACCATAATTCCGTGTTTATTTATTTCCTCATAATTTAAATTTCCAATCATTTGGACATTTTTCATTTTTAGAGCACTACGATGAATCCAGCCCGTAGTTTTCCCCAAATTCCGACCCAGTTTTTGCTTTTTCCGCTGCATTAAAGTAATTTGACGCGTGGCTTCCTGTGGTCTTGGTCCACTTTCTGCCAATCCACCAGCTGTTTGCTCAGGGTCTCCCACACCCCACTCTTTCATCCAGTCAGGAATTCCTATTTGTTTAAAATCGCTTCTACTTTCGTGTACTAAGTACTCCGACACATCAAAACCTATACCACCGGCTCCAACAACAGCAACTTTTTGACCAATTTTTCCGCTACCATTTAATACTTCTGCGTAACTTAAGACATTATTTTTTTCCTGACCTTTTATTTTCAGGTCACGCGGGGTAACACCTGTTGCAACGATGATGTCATCAAAACCTATAACATCAGTGGAAGTGACTGATTTGCCTAATCTAACATCCACTCCACTGCTTTTTAGCATCTCCTCAAACCAGTCCACCAGCCCCCAAAATTCCTCTTTGCCCGGAACCATTTTCGCCAAATTTAGTTGCCCACCAATTACATGAGCCTTTTCAAATAAAGTAACTTGATGTCCACGTTCTGCAGCTTCAATGGCAGCAGACATTCCCGCAGGCCCTGAACCTACAACTGCAATTAACTTTTTATTTAGCACCGCAGTACTAATCAGCTCTGTTTCAAAGCAGGCCTTTGGGTTGACAAGACACGAACTAATTTTACCACTAAAGGTATGATCTAGGCAGGCTTGGTTACAAGCAATACATGGTGCAATCTTTTTTTCGTTACCAGATATTGTTTTTTTCATAAAATTTGCGTCAGCTAAAAAAGGGCGCGCCATACTAACCATATCAGCGCAGCCCGCTTCCAGAACTTCTTCTGCCACTTCAGGAGTATTAATTCTGTTTGAAGTTATGATTGGAATAGAGACCTTTCCCATCAATTTTTTTGTAACCCATGCAAAAGCAGCACGCGGAACAGAGGTGGCTATGGTGGGTATTCTAGCTTCATGCCAGCCAATACCAGTATTAATTATTGTTGCCCCTGCTCGTTCAACCTCCTTAGCCAGCGTAACAACCTCACCGTGAGTTGACCCATCTGGAATTAAATCAATCATGGATAGTCGAAAAATTAATATAAAGTCCTCACCTACAGCTTCCCGGACACGCGCCACAACTTCAATCGGTAACCGCATACGATTTTCATAACTTCCGCCCCATTGGTCAGTCCTTTTATTTGTGTGACGAACTAAAAATTGATTTAAAAAATAACCTTCAGATCCCATGATTTCTACTCCGTCGTACCCAGCATCGCGAGCTCGACAAGCGGTCGTAACTATGTCGTCTATTTGCTTTTCTATACCCACACTATCGAGTTCTGCGGGTGCAAAAGGTGATATCGGTGACTTTATTGGAGAGGGAGCAACGCAATTAGACCCATAGGCATAACGTCCAGCATGTAAGATTTGCATTGCAATTTTACCACCTGAACCGTGCACACGGTCCGTTACAATTTTATGGTTAGCAACATCGTTTGCGTCAAATAACCCTGCTGCTCCAGGGAAAACTCCACCCTCAACATTTGGGGCAATCCCACCGGTAACCATTAAAGCGACCTCACCACGAGCTCTGGTCGCATAAAATTCTGCAACTCTGTTCCAATCTTTGGTTTCTTCCAGATTGGTATGCATTGAACCCATAAGGGCTCGGTTTTTCAAAATTGTAAAACCTAAGTCTAAAGGTTTTAATAAATTTGGGAAATTTGTATTCATTTTGTAAACTCATTTTGCCATTTAACTTCTGCTTACGTCAGAGTTCAAAAAAGCTTCAAATAAAACGCAGCGTTATTAAGTGCTATAATTTATAAACAAAAAAATGAATATTAAAATATCGAAGGCCGTTTTCTAGGTCTTGGAATAGAATCAACGCTCTCGTAAAGGTTTACCTTTTCCAAAGGTAGAGTTTTATGAACTTTGACAGAAGGCCGTTTTCTAGGTCTTGGAATAGGATCAACGCTCTCATAAAGGTTTACCTTTTCCAAGGATAGGTCTTTAGGAATTTTGACAGATAGTAAAATAGAATTTAGGTAAGTTTTTGCTCGAAAATTAGGTAAATTCCTACCTTTTGGAACATAATAATTTGCCATAAAAATATAGTTTTCTTTAACTCTTAAGATACGCAGAGACTTTTCATCAACCATTGGATTCAAATCATCATACTTTTGCAAACTAGCAAATGAATTATTAAGTTCGTCTTTGTCAAACAAACCTACATTCTGAGTTTGCCCCAAATTCAAATAAGTTAATGTAACAAGCGATTTATTATTGGTATGGGGATTACAGTTTGAAAAGAATACAACACCGTAACCATCCCTTTCCGACTTTAACGGTTTTATTTGGCAGAGACCTGGAGGAACATTTCCAGATATTCCAGACTCAAACTTAAATTCTGAAATTGAAACAACATTTTGAGATTGGCCTTGAAAACCAAAATTACTAGCACAGCCAGATATAAAAATTACCATTGTGATGAGTAAAAATCGGTTCATTAAAATCAAGTCATAATCTTTTTGAATTCATTACTTTGGTTCTTTAACCCCAAAGGTAGGCAAAAAACTACCAAAATAAAATAGCGCCCAAATAGAGTAAATTAAAATAGTAAAAATCGTAGAAACAATCAAAGCTACGCCCATCGCTCCCGATTTTGGATCCAGATATGTCAACCATAATGCCATCCCGTCTAGATTGCCATGGATACCAAAAAAAACCAGAGAAACTGTGTTTCCTCCCCAATGGAGGCCAAATGCTAAAGCTATATTTCCTGTATGAAGCGTAACAAGACAAAGTAGGCAACCCACTATAAACGTATTAAAACAATAGAACCATGCGTTAGTCCCATATGACTGGGCATCAAAGTGCAACAGACCGAAAACAAAAGAAGGAAAAACAACAGCATACAAATAGCTAGCGCCTTTCGACCATATTGTTTGCAATAAATAACCTCGAAAAACTAGCTCTTCAGCAGCTGCTTGAATAAAAATAAACAGTATCACTGGCAAAAGCCATTTAATCCAATCAGAAAAAAACAAAACTTTATTTGGTTCATAGTAAATGTAATTACTTACTGCTGGAACCAATTGAAGTACGGTCTCAATACCGAGACCTAGGAATAGCATTATAAAAAAACCTTTTAACAAAAGTTGTAAATCCAATTTGCTGGAAGAGCCTAAAAGCAATTTCATCGGAACAAAGTGAATGAATTTCATAGCTGCCCAAACACCAATCCAAATGGGTGCAAAAGTAAAAAGCACAAAAAGTAGATTTAAAGGTGTTCTGCCTAAGCCATTAGAGAAAGAACAGATACTTATGCTTGAACAGACCAAACCAATTATAATCGAACCAAGAATATAAAAAACAGAAATTATGAAAAAACCTAGTGCAATTTTCCTTGTCTGGATTTCGTGCCCAGCTTGCAAAAATATGCTTGTCATTTTAGTTTCATTCCGTGGAATTAGGCCTTAGTGCACTTAAATACCTTGTTCTTAATAAGTCTATATAAATCTAAATAAATTTTAATGAATTCGTCATTAGAAACACCAGGACAGTAATTGCATTTTTGAGGCAACCTGCTTAAGAGTATAACTTGTAAGGTTCTATCGCGTGGAAAAATAATGAACTGGATTAGTAATTACGTTCGCCCAAGAATAAATTCGATTTTTTCAAGGCGAGAAACCCCAGATAATCTTTGGTCCAAATGCAGCTCATGCGGCACTATGCTTTTCCACCGTGAACTTAGCGAAAATCTCAATGTTTGCACAGAGTGTGGGCATCATATGCCCATCACACCAAGAGATCGGTTTGGTGATTTATTCGATGGGGGCATTTTTGTAGAGATAAAAGTTCCCAAACCAATTATTGATCCACTGCAATTTAAGGACCAAAAAAAGTATCCTGACCGTATGAAATCTGCGCAAAAAGCGACAGGTGAGACAGAGGCTATGTTAATTGCAGAAGGTGAAATGGGCCGAACTCCAGTTGTAATAGCGGCTCAAGATTTTTCTTTCATGGGCGGTTCAATGGGTATGTACGTTGGTAACGCTATCGTGAAAGCTGCCGAGCGGGCTGTTGAGCTTAAACGTCCATTGATTTTATTTTCAGCAGCTGGTGGTGCGCGAATGCAAGAAGGTATTTTAAGTTTAATGCAAATGCCCAGAACGACCGTCGCAATTCAAATGCTCAAAGAAGCAAAATTACCCTATATTGTAGTTTTAACCCATCCAACTACCGGAGGTGTAACTGCATCTTATGCTATGCTTGGCGATATTCATATTGCGGAGCCAAATGCACTGATTTGCTTTGCTGGGCCTAGGGTCATAGAACAAACTATTCGTGAAAAATTACCCGAGGGATTTCAACGAGCCGAATATCTCTTAGACCACGGCATGTTAGATCGCGTGACTTCTAGATTGGAAATGCGCGATGAATTAATTACAATTATCCGCATACTCACCAATAATTCACCACAAATTAAGGGTGATTTACCTTCACCGACGCAAAAAACTTAAATGCGTCTTAAAGATAAAAAATTTGAGTTCTGATTTTATTTTAAATCGTATGATGGCTTTGCATCCAAAAGTTATCGATTTAACTTTGGATCGTGTATGGCGTCTCCTAGATTCTTTGGGGAACCCCCAAAATAATCTTCCCAAAGTTATTCATATTGCTGGAACAAATGGGAAAGGCAGTACACTATCTATGCTTCGTGCAGGGCTTAATGAAATTGGTTTAAAAACCCATGCATATACGTCACCGCATTTGGTTCGGTTTCACGAACGTATTCAGCTCAACAGTAATTTTATAGACGAAAATGACTTAACTGAGATTTTAGATGAATGTTATTCGGCAAATAAAGATCAGCCTATCACATATTTTGAAATTACCACTTGTGCTGCCATTTTAGCAATGTCTCGCAAATATGCAGACTACGTTTTATTGGAAGTAGGATTAGGAGGAAGATTAGATGCAACAAATGTTGTAACAAGTCCTACTCTCACAATTATCACGCCAGTCTCTGTGGACCATGAACAATTTCTGGGGAACACTGTTAAGAAAATCGCAGGCGAGAAGGCAGGGATAATAAAACCTTTTTGTCCAATTATTGTTGGAAAACAAGATAAAGACGCACTTGAAGTAATAACTGAGAAAGCATTAGAAGAAAAAGCTCCAATTTTAGCCGAGGGACAGCAATGGCACATCAAAGAAAAGGCTAATAGTATTTTATATCAGGATCAAAATACAATGATCGAGCTACCCAGACCAAATCTTTTAGGAACACATCAAATTCAAAATGCAGGTATAGCTATAGCTGCTCTAACCCAATTGACAGAAAAAAAAGAAGCTTTTTATGGAGCAGTTTCCAAAGCGAAGTGGCCAGCGCGTATGCAAAAACTGAGTTCTGGACCAATAGTTAGTGCTCTTGGTCATTCAGATGTTTGGCTAGATGGTGGGCATAATCCAGCTGCTGGAAAAGCATTGGCAAGTTACTTATCTAAGCAGAACGACAGACCAACCGTTTTAATTTGTGGCCTGCTGAAAACAAAAGATGCCCCAGGATACCTTTCCCCATTATCAAATATCGTAAAATTCCTAGCAGCCGTGAGCATTCCAAATGAACAAAATACATTACCTGCTGACGAAACAGCAAAAAAGGCAACTGAATTGGGTATAAAATCCAAAAGCTTTACTTCAGTCTCTGAAGGAGTTCAGTTCGTGGCTGAACAATTTCCAAATTGTCAGGTTTTAATCTGTGGGTCGCTTTATTTAGCTGGGCAAATACTCCGCGAAAACCAATAATTTTAAAAAAATCGTTAAAAAACGAATCACCCATGTTGACTGATTCGAATCAATTTGTCATTAATAGTGCAACGCTGCATTAAACCTAAAGAAATATAACTTGGGATAACGCGGTTTTGTACAGGCAAAGGCTCAGTCTTATAGACTGAGCCTTATTCTTTACTAAGAAAGATTACGGCCCTTATTCCAACTTTCAGACTGCATTTCGTTTAGTCGGCTTACTGTTCGCTCAAACTCAAAAACGCCCTCACCCTCCAAATATAGATATTCTGGTTCAGCAGCAGCCGAGCATATAAATGTAATACCAGCCTCATAGACAGTATCGATTAAGATAACGAAACGCTTAGCTTCATTAAAATTGGATCTTCCCAATTGAGGGATGTTTTCAACGACTAGAACCCTCACGCTATCAACTATTGCTAAGAAATCTGCTGGACCTCTGTTTTCTCCACAAAGCTCAAAGAAGGTGAACTTGGCAACACCGTTTGAATAAAAAGGAATTTTGATTTTTCTTTTATTTATTACGAGGTGGAAATCTTGGTTTTCATTACCTGATAAATCTTTCCAAAGATTATCCAACTTATTTTTGGAATTTATATCTAGTGGAGTAAAATAAACAGGAGCCCCACGGAGTTTGTTTTTTCTATAATCAATTTTACTTGCTAAATTTAAAATATTTAACTGTTCTTCAATTAGATATATAAACGGTAGAAAAAGTTGCCGGTTTAAGCCATTTTTATAGAGGTCCAAAGGTATTCTATTTGAAGTTGTTACGATCTTTACTCCACCATTTAATAGCAGCGTAAATAATCTACCAACGATCATAGCATCAGTAATATCTTTTATTTGCATTTCATCCAAAGCTAAAACTTTAAAATTTTTAATTACTTTATTTGCTACAACGGCTAATGGGTCCTTTGATCCTGAACTACGAGCTTTATGCAAAGATAAATGAATTTCTTGCATAAAAGCATGAAAGTGTACTCGACGATTAGAAACCAAAAGATTTTTTACAAATAAGTCCATAAGCATGGACTTTCCACATCCTACACCACCCCAGATATATATACCTTTAAAATTATCTGTCTTTTTAAAGAAAAGAGACTTGGCTTTTCTTTTCGAAATCGCATGGTTAACTTTTTCAAGTTCTTCCAATACTGTTCTTTGCCCAGGGTCATCCTTAAGAGATCCCTCAGAAATCATTTTATCGTATATATCAGTAAGCTTTTTCATTTGAATATTTGGATTAAACTTGGACTTCTTTGATTTAATTTATAACTTCATCTACTCAATATTTATTAAAGTCATACAAATTTAACTGCTTAGATTTGTGGCGTCTATAATTTCTAGCGCATGAGTAAAAGGAAGGGAATGAGACCCATTACTGAAAACAATATTATTAATTCTAGAGTTCCAGCTAGAAAAGATCTCTTTACTTGAAATTGGGATCACTGTGTCACAATCGCCCCATAAAGCAAAGATTTCAAAATTGGCATCTCTCAAAGCTTGATGATCCTCATAATTATCGCTCGATAGAATGCCTCTTATACTTGCCAAAACTGATGGCACAAATCCTTTGTAAAGCAATTCATTTAACTGCCGCTCAACAACTTTTGGAACAGAACTTTCGATATTTCTATCTTTCCGCGCTGAGTGAGCATGTTGCAGTCCAAAAAATACAGAAAATAACGCCCATCCGAACAATGGGATTTTTGCTACTTTAGCTGCAAACCCTAGATTATGGCCCGCTCCTGCCGATGCAATTAAAATTAGTTTACTCAACCTATCTGGATGGTTGGCAGCATAAGCAGCTGCTATTGACCCTCCCATAGAATAACCTACTAATTCAAACTTTTTCTTCTTTATTTCAAGTTTAATTAAAAGCTCATTTAACTGACTAATAAAAAATAATTTGTCTTGTTTTGCCGTGGGTCGGTCAGAATATCCCCTCCCGTAATGATCATAAACTAAAACACGCTTTCCAATATTAGCATAATGACTTGCCAGACCCTCAAATACAAAACTGGGCGTAGTTAATCCGTGTATGCAAACTACGAGGTCACCCGTTTCGGCTCCAAACCAACGATAATGTACTACACCTCGCGAAAGAGATACAAAATTACCAGGTGCATTAGTTCTTTCTTTCTCTCCTATTTTTTTCTTTATAGCTTCTTTCAATATGGGTAATACAAAGAAAGCTGAAAAAAGTAGCAGAGCTATAATCACTTATTTTCCAACCATGTCTGAAGAATAAAGTGCGCTGTCATCAAGTCTAGATGCGCCCCTCCCCCATTTTTGAAAAGGGTAATCTCATCATCTGAAGAACGGTAAAATTTCTGAATATTATAAAAGTCAGATATCACTGCTTCACGTTTGATCGCAGCAGACGCTATTGGTATTTTTAATTCACCTATATGGTCAATAGTGGTTTCAAAACTATCGACAAAGATTGTCGATCTTTTAAGAGTGGTGTCATCTGCTTCACGCATATCGGGACGGTAAGCTCCAATTAAATCGATATGCTGCCCAGGCTTTAGCCATTTTCCGTTTATAAAAGGTTCACTTGACATCGTTGCCGCTGAAATAATATCAGCCGCTGAGATAGCCTCCTCTAAGTCATTTACAGCCATTGTATTTGGGAAATTGGCTGCAAATTTTTCCGCACGCTCTGATGTCCTATTCCAAACAGAAAAGTGAGCATTGGGGAATAAATCCTCGTAAGCTTGCCTAAGGCTAAAGGCAACAGTTCCAGCACCCAAAATCAAAATATTTTGACTGTTGGGTCGGGCTAGTAACTTGGCCGCAAGAATACTGTCACCAGCCGTCTTCCATTTTGTCACTAAATGAAAATCGATAACAGCGCTTAATTGACCAGTTTTGTCATCAAATAAATTTACGGCACCATTTATTGCTGGTTTATTTAAATTTTTATTACCAGGAAATATTGTTGCACATTTTATGGCAATTCCCATGCCATCAATCCAAGCTGATCTCGAGAGCAATGTATCATCCTTGCGGTATAAAAATGTATCAGATATTTTTGCCCTATTTAGCTTATGTCCTTGTAGGATAGCTTGACTTAAACCTTTCCAACTCAGAATAGGATCGCAATCCCTATAAGATATCATATGCACTTTGGTATCTCCATTTTGCACTATTGGCGTCCACAATCTATAAACAAAAATTTTATTTGCATATGCTTAAAACACTAATATCATTACAAAGTTAGCCATATTCAGACTTAAATGAAGTTATAAAAAGTCTATTTTTGCTAAACTTTTTGGTTATTAATTCGAATTATTTTCTCGAGACTATCTAAAAAACGAATTTTGTCTTGTTTTGAGAAGGTTTTTCCAGAACCTTGATAAAACGGATTTGCAGCCCGCAAATCTGAGCTAAAATCCCTCAAAGATACGGAATTTCCTATATTTTCCTCGTTTAATTCTTCACCATTTGGTTTCAAAACCCGCATTCCTTTTTTGATACAATTATCTGCCAAAATTATGTCGGCAGTAATAACCAAATCTTTTGCCTGACCTTTATCAACTATCCATTTATCAGCAGCATCTGCGTCAGCAGAAACAAATATATTTTTAATAAACGGGTGTGCAATGGGACGTAAACCACCATTTGACACAAGTAAAACCTCTATTTTATTTCTAGTGGCAACGCGCTCTATTTCTTTTTTCACAGGACACGCATCAGCATCAACATAAATTTTCATAGCTGAACTTTAAAAAAATAATTTATTTTAGATTTACTTCTGAAACCCAATATTTTTCCTATTCATTATTTAGTAAATCTGCATGAAACGCTAAATGGTCATCAACGAATGTAGAAACAAAAAAGTAACTGTGATCATAACCAGATTGCATCCGGAACTCGCCAGGCTGGCGCCGCTCTATCATGGCATTAGCTAATGTTTCTGGTCTAAGTAAATCTATAAATTGATCTTTGCTACCTACGTCAATTAGTACTTTTCCATCGAAGCCTTCATTTGACATCAAAATACTTGAATCATACTTGAGCCAACTTTTCTCATCATGGCCAAGGTAAGCTGATAGTTGCTTTCTCCCCCAATCAGACCCTGTCGGATTACAAATAGGCGCTAAAGCAGAAATTGATTTAAAACGATCCGGCGTCCCCATGCCAATTGTGAGAGCACCATGCCCACCCATCGAGTGTCCCATGATCGATTGACGTGCCATATCAACATTGAAATTTCTATTTATGATGTCGGTTAAATCAACAGTGATATAATCCCACATTTTAAAATTATTAACCCAGGGTTGTTCTGTAGCATTTAAATAAAACCCAGCACCCTGTCCTAGGTCATAGTCATCGTCATCCGGCACATTACTACCCCTAGGTGAGGTGTCAGGGAAAACTAGTGCTACTCCAAATTCTTCTGCAGATGCTTGAGCGCCAGCCTTTGTCATAGCGTTTTCATGCGTGCACGTTAATCCTGACAAATACCAAACTAACGGAACGGGCTCGCTGGTTGCGATTGAAGGCATGAATATTCCAAAAGTCATGTCACAATTGCAAGCTTCTGACCAATGCTGATATACGCCCTGCATTCCTTCAAAGCACTTGTTTTCCGAATGTGTTTTCATAAGATATCCTCACAATGGTCAAGTTAAATTTACTGGCCTAAAAACACTGATTTTCTAAAAAGTCAATTGAGGCTAATCAACCACGCTATAGTAAAAGAAACTGTTAATATAGAAAGTACTGTAGATAAAAAAATAGCTGCGGATGCACGTTTGGGAGCAACATTATAGTGATGCGCAACCATAAAAATATTTCCTGCTACCGGGAGTGACGCCGCAGCAATCATTACGGTTGCTGCATACATTTCAACCTTGAAAATATAAAATACCGCTATGCAAACGGCAAGAGGATGTAGTACCAACTTGCAAAAGCTTAACCATACAGCAACCTCCAACCTTTCCGTCGTTTTTTGTGCCAAAGAAGCGCCAATGGCAAACAGTGCGCCGGGCGTGGCAGCAGATCCTAACATTATAACAAAATCATTAATAGGTCCTGGAAGAGGCCATCCACTTGCAGACCATAACAAACCGCAAATTATCGAAACAATCATTGGGTTTTTCGTTAGCCCAATTAGTACTCGATAAAAAATAAAAATATCTAATTTTTTATCTTTGCTAGCTACAATTATTAGAACAATTAGTGATCCAAAAACCGTTAAGTCGATAGCTAATATAATCATTATAAAACCAACAGCTTCAGGACCCATCAAAATGGCCAGCATGGGTATTCCTAAAAAACCTACATTACCAATAACAGAACACTGAGCTTCAACTGCAGCCTCTGACGGCGACTTTTTTCTGAAAATCGCAACAGCTGTTGCTAAAAAATAAATTACTAGTGAAGCAGATAGATAGGCAAATATAAATTCAGGATCATAAAGCTCACCCAAGGATAAGTCAGATGAAAACCGAAAAAGCATGGCCGAAAGTGCAAAATAGAAAACAAACTTTGTTAAATATGCAGTAGCCTCAGCCGAAAAAAAACGAGTTATAGCAGCCGAATACCCCAAACCAATAAGAGCAAAGAACGGTATTGTCTTATAAAAAATTTCAATCATTTAAATGCTTTTTCAAATCAGACAAGGTATTCGAATGAGGAGAGTTTTATTAGAATACTACTACACTTCTTATGCTTTTACCTTCATGCATTAAATCAAAACCTTTATTTATATCGTCTAATGAAAAACTATGCGTGATCATAGGGTCTATCTGAATTTTTCCCTCCATGTACCAATCTACTATTTTTGGAACATCAGTACGACCGCGTGCGCCCCCGAAAGCTGTGCCTTTCCAAACTCGTCCTGTAACCAGCTGAAAAGGTCTAGTTGAAATTTCCGCACCCGCGGGAGCAACCCCAATTATTATACTTTCTCCCCAGCCTTTATGAGCACTCTCAAGTGCCGTTCTCATTACATTAACATTACCTGTAGCATCAAAAGTATAATCTGCACCCCCATGTGTTACGCTAACTAAGTGTGCGACCAAATCATCTTTTACGTCGGATGGATTAACAAAATCTGTCATACCAAATTGTTCAGCCATGGACTGCTTACCAGAATTTAAATCCACACCAACTATTTGATCTGCGCCTGCAAGCCTTAAACCTTGAATTACATTTAATCCAATACCTCCAAGGCCAAAAACTATTGCACGGCTTCCAATTTCAACTTTCGCAGTATTCATGACTGCACCAATTCCCGTAGTCACCCCACAACCAATGTAGCAAACCTTTTCAAATGGGGCATCAGGATTAATTTTGGCCAATGCTATCTCTGGTAAAACGGTATAATTTGAAAAAGTTGAACACCCCATATAATGCAAAATAGGAGTTCCATCTAGCATGCTAAATCGACTAGTTCCGTCAGGCATTAGCCCTTGGCCTTGTGTCTCGCGTATCGCTTGACAAAGATTTGTTTTGGGATTTAAACAATATTCACACTGCCTACACTCGGGAGTGTAAAGCGGTATAACGTGGTCACCAACTTTTAAATCTTTTACCCCCGATCCTAATTCAACTACAACGCCTGCTCCTTCATGGCCAAGTATCGCCGGAAATAATCCTTCCGGATCAGCACCTGAAAGAGTAAACTCATCAGTATGGCAAATCCCCGTAGCTTTGATTTCTATTAAAACTTCGCCTTCTTTAGGTCCTTCTAAATTAACTTCCATAACCTCAAGAGGTTTTCCTGCTTCTAAAGCAACGGCTGCCCTTGTTTTCATTGGTACCCCCATTTAAACTCCACCAAGTACAACATGAACGGTTGCCTTTAACTTGCCAAGAAAAATTTTCTCTAAGTTTAGGAAATAGGTAAATACAAAAACTATTAATTCATTCTATATTTTTGATGACAGGAACCACATGCGGCACCAACATTTCCAAGTGAACTTCGCAAATCTATTAATGTTGATGTATCAACTCCCTCTAAAACAAATTCCAAATCCTCTGATTTACTTACAAAATCATCCCAATTTTGCCAAATTGCAGGCAAAGCCTCAGAGTTTATCGGTAAATCATCATCTTCAAAAATAACTGGTGTAGAAGCGGCAAGCTTCAGCAGATTTAGGCGTGCAGATTCAGCAAGGCTTTTATCAAACTCAATTTTTTCTCGTGACATGCGAGCAAGAACTGAAAATTCCGTTCTAATATTTTGCATTAATTTAGAACGCGCAACATATCCACTATCTGCGGCGAACAAAATCGAGCCACTAGACATAAAAAATAAACTAATTAGTAGGTAGATAATACCCTTTAACATTTCATCCTCCATTACTTAATTCCAGTAAGGTAGTTTTATCTCAGATTAAGAACAGAAATTTTAATTGCTTGTTAGGTATAACTTCAATTAAAGAACAAATAGTGAACAAAGTTAGGATTTCAAAATGCCTAGTCGTCGAATAATTGCTATCTGGTTTCCATACATGGGTGCTGAACGTATTTTACGCAAAACCCAACACAACCCAGAAGAACCAATTATTATAGTAGCCAAAAAAGCTCAAAGTGAGATTATCACCTCTATCTCCGCTGTTGCGCAATATAAAGGCCTTTTTGTTGGACAATCTTTACGTGATGCGAGTGCTATTTGCACACGTTTATTCGTGCAAACTCAAAATTCATATGCGGAAACTCAATTCCTGAAGGGTATTTGTCGATGGTCTAGCAAGTTTAGTCCATGGGTAGCATCAGAAGGGAATAGCGGATTAATTATGGATATAACAGGATGTTCACACTTGTTTGGTGGTGAAAATGAAATGATAGCCCAAATTTTGCTTGCATATGATAAACTTAACTTGACGGCTAAAATAGGATGTGCAGACACAGTAGGAGCAGCGTGGGCATTATCTCGATATTCTGAAAAAACATTACAAAATTACCGAAATGGTGATGCTATTGAGCAAGAAGCGCGAGCAACACGTTCGCGTTCTGCAAAGAGATCTTTTAAGGACATATCGAATAATTTAAAAATTTCTAAAAGTAACAAATATTTTGTTGCACCACCTGGTAAAATACGACAGTCAATCTCTAATTTTCCAGTTGCAGCTCTTAGACTAGAAATCCAAACTCAAAATACATTAGCTCAGCTGGGGCTGCGCCAAATTGGAGATATTATAAACCAGCCAAGGGCAAGCCTTAATCGCAGATTTGGCCTAAGTTTGCTAAAAAGAGTAGACCAAGCACTGGGCAATTTGCCAGAACCTATTTCACCATTGCAACCAGAGCTAAATTTTGGTGTAAGAATTAGTTTTCCTGATCCAATTGGATTAAAGCCTGACATTATAGCTGGTCTTGATCGTATATTAGATCGTCTTTGCTCCAATTTAAAAAAGAAAACTCTTGGCGCACAGAAAATTCTATTACAAGCCTTTCGAACCGATAATACAATAGGAAGTATTGAAGTGGGATTAGCTCAATCCTCTAATTCCTTTAAGCATATTCGTGATCTAATCATAATTAAACTGGACGATTTGGATGTTCAATTTGGAATTGATATTTTACGATTAGAAGCCACTAGGACCGAAGTACTCACCAAATATAAGCATGTTGGACACGTTTTAGTGGGTGAGCGCAATAAGTCGCGCACTGAAAAAAATAAAAATCCAGAAAACTTAATCTCCAAGTTAGGTGCTAGAATTGGATTAGAAAATATTATAAGATTACACCCAGCAAAAAGTAATATACCCGAAAAAACTTATACTATGTTGTCAGCGGCATGGTCTGAACCAGCAAAAAAGTGGCAAAAACCAAAATCTTATCGACCAGTTCAATTATGGACTCCTGAAATTATTAATGCTCCAGACAAACCAAACCCTTTATCAGAATTCAAATGGCGCGGAAAAATATGGTATATTACTGAAAGCTATGGGCCAGAACGAATTTCGCCTGAATGGTGGTTAGACGAGCCAAAGTGGCGTAGTGGCGTACGAGACTACTGGTTTGTTCAGTGTGCTACAGGCGATCGCTTATGGATTTATTATGCACATGGCGCATTAATGTCATCCGGCTGGTTTTGCCAAGGAAAATTTGCATAATCCATTTAGAGAAATAATTGATACCGCGCTGAATATTCTGTGACTCCAGCCATACGGAAAGTCAGCTTTTAGTCACCATGCGTGGGCTCTGGTAAAACATCCAAATTTTTTGGAATTTTAAGTTCTAAAGATGGAACCACGACTATTTCTTCACCCACATCTATATCATAAAGGTCAACAACTTCATCATTATCCGAACTACATCCAGAACAAAAAACCACAAAGCTAACTAGAAAAATAGATGATCGCATAAACTATTTAATTCTCCATAAAGATTTACATAAAATAAAATCATAATTTTTCAAAATTATTTTATTCTGTTTTATTTTCTGGGGCAAAAGCCAAACCAACCGCTCCAATAAAAATAAAAACATCCGCAAAGTTAAATACAAATGGATTATAAATACCACAGCAACCCATATTCAAAAAATCAGCAACTGCTCCACCATAAATAATACGATCAAAAGCATTAGCTAACGCACCACCGCATAGTAGAGCGCCAAAAATGACTTGAAAGTTGCTCGCTTTTATTCGGTAAATCCATAAATTAATTAAACCACTAATAGTAATTGATAGTATTATAAGAAAATATGATTTGAGTTCACCTTGCTCCCCGAAAAGGCCAAAATTAACACCATAATTCCAACCCATACGAAAGTTCAAAAATGGTGGAAAAACATCAATTGAGTTTAATGAAATTAAATTTAACCAAAAGACTACAAACCATTTAGAAATTTGATCAAAGCAAAACGAAGCTATCAATATGAAATAAAACTTTCTCATTTCAGTGCCTAAAATGCCTTATACCTGTGAAAGCCATTGCAAGATTAGCTTCATCTGCAGCTTTTATAACCTCTTCATCTCGCATAGAACCTCCTGGCTGGATAATCGCTGTAGCTCCCGCCTCAGCAGCAACCATAAGCCCATCCGAAAAAGGAAAAAAAGCATCTGAGGCAACAGCAGAACCCTTGGTTAATGGAAAACTCAGAGATAGATTTTCCGCCATATCAACCGATTTTCGCGCTGCTATTCGACAGCTATCAACTCTACTCATTTGTCCAGCTCCAATACCAACAGTTGCAGTGTTTTTTGCATAGACAATAGCATTAGATTTCACATGCTTCGCAACTTTCCAAGCAAAGAGCATATCTTCTAATTCCATATCAGTAGGTTTTCGTTTGGTGACTATATCTAGGTTTGTTTCCAGAATAGTTTCAGTGTCTCTATCTTGCACTAGAAAACCCCCAGATACGTGACG
>QOQI01000018.1 GCA_003332035.1 Paracoccaceae bacterium
AATCATAACGCTGCATATTCATTGGATAACTCAAAGCGGCAGGCATTTGTATTAATGGACTACCGTCGCCACCCCCAAATTCAATTACTATAACTTTATGTCCGGCTTCAGTGAGCCTGAAAGCAATGGCGCACCCCGCACTACCAGCACCAACAATCACGTAATCAGTATTCACAATCGTCTCACATTTTTTATGAGTTATCTGTCGTAAGCACTTTTGAATTTTATGCAATTACAATTATAATTAAATCTTGATGCAGAGTGAATGAAAACACTAATTCTATGTGGTAAAGATTATCTACTTTACTATTTTTCTTCCTCTGCCTGCCCAACGCCTCGAAAAACTGATTTCAATGGAAAGGCCCAAACAACGCCAGATAAAAGATATATCAATAACTCTACAACGAAATTTGGTCTTTCAAAACTCGATATAAAATTTACGATCAAAATTATGTATACCGGCAATCCAACTACCAAAATCAACAAAGATAATCGCCGTTTCAGTTTGTAAGACATTTAATCAATCCTCAAAAGGGTCTGTTACCAGAATTGTATCATCGCGTTCAGGAGAAGTAGATACTAGCGCCACAGGGCAATCTATCAACTCTTCAATTCTACGAACATATTTAATAGCGTTAGCTGGCAAATCCGCCCATGACCTTGCACCCTCTGTACTTTCGTCCCAGCCAGATATTTCTTCATAGATTGGTTTGCAGCGCGCTTGCTGATCCGCGGCAGTAGGCAGGTAATCAAGCTCTTCTCCATCAAGCTCGTATCCAATACAGATTTTAAGTTTTTTAAAACCGTCCAAAACATCAAGTTTTGTAAGAGAAATACCAGTCACACCGGAAGTCGCACAAGTTTGTCGAACCAGTACAGCATCAAACCAACCACACCGACGCTTGCGGCCTGTTGTAGTGCCAAATTCATGTCCTCGTTCCCCCAACCGATTGCCGTCATTATCGTCTAGTTCCGTGGGGAAAGGACCTTCTCCAACCCTAGTTGTGTAGGCCTTTACAATCCCTAAAACAAAATCAATGCCATTGGGTCCGAGGCCTGAACCAGTCGCCGCCTGACCCGCAATAACGTTGGACGATGTAACAAATGGGTAAGTTCCAAAATCAATATCTAGCAGGGCTCCTTGAGCACCCTCAAAAAGAATTCGGTTTCCTGCCTTCCTTTTTTCATTCAAAACTTTCCAAACAGGGGCAGAGTATTTTAAGATCTTAGGCGCAATTTCATGCAAGTCAGCAGTTAAACTTGATTTATCAATTTCTTCAAGCTCCATTCCTCTGCGTAGAGTATTATGGTGCAGCAGCAATCTATCAATGCGAGCCTCCAAAGTAGATCGATCCGCCAAATCAGCAACACGTATAGCTCTTCTACCCACCTTATCTTCATAAGCTGGTCCAATTCCTCTTCCAGTAGTTCCAATTTTGGCAACTTTGTTTAAGCCCTCACGAGCACGATCTAGCTCCCCATGAATAGGTAAAATAAGTGGCGTATTTTCGGCTATGATTAAGTTTTCTGGAGATATATTAACGCCCTGCGATCTAACTATTTTTATTTCGTTGATCAAATGCCAAGGGTCTAGAACCACACCATTTCCAATGACTGATAGTTTACCTCCCCTTACCACGCCGGACGGAAGGGCATGTAATTTGTAAGTCTTGCCATCAATAACGAGAGTATGCCCGGCGTTGTGACCGCCTTGAAAGCGAACGATAATATCGGCCCTTTCACTAAGCCAGTCAACAATTTTTCCCTTACCTTCATCTCCCCACTGAGCGCCGACAACTACAACGTTTGCCATTAAAATTTTCCTTCCATCAAACGCGCTGACATATAGCTCTGTTCATCAAAGAAAGGAACTAAATAATAGACCATAAACTAATCAGCAGATAAATTTTCTAATTTTACAGGTTGGCCATGTGGAGTATTGAGAAATGCTGCCCGCCAGTCTTGAAAATATTGAATTATTTCATCGGATTGAATCTTTACAGTTTCTCCCAAAAACTCTTCTAATGTTTTCAACCAAATCAGGTAGTAGTCATCGTCGTTAATTATCAATTCTTTAGATCCTTTTGAAGATAGAGCCCCACTAAAAACCTTTGACCAATCTTTCCAATCAAAATGACCTTGCTCGTTGAGATGCACCGTTAATGCAAAAATTTGTGCATGCCATGGTTCATGAAAAGGTCGATACTCAGCCCTAAGGGACATTCATTGGCTCCAGATAACTTTCCCATATATCTACACATAAAGTATCACTTGGATTTTCAGGGCTTTCCCAAAGTTCAGATGCTAAAAACGAAACTGTGTAGAGATGTTCAGGTTGCTCGCCTAAATTATGCGCATGCGTGTCTGGGAAAACATGAGCACCATGATAAATTTCGATTTTACCTTCACATTTCTCGACATATTTTGGTAACCGCGTATGGCCGCCAGAAATAAATTTATTAACGGCACGTCTTGTTTTTACCCTTTGACCTACCAAAAATTTGGGGGAGTCTCACAGATCTGGAAGTAGGCGCACCTTTACTCAAAACCTCTGCTACGTCTGCAGCGAGAAGCTTCCTGCTGCTTAAAGGATGCGTTTTTCGAATAGGATCTAAAAACTCATCTGCACTAATAACTCCCTTATTCACTAAAAGGTTAGCTAGTGCAGAAATCCATTTGTCATAATACGAAAATGCACAATAGTCTTTGGGAGGAAGGCATTCTCTAGCGTGACGTGACATATCTAAGTTCCATTGCTTAAGAGATCCTGTTGCCAAAGTCACAGCCAAAGCTCTGGAATGCCATTTTTCTTTAAAGTTTTTATCGTTAATTGAAGCCGGTTGAATCGCTCCATCGCCGTAGCGCCCACCCATGTCATGAACCCGGCTCAAGATGGATCACCAATTAATGCTGTTCCAATCATCGCATCTCGTGAGATTATTTCTGAAAGATGCTCTTCATCAAAATCTTTGTATTTGTCAGGTAAAATTGGAAGCACCAAATATCTGATTTCAGCAGTGGAATCCCAAACCCTGACTTTAGTATTTTTGGGTAAGGTTACACCAAACTCTGACAAGCACTTTCTGGGTTCTCGCACGACACGAGAGCGATATTCATCAGATTTGTACCAAGTGGGAGGAATGCCAAGCAGCGGCCAAGGATAACAGCTGCATAAAGTACACACCACAATATTGTGAATTTCTGGAGTGTTCTCTACAACTTTAATATGCTCACCTTGTCGACCCAAAAAACCATGTTTTTCCAAAATTTGCATTGGATCGTCTATTAAAGCCTTCTTAAAATTTTTATCCAACAAAGCTTTTGCAATTATTGTGGCCCCATTTTTTGGGCCAATTTTATTTTGGTATGTATCAATAATTTCATCGAGTGCGGCCGGGTCAATTAAACCTCGTTTTACAAGCGCAGTTTCTAGAGCTTTAACTTTTAGTTCTGGGTCAGATGGCAGCAAAGAATGGCTATGTTTTTCAACATCATGTGGCATACTACAAACTATGATTAGCTTAAATCTTTTTGTCTAGAGTTAACAACACTTGCCCCCAGTAAAAAACTTGAATATCTAACACCCAAATTAAATCTGCGGAACATTATGGAAAACATAGTTTTAACAATTCATCTGATACTCGCTTTGGCATTAGTCGGTATCGTATTAATCCAACGCTCCGAAGGGGGCGGCCTAGGACTTGGCGGTGGCGGCGGCGGCGACGGAATTATGTCTGGTCGTGGAGCAGCAACTGCGCTTTCTAAAATAACGTGGGTTTTGGCTGTTGGTTTTATTATAACTTCAATGTCTCTGACAATAATCGCTTCAAGGAACGCAAATTCATCATCAATTTTTGATCGTTTGGGAAACGAAAGTCAGAGTGAGGACATAGATACAGATGCTTTACTTCCACCGACAGATGAGTTGTTGCCACCAATCAAAGGTGAAGGCGCACCGCTTGTTCCTAGCGCAGATTAGGCACAAGAAATAGCTACTTTTGGCAATTGGGCATCATTATGTAGGCGCTCAGTTGCCAAATGGTTGCGAATCCCTTAGTTATTAAATCCCGTAGGTAGGCGATATAATCGCGTTAGTCCTCCAAGCTTAAATTGATGGATGCGGGGTCATAAAAATAGCAAGGTTTATTTTCATTACTGGTGGAGTGGTCTCTTCTTTGGGAAAAGGTTTGGCTTCTGCAGCACTCGGCGCTTTGCTGCAATCGCGTGGATATTCAGTCCGTTTAAGAAAATTAGATCCATATTTGAATGTAGATCCTGGGACTATGAGCCCATTTGAACACGGCGAAGTTTTTGTAACTGATGATGGTGCAGAAACGGACTTGGATTTAGGACATTATGAAAGGTTTACGGGTGTAGCAGCCCGTTACACTGATTCTGTTTCCTCTGGCCGTATTTACTCAAACGTTTTAGAAAAAGAACGCAGAGGCGACTACTTGGGTAAAACTATTCAAGTGATACCCCATGTAACAAATGAAATAAAAGAATTCATCTCTATTGGAGAAGATGAAGTCGATTTTATGCTCTGTGAAATTGGCGGCACTGTGGGCGATATAGAGGGTTTGCCCTTTTTCGAAGCAATACGTCAGTTTTCACAAGACAAACCACGCGGCCAGTGTATATTTATGCATTTAACATTACTTCCCTTTATTAAGGCGAGTGGTGAGCTCAAAACAAAACCCACGCAACATAGCGTAAAAGAATTGAGATCAATTGGTATAGCACCTGATATCTTAGTCTGTAGGTCAGAGGGCTCAATACCAAAAAAAGAACGTGATAAACTAGCGTTATTTTGCAATGTAAGGCCAGAGTCTGTTATTGCAGCTCAGGATCTAAAATCGATCTATGAGGCACCAATTGCCTACAATCGTGAAGGACTTGACCAGGCAGTTCTAGATGCATTTAATATAGCGCCTGCTCCGAAACCAGATCTAAGTATCTGGGAAGACGTTGCAGATCGTGTATATAACCCAGAGGGTGAAGTGAATGTCGCTATAGTAGGCAAATACACGCAACTAGAAGATGCATATAAATCAATAGCAGAGGCACTAACCCACGGTGGTTTAGCAAACAGAGTTAAAGTTAATGTCGGCTGGGTAGATGCAGAAAGTTTCGATAAAAAAGATCCAGCTTCTGAATTACAAGGCTTTAATGCAATTCTTGTACCGGGCGGTTTCGGAGAGCGTGGGACGGAAGGAAAAATAAAGGCCGCTCAATTTGCTAGAGAAAACCACGTACCTTATCTTGGGATTTGTCTTGGTATGCAGATGGCCGTGATTGAAGCCGCAAGAAATGTAGTGGGTTATAAAAATGCCGGATCTGAAGAATTTGATCATGAATCAGGAAAGAAACGATTTGAGCCTGTTGTTTACCATTTAAAAGAATGGATACAGGGCAATCAAACTATCGAACGAACAGTCGGCGATGATAAAGGTGGTACAATGAGATTGGGTGCCTACAATGCAACTTTGTTAGACGGAAGCAAGGTTGCATCCATTTATGGAGCGTCTGAAATAGACGAGAGACACAGGCATCGATATGAGGTGGATACAAAATATCAAAAAAAGCTGGAAAGTGCAGGGTTAGTTTTCTCAGGAATGTCTCCAGATGGACGACTGCCTGAAATTATCGAATGGAAAGATCATCCCTGGTTCATTGGCGTCCAGTTTCATCCAGAATTAAAATCAAAACCATTTGATCCTCATCCATTATTTAGAGATTTTATTAGTGCCGCAAAAAAAATATCTCGACTAGTTTAAAAGTTTCAGCTGGCTAGATTAGCCTTTTTCGCTGGTTAATAATATATTTAATTATCAAATTACAGTTGCATAATAAACTAAAAATAATATCTACTTTCATATAAATTTTGGAGCTTAAAAAATTATGCCTAAAGGTTATTGGATCGTACATGTTGATGTTCATAATAATGAAACTTACGCCAAATATCGTGAAGCCAACGCAATAGCTTTTGAAAAGTTTGGGGCACGCTTTATCGTAAGAGGAGGCGAACAAATCATTGAGGAAGGATATTCTAAACCGCGTACAGTAGTAATTGAATTCGATGACCTGGAAACCGCAAAAAAATGCTACGATAGTGACGAGTATCAAAGGGCTAAAAAAATAAGAGACGCCGTTTCAACCGGCGATATGGTAATAGTAGAGGGGTATGGCGACTAATGCTAAAAAATTTACTCGAAGTGCTGCTTGGCAGTAACCAGCAAGAATTAAACGATGAAGATGAAAAAATTGCTCTTGCTGCTTTGTGCGTAAGAGTAGCAAAGTCAGACAACGTCTACGACCCAAACGAAATTTCGAGTATTGACACTGAATTGAGCCAACATTTTTCGATGAGCGTGGATGATGCAGCGGCTTTGCGGCTGCAAGCTGAAGAGCTGGAAAATGATGCTCCAGATACGGTTCGTTTCACTCGAGCAATAAAAGAAAAAATTGAACTTGGGAAAAGACGTGCAATTCTTGAAACTCTATGGAAAATTACTCTGGCCGATGGAAAACGGGAAGCAGAAGAAGACTCCTTAATAAGACTAGTTTCTAGCCTGCTAGGTCTGACTGATGTAGAGAACGCACAAGCTCGTCAGAAAGTAATGAAAAAATGATTGCCGGTCTGCCTATGTATGATAGGCCCGAGTTGTTCGAAGCTCATAATAAATTGTGGCAGTTAGTGCACGAGCAAATAGTCGAATCTCCAAAGTTACTATCTAGAAATATTAGTCCATGGAATTTATGGACTTCACCAAAACTATTGCTTGCTCAAACCTGTAGCTCTCCTTACCGAAACACTCTGCATAAAACGACATTTTATGTAGGAACTGCTGATTATAATTTGCCAAACTGCCCACCTGGTTATTACAACAGTTTAATAATTGGGCGGCCAGGCTATGAACTTTCAGAAGGTACAAAAGGTACTTTTGGTTACAATGAGAAAACCTCCCATTCGGGCTGGACTGCCCCAATGGCTCACTTTAGAAATTTGAATATCTTACCAAAGTTTTTCGTTGAAACTGGGTCACATAGAGCCTCAGTAAAGGCGGTGGCACAAGGTAAAATCGATTTTGCTGCGATCGACGCTCAAAGTTGGCGTTTAATAGAAAAATATGATAGCTTTGTTAGTAACGTTAAAGTTCTTGGCCATACCAACCCGTCTCCAGGGTTGCCGTTTATAACAAGCAAAATCAATCTAAGAAAAAACTTATTCAATGCTATTAGGCAAGCTGTTCGAAATTTGCAAAAACAGTATAGATCGGTTTTGTATTTGAATGATTTTGTAACAATAGATAAAAACAAATACCTAAGTTTTCAGAGCTAAAATAATCTGAATTCTAGGTACAAGCAATTTTTAAAAAATAAGTTTCATATGGTTTGATCATTGCATTGCTTGATTATTTTTACCTAAGGTTGGTTAGATAAAAAAATTTGAGAATCGCGTGAACAAGCCTGAAATAGTAATTAGTATAAAAAACCTCCATAAATCTTTTGGCGATCTAAACGTACTTAACGGAGTTAATATTTCTGCCAAGCAAGGCGAGGTAATATCGTTAATAGGGTCATCAGGATCGGGAAAATCAACTCTGCTTAGATGCGCAAACTTGTTAGAAAATAGCCAGCAAGGTGAAATATTTTTTGCAGGAGAAGAAATTAAATGGGTGGGAAGTGGCGAAGATAGAAGGCCAGCCAATACAAATCAGGTTCGCTTGATGCGAACGAATTTATCGATGGTATTCCAGCAATTTAATTTATGGTCTCACATGACTGTTTTACAAAATGTAATGGAAGCTCCACTTTCTGTACTTGGGATAGAGAAAGAAAAAGTAGAAATTAATGCTCATGACTACTTGAAAAAAGTTGGAATTGGGGAAAAATGGAATTCTTACCCATCTGAACTTTCAGGGGGCCAACAGCAAAGAGCAGCAATTGCAAGGGCATTGTGTATGGAACCCAGTGCATTATTGTTCGACGAACCGACTTCGGCACTCGATCCGGAGTTAGAACAAGAGGTTATAAAGGTTATAAAAGATTTGGCAAAGGAAGGGCGAACAATGATTATCGTAACACACGATATGAAACTTGCTGCCGATGTATCAGATCATGTTATATTTTTACATAAGGGATTAGTTGAAGAGGAAGGATCTCCAAACTCTTTATTCAAATCCCCTAAATCAGAGAGGCTGCAAAAGTTTTTAAGTTCAACTCGCGCAGCTTAAACATCAAAGGGAGAAAAAAGATGAAAAAACTGATTATGAGTGCCGTAATTTGGGGCCTAACAGCGGGGTTATCCTTTGCAGATGGTCACTCGGTCGTACGGATGGGAACAGAAGGCGCCTACCCTCCATGGAATTTCGTCGATGATAACGGCGAGATAGCGGGTTTCGAACGGGAACTAGGTGATGAGCTTTGCAAGCGCGCAGAACTTACCTGTGAGTGGGTTAAAAACGATTGGGACAGCATTATTCCAAATCTTGTTTCAGGAAACTACGACACAATAATTGCCGGTATGTCGATAACCGATGAGCGTAAGGAAAAAATAGATTTCACCACAAATTATGTAATGAGCGACCCATCACGTTATTTAGCTGCTTCAGAAGGTGCCGACTGGAAAACGGGGGTAATTGCAGCGCAATCAAATACTATACAAGCATCTTATATTGCGGCAACCGGTGCAACTCTTGTAGAGTTTGCAACGCCAGAAGAAACAATTTCTGCTGTTAGAAATGGCGAAGCCGACGCAGTGCTCGCTGATGAGGCATATCTAAAACCAATTGCAGCTGATGACGCAGGTCTAATGTTTGTTGGTGACGCACCTATAATTGGCGGAGGTGTCGGAATGGGCATTCGAAAAAGTGATGCGGATTTGGGTAATAAATTCACCGCAGCCATTGACTCAATGAAAGGTGACGGGACTTTAAATGCCCTTATAAAAAAATACGAAATAAGCGAACAAATGTTCTAATATATAAGGTGGCCCTGGCCAAAAAACTAACGCCTGGGTCACCATATCAATCAGAAACCAACTGATATAAAAGCATTATAACTTTTTCAAAAATACAATTTAAAAATATTGTGGGAATTGTTCTGTTAAATGTTCGAATTTTGTTCAAATCCTGAAAATCTAAGTGGATTTTCCTGGCTTAGTTGCTACTTAACAACTCCCAAGCACATGAACCTTTTTTATTCAGTGGGAACAGTTCTTCTTTTATTATTGATCACCGCCCCTACAGCATTACTCTTTGGTTTTGGTGGAGCGGTAATGGCTCGATCAAAAATTCTCTTAATTAAAGTTTTTGGAAATGCTTACATTTCGATTGTAAGAGGTGTTCCCGATATTGCTTTCTTTCTATTTTTTGTAATTGCAATAGATCAACTTCTTGAGTGGACTCGTCATAAAATTTTATGCCCAGAATGGAGTGAACCTATTCGGCAAGGAAATGATTTTGTAGTGTGCACGATAGCTAAACTACCCTTAAGCTCCTCACCACAGTGGATACATGAAATTTATGGATTTCTTTTAGCCGTATTCACTTTTGCAATAGTCTTCGGAGCCTTTGCAGCAAATGTTCTTTATGGAGCAATGCGCGCAGTTCCGAAGGCACAAATTGAGACAGCTGTTTCATTCGGAATGACAGAGCGGCAAGTATTCCGCCGAATATTAGTACCCCAAATGTGGATCTTCGCTCTTCCGGGTTTGGGTAATCTTTGGATGATTTTAATAAAGGCCACCCCATTGTTATTTTTACTAGGTGTAGAAGATATCGTTTACTGGGCGCGTGAGCTAGGTGGAACAAAAACTGCAAAATTTACAAGCTACCCTCATGGAGATTGGAGAGTTTGGTATTTTCTAGGATTGCTGGTTTTCTATCTTGCGTTCACCCGAATATCAGAAGTAATAATAGACACCTTAATGAAAACTTTATCTCATGGAACTCCCACACTGAGCGGTGACTTGCAAAGGCAAGTTGGAAGATGAGCTGTTTAGATATTATTGCAGATTATGGCCTGCGATCGATCGGTCTAGGCGAGCGATTATTACCCAGATCAGATTTCACGCTTTGCCATCAGTTCACACTGATAGGCTCTGGTATGATTTGGAACATTTATTTTGGCACCCTTGCTCTTACCAGTGGGTTTATATTAGCCACTCTTTTAGCTTTAGGAAAAGCTTCAAAGAATTTCTATGCAAGAAAATTGTCAGGATGGTTTATTTTTATTTTTAGAGGATCACCTCTATTCATTCAATTTTTCTTTGCCTATTTTTTATTCCTGTCACTAAAACAAAACTTTACTTTTCTTTCACCTTTAACCTCAGCCTGGGCTGGGGCCTTGTTTGTGCTTTTTTGCAATACAGCAGCCTACAGTGGTGAGATTTTTTACGGTGCACTACAAGCAATTCCAAAAAGTGACTTAGAGGCGGCAGATGCCTATGGAATGTCAGGTTTTTCTCGATTTCGGCGCATAGTATGGCCAACAATGTTGAGATTAGCATGGCCAGCTTATACTAATGAGGCTATCTTCTTATTCCATGCCACCACGTTGGTCTTTTTTTCGAGTTTTCCAGCATGGCAACAACGTGGAGATGCACTTTACTATGCGAATTATTTTGCTGATAAAACATTCAATCCATTTATCCCATATCCAATTTTAGCCGGATACTTCATCTTTTTGACCCTTATTCTCATTGGTTTATTTGGCTTAGCTAATAGAAAACTTAATATTCACTTACCAAAAGATAAGCACACTAAAATAAAATTCAGAATAAGATTAATACGGTAGTTGTTTAGGAACTTATAGACATGCCCTCTAAGGCATGAGAACCTCGCCAAAAAGATTTTAAGTCATGATAAACCCTGAAAAAGTAAAAAGTGTCAGAATAGCCGCGTGTGACCTAAATGGTCAGATGCGAGGGAAACGTTTACCCGGGTTTGAAAAGAAAAAATTTAAGGATGGCAGTATCAGAATGCCTCTTTCAGCTCTCAACGTGGATATTTTTGGAGCAGATATAGAAAATAGCCCTTTAGTTTTTGAAACTGGTGATCAAGATGGCTTATTGAAAGTTACAAGTCGAGGGGCCATTCCAATTCCATGGCTAAAAAACCCAACAGCACTTGTACCTGTATCTATGTTCACGGAAGACGAAGAGCCTTTTGAAGGTGATCCGCGATACGCCCTAAAGCGAATTATAAAAAGCTATGAATCAAGAGGATTAAGACCTATTGCAGCTACAGAAATGGAGTTTTATCTCATCGATGAGCGCAAGACTTCACTTTTGCCTCCTATTAACCCAATTTCAGGAAAACGATTATCTACTCCGGATGTTCTGGGAATATCAGAATTGGATTGCTTTGATGATTTTTTCAGTGACTTGCAAAATGGATGTGAACAAATTGGCATAACTGTACAATCTATTACTTCCGAATCCGGCTGTGGCCAATTTGAAGTTACATTAAAACATTGCGACGCACTCACCGCTAGTGATGATGCTTGGCTCTTCAAAATACTCACGAAAGGTTTAGCAAGAAAGCACGGCATTGCGGCAACTTTTATGGCAAAACCCTATTCGAAGGACGCCGGAAATGGAATGCATATCCATTTTTCTATCATGGACCAAAATGGCCGAAATATCTTCAATAATAATAAAAGTGAAGGATCAGAATTTTTAAAATCAGCTGTTGCTGGTTGCCTACAATACCTTCGGGGGTCAACTTTAATTTTTGCTCCTTTTGGAAATAGTTATAAAAGATTTGTGAAAGATGCTCATGCACCGATCTCAGCGCAGTGGGGCTACGAGAACAGGACAACTGCAATTAGAATTCCCGGTGGCGACTTAGCATCAAAACGAATAGAGCACCGAGTGGCTGGTGGTGATACAAATCCATACCTCGTTATGACGGCAGTACTTGGATCCGCGCTACTAGGTGTTCAAAAAAAATTAACTCCAATAAAACCAGTTGTGAATAATGCATATAGCAATAGTGCTGAAAAGTTGGCTAATAACTGGGAAGATGCGATAAATTATTTTGGAAATGATAATGGAATTAAACAGATCTTTTCGAAACAACTAATTGATAATCTGATAAGAACCAAGAGGCAAGAATTGAGTGAATTTAAAAAGATTGAATCAAGCGAACATTGGAAATATTATGTCTCAGCAATTTAAGGCCATTGTATGAAAATTGGAATTTTAGAAACCGGTCACGCCCCTTCTCAAATTCAAAAGACAATTGGGGACTATTCGGAAATGTTCCAGACTCTATTTTCAGGCTCCAATTTTAACTTTGTGTCTTATGATATAGAAAGCTTGGTATTTCCTGAATCACCATTTGACGCAGAGGGTTGGCTAATAACAGGCTCACGCCATGGTGTTTATGAGGATCATAAATTTATTCAACCACTAGAAGAATTCATCAGAAGAGTTGAAGAAGAGAAAATTCCCCTTTTAGGTATTTGTTTTGGGCATCAAATTATTGCCCAAGCACTCGGCGGAAAAGTAGAAAAATTTTCTGGTGGGTGGTCAGTAGGACTTAAAGAATACAAATGGGGAAACGAGAGATTGCATTTGAATGCTTGGCATCAAGATCAGGTTATCAAAAAACCTAAAAAAGCCAAAGTTTTGGCAGAAAATTCATTTTGCAAATATGCAGCACTAAGCTACGGTGACACCATTTTAACGACACAACCACACCCAGAGTTCACAAATGAAGTTATTAAAGGCCTAATCAAAACTAGAGGCAAAGGCCGCGTACCAGAGCATTTGTTGGACGAGGCTTTAAATAATATTGAAAAGAAAACATCGCTGAATGAAATAGTTACCAAATTCAGCTTAGTATTAAATGGTGACCGATGAACAAACTGGATGAAATGATCTCTGGACTTCCTGAGGCCGCAAAAGAATATATAAATGGTAAAAAACTAGATGAGGTCGAATGTGTCATTGCCGATCTCCCTGGAATAGCTCGTGGAAAGGCTGTCCCTGCCACAAAATTTTCGCGCCAAAAATCCTTTCATCTGCCAGATTCTATTTTTTTTCAAACAATAACTGGTGGTTGGGGTGAAGCAGCTGGTGAAGAGGGCTTCGTTGAAAGAGATATGATACTGAAACCTGATATTTCAACCGCATCAGCAGCTCCTTGGACAGGCGATTGGACATTACAAGTTATTCACGATGCCTTCGACCGAAAAGAAGAGCCAATACCATTCGCTCCTAGAAATGTTCTTAAACGAGTTGTTGAACTTTATCATGCAAAAGGATGGGACCCAATTGTTGCACCCGAAATGGAATTTTTTCTTGTCGCACGTAATTTAGATCCTGCAAATCCGATCGAAGCGATGATGGGCCGTTCAGGTCGTCCTGCTGCTGCTCGTCAAGCCTATTCTATGACAGCAGTTGATGAATTTGGACCAGTTATAGATGACATTTATGACTTTTCAGAAGCACAAGGTTTTGAAATTGATGGGATCACACAAGAGGGCGGTGCAGGCCAATTAGAAATAAACCTCAGACATGGATGTCCAGTAAAACTTGCCGATGAAGTTTTCTTTTTCAAACGATTAATTCGGGAAGCGGCACTAAGGCACGATTGCTTTGCAACCTTTATGGCAAAGCCAATTGAAAATGAGCCAGGAAGTGCAATGCATATTCATCATTCTATTCTAGATTTAGAAAGTGGTTCTAACGCCTTTTCAGGGCCCCAAGGTGGTGAGACAGATCTTTTTTATCACTTTATTGGGGGGCTTCAAAAATATATGCCATCTGCGATAGCCGTCATGGCGCCATATGTGAACTCTTATCGTCGTTATGTAAAAGACCACGCTGCACCTATTAACTTGGAGTGGGGTCGCGATAATAGAACCACAGGAATACGAATACCTTTGTCTGACCCAGAATCTCGTCGTGTTGAAAATAGAGTGGGTGGAATGGATTGTAATCCCTATTTGGGTATAGCAGCCTCACTAGCATGCGGATATTTAGGAATGGTAAACGAAATACGACCCGTAAAGCAATTTCGAGGGGAAGCGTATGAGGGAGAGGCTGAGATACCTAGAATTATGGGCCAAGCGCTAGATATTTTTGAGCAAGCCACTGAGCTGCACAAAGTGCTACATCCAGAATTTGCTCGCGTTTATTCGATAGTCAAAAGAGCGGAATATGAAGAGTTTTTACAAGTCATAAGTCCATGGGAAAGAGAGCACCTTCTGCTAAACGTATGAATTTATTGTATTCAAACGATACTCAAGGAAACTATCCAGAGAGCTGGTACTCAGCAACTGCGAAGCAGTTAAATGTATTTCCAAGTCTTAAAGGTACACAGAAATATGACATTTGCATTGTGGGTGCTGGCTATACGGGTTTAAGTACTGCTCTTCATTTATCTAATTTAGGTTATTCTGTCGCCGTCGTAGATGCTCATAGAGTTGGCTTTGGCGCCTCTGGCCGCAATGGTGGCCAACTCGGCACGGGTCAAAGGATAAATCAAGACGAACTTGTACACCAACTAGGAGAAAATAGTGCTGATGACATGTGGCTTCTTGCTAATGATGCGGTGAGCACAGTCAAAGAAATTATAAGAAAAAATCGGATTGACTGCCAAATAAAACCTGGAATTGCGACATTGGGGTTTAATTCGAGAGAAGTTAAAGAGCTTCATAAATATGCAGAGTATCTAGAAAAAAGATATAATTACAATAAGTTAGAGATATTAAACCATACAGATTGTAATACATTGTGTTGTTCTAAAAAATACAAAGGTGGCATATTGGATATGAATGCTGCACACCTACACCCACTTAGGTTCGTTTTTGGATTAGCTAAAGCTGCAGTCCAAGCTGGTACCAATATTTTTGAATATTCTGAAGTAGTAAAATTAGTACCAGGCAAGGTAAACAGGACAATTACAAAAGTAGGGGAAATTCAGTCTGAGTTTGTTGTTCTTGGTTGTAATGGATATTTGGGTAATCTTGAACCAAGAGTTGCCGCAAAAGTAATGCCGATAAATAATTTTATAATAGCAACAGAACCGCTAGGTAGTAGAGCAGAAAGTATTCTCACAAAGGATATAGCTGTGGCTGACACAAAATTTGTAGTTAATTATTTTCGACTCTCAAAGGATAAGCGCCTTCTGTTTGGGGGTGGGGAAAATTATTCTTATAAATTTCCCAAAAGTATTACTTCAACTGTTTTAAAGCCAATGTTGGAAATTTTTCCTCAATTATCCGACGTAAAAATAGATTATGCCTGGGGCGGTACATTAGGAATAACCAGACAAAGAATGCCATATTTTTGTAGGCTCACCGACACAATTTTATCTGTTTCTGGTTACTCGGGGCACGGCCTAGGGACTGCAACTCATGCCGGAAAGTTAATAGCAATGGCTATAAATGGACAACATGATGGATTTAATACTATGGCAAGTATTCCAATCAAATCTTTTCCTGGTGGGGCAAAATACAAAAGTCCACTTCTCATCCTTGCAATGACTTGGTACGCGTTGCGGGATAAGCTTGGAATTTAATTTTGAAATTTACTTGCTCATTTTGCTTAGCTGATCCTGCAAATCAGATAGCTGCTGCTTAATTGCTTCTAAGTCTTCTGTCTTTTCGTTTACTTCGTTTTGTTCTGTACCATCACTAGAGGCTGGTTGCGTAGGCCAATTTCCAAAACCATTGGAAAAAGCGGCCAAAAATGCCTCCTGCTGCTCTTTAATCGCTTCAAAACCAGGGATGGGTTTTGAAGATGAAATGTTTTCGATCATCTTTTCTTGACCTTCTCTCAGCATTTCAAATGACATTTCAAGAAATTGAGGTATTACAGACGTCGCTTGAGTAGTATAGGACCTTACCAGATCCGTAAGAACGTCGATTGGCAAAACACTTTCCCCTCGACTCTCATGCTCAGCAATAATTTGCAAAAGATATTGACGGGTTAAATCATCACCAGACTTCAGATCAAGTATTTGTACATCTCTACCCTCATGTATGAATCGGGCAATATCTTCAAGGGTCACATAGTCACTTGTTTCTGTGTTGTATAAACGACGACTAGCGTAGCGTTTTATCAATAAACTCTTTTTTTTGTCTGACAAACTAATCCCCCAACGCAGCACTGCAGCATACTTTACGCGCATGCAGAAAAAAAATAAAGGGTGTGTTAACAACACACCCTTAAAATTCGAAGGGAGGATTTCGAATTTATTTAACTGTCGCCACTTTCTTACTTGTTGCAGCTACTTCTTTAGTTGCTTTTTTTACCGCTTCAGAGGCCTCTTCACTCATATTCTTACCGGCAGACATCATGATTTCTACTGTTTCCATCTGAACTTTCTTCGCCACTTCTGAAAATGCTGTCACTTTTTCTGCAGTAACTTCGGCTTGAGTTGAAGCAAATTCCGTCATCGCTTTTGCATAATCTGCTGGATCATCCTTAGCCACAGACATTTCTTGCAATTTGCCAAAGGTATTTTTAGCCCAATCTGTAGAAATTTCAGTTGATTTGCCGGCTGCTTCTAAAGCTACATTAAGTAATTTTTCATTTAGCACAGCTGAGTTTTTAAAAGCCTTTTCTATACCAACGTTATCAAAGGGAAAGTTCCCCATAATATCTTTCATTAGCTTATTTATTTCGCCTACGTTTGCCATTCCTAAAGTCCTTTTACTAATCCACCTTTTTCGTCATTCACAAAACATAATTGCTGCAGTGCAGAAATTCAACCCCTTTTTCTGCACTGCGGCATTTTAGCTCTTTTTTAGCACATAAGACCCGGGTGCATCAGATAAAGGGGGATAACTTTTTGACCCTTCTTTTCTGGCCTCTACTTGACTACCTGAATAAAACTTGACCCATTTTTCCCATTCAGGCCACCAACTGCCTGAAAGGTAGCTAGCTTTTTTTCTCCAACTTTCGGAGTTCAGGGTCAAATCTTGGTTTAGATAGTAACCATATTTATTCTTATCAGGTGGATTAATTATTCCAGCAATATGTCCAGACTCCGCAAGGATAAATTTCTTTTCCTTTGACCCCATTAATTGAATGCCTCTATAGCTATCTTTCCACGCAGCTATGTGATCGGTTTCACATCCAATGGCAAATATGGGTATACAAATGTTATCCAAAGCTACAGGAGTTCTGTTCACTTCAAACTCACCTGAATAAAAGCCATTCTTCTGACAAAGGCCACGAAGATATTCAATAGCCATTTTTCCTGGTAAATTTGAGCCATCTCCATTCCAGTATAATAAATCGAAAGCTGGCGGCGTTTGACCCATCATATAACTCTTTATGGCGGGCGAATATATAAGATCAGTGGATCTCAAAAAACTAAAAGTACGGGCCATTATAAAGCTTTTAAGAATTCCAGACTTGCTAACTTCTTCCTCTATCGCGTCTATAAAATCATTTTGAAGAAAGGGCGAAAATTCACCTTGTTGAGCAAAGTCAGTCAGTGTTGTGAAAAAAGTAGCAGCTCGAACGGAACTATCTTGGGTTTTATTCAAATATGCTAATGTTAATCCAAGTGCTGTTCCGCCTATACAATAACCTATTGCATTTATCTGCTGTCTAGCTGTGATTGATTTAACAACCTGGATTACCTGAAGATAGCCATCCGTTATATAGTCATCCATTCCAATCTCAGAATAACTTTCATCTGGATTTACCCACGAAACTACAAAAACAGTATATCCCTTAGATACCAGCCAAGAAATCAAACTATTTTGTTTTTTCAAATCAAGAATATAAAATTTATTTATCCATGGAGGAAATATGACTAACGGTATTTCAAAAACATTCTCAGTCTTGGGACTATACTGAATAAGCTCCAGTAAATTATTTCTGTAAACAACTTTTCCTGCTTGTGTTCCTAAATTTTTCCCAACTTCAAAGGCTTTATCATCAGCCAGACGTACTATAAGCTCACCGTCGTTTGCTTCCAAATCGGCTATCAGATTTTCAAGACCATCAATTAAAGATTGACCGTTGGTGTCCAAAGCGAGTTCAAGCGCATCAGGATTGGTACCTAGGAAGTTAGTTGGGGCCATCATTTCAACAATTTGATCAGTGAAATAGATTAAACGCTTTTTCTCTCGCTCTGGCAGACCATCAATATTTCGAGCTGTACTTTTTATTAAATCTGAACTTTGCAAATATTGATTTTTAACAAAATTAAAATAAGGATTTGTATTCCACAAAGGGTTTTCAAATCTTGCATCCTTTTGTTTAGAGCCTAGTGTCGATGTATCACCCGCCAAAAATGCATGCTGCGCATCCACCATATTTTGTAATGTCTTCCCCCAAAACTCTACTTGGTGTTCTAAAATTTTATAGGGATTTTTAGTCATATTCTGCCAATAAGCAGCAGATGCTGTGATTGTTAAATCCTGACCAGGACCTTGTAGGCCTGGATTTAAAGACTTCTTTTTTTGTACTACTGTCACAAACCGTTTAGTAAGCACATCTAACTTTTGCAAATTTTGTTTTAAAACATCACTGGTTTCCACAAGTGAATTTTTTTTATCTACCATGATAAATTTTCCGTGTGGTTTTTCTGCTTTGCAGCATAACAATTTTGAGTTACAAGAAAAGACTAATAAGTTCAACTAGTATGCTTAAGGATGTAATATGAATAAGACATTCGGCTACGACTTTATGGAAACCATTAGAACCACTAATCAATGGTTAGGAGCCAGCGCCAAAGCATTTGCTTCCTACCCAACTATTGCATCCACGCCAAACCCTATGATAAATTGGCTTTCGGCTTGGGGAGAAGTTACTGAGCGCAGTTTTGAACGAATGGTTGCAAAACCTGATTGGAACATTGATAGTTTTACATGCGAGGACGGTCGTGACCACCTGGTAAACATTGATGTAAAAATCAAAAGATCGTTTGGGGATTTAATTCATTTTAATGTACAGGGTAGAAAAAGCCTGGATAAAAAAGTGTTATTAATTGCGCCAATGTCTGGTCACTATGCCACACTTTTATCCTCCACAGTACATAGCCTCATACCCGATTGTGAAGTTTATATTACTGACTGGCATAATGCCAGAGATATTCCCGTTTCTGCAGGAAAGTTCGATATTGAAGACTATACACAATATCTAATTGATTTTATTAAGTTTCTTGGCTCTGATATACATGTTGTTGCCGTGTGTCAGCCCGCTCCTCTTGCTCTCGCAGCCACTGCTTTTATCAGCGAATATGAAAGGCATAGCATTCCAAAAAGTTTAATTCTTATAGGCGGACCAATTGATCCTGACGCCAACCCAACAGAGGTCACCGACTTTGGAAATCGTACAACTATGGGGCAATTAGAGCATACAATGATCCAAAATGTTGGCGTCAAATATGCTGGAATTGGGCGCCAAGTATACCCAGGTTTATTGCAATTAACAGCGTTTTTATCAATGAATGCTGATCGGCATGCCAGCGCTTTTATGGATCAAATAGTTCGAACAACTAAGGGTGAAGCATCAGATCACGATAAACATAATAAATTTTATGATGAATATTTAGCCGTTATGGACATGCCTGCAGAATTTTATTTATCAACTGTAGATCGGATTTTCAAAAATCGTGAAATCGCTGAGAATAACTTCTCCATAAAAGGTAGAAAAATAGATTTTTCAAAAATTACTAGTGTAAGCGTGATGACGGTAGAAGGGGGGAAAGATGATATTTCAGCACCTGGCCAATGCTCTGCAGCGCTGGCACTTTGCACTGGATTAAAGAATAATAAGAAATCTAGTTATATTGAAGCAGAGGCAGGACACTATGGTATATTTGCTGGACGCTACTGGCGCAACAATATTAGACCGTTAGTCTTAGATGTTATGGGCAAAGCTTAAATGAGCTTAAGTCGAACTAAAGTCAAAAATACTATCGATCATAGCCTGGGTTCCTTGGGAGAATTCCAGACTACAAGGATAAGTTTTTTCATTTAAAACGGCATCACTAAATGCCTCTATTTGGTTTACGTATTGGGAAACGCCCGGATAACTAAAAATTTCTTCTGTTCCATCGTTCATCCGCTTAATAATCTCTGCTTTATCATAAACCAGAGGATTAAAGGGCGCCGTCAGTTTTATAAAACCATCTGTTCCTTGAAAAGTAACTTCTTGCCGCGGGGCCATTCTCATTGATGTGATACTGGTAAATTTAAATTTTGGAAAATCGAATGCTGCCAATGCCCATACATCCACACCATTTTCATATTTTATATCAACATGCCGAATTGCTGCCGGTTCTTGATCCGTGACAAACCTTACTGACCCTAAAGTATAAACTCCTATGTCGGGTAAACCACCTCCACCCATGTTAGAATTATTGCGAATATTCTCGAGATCCGCCTGGTTATTGTAACTAAACACTGCGTCGACTTGAATTAAGTCACCCAAAACACCTGATTGAACAATCTCTTTTGCCTTTATCCATTGCGGGTGGTGTACAATCATATAAGCTTCAGCCACTAATAAGCCGGTAGTATTTCTCAGTTTTATTAACTCATCAATTTCTTTAGCTCTCATCGCTATAGGTTTTTCGCATAGGACGTGTTTGCCAGATTTAATTGCCCGAATTGTCCAGTCAACATGCATGGTATTGGGTAAAGGAATGTAAACAGCATTAATTCTGTCGTCTGCTAACAATTCTTCATAACTTCTATAGATTTCTATTTCAGGTTCCAGCTGCACAAATGCAGCAGCTTTTTCTTTTGAACTAGAAGCTAGGGCTTTAAAACTATTATTTCTTGCCAACTGAATCGCTGGGGTTAAGTGCTCTATTGCAAATTTTGAAGCCCCTAAAACGCCCCACCTTAGAAATTCCATATTTAACTCCAAAATCTTTCAGATATGAACTTGAATTTATTTTAGAGCAAAGTTCAATAGCTATGAAGAAATCATATTCTTCTCTAGGGCCATCTCACGCATTTTTTCCTGTAATTTTTCAAAAGCGCGAACTTCAATTTGTCTAACACGTTCTCTGCTTACACTATAAATTTCACTTAGTTCCTCAAGTGTTTTTACCTCGTCAACAAGACGCCGTTGCGTTAAAATATCTCTCTCTCGATCATTTAAACCAGTCATAGCCGAATTAAGCATATCGCGGCGAATAGATAATTCGTCCTGAAATTCATAGTCAGCAGCCTGATCAGCATCTTCATCTTCCAACCAATCTTGCCATTCCATGGAACTCTCACCGTCAGCGCTAATCATAGCATTCAGTGATGCATCACCTCCTGAAAGTCTACGGTTCATCGAAATTACTTCAGCCTCAGAAACGCCTAAGTCTCCAGCAATTTTTTCAACATTATCGGGATGCATATCGCCTTCATCTAACGCGCCTATGCGAGATTTAGCCTTCCTTAAATTAAAAAATAACTTTTTTTGAGCACTAGTTGTACCCATTTTTACCAGAGACCAACTCCTGAGAATATATTCCTGAATACTGGCCCGTATCCACCACATTGCATAAGTCGCAAGTCGGAAACCTTTTTCTGGATCAAAACGTTTTACCGCCTGCATAAGCCCAACATTGGCTTCTGAAATAACTTCAGCCTGAGGTAGTCCATATCCGCGATAACCCATCGCTATCTTGGCAGCCAACCTTAGGTGAGATGTTACCATTTGATGAGCAGCGTCGGCATCCTGTTCCTCTATCCAACGCTTTGCTAGCATATATTCCTGTCCCGGTTCCAACATTGGGAACTTTCTTATTTCCTGCAAATATCTATTCAAACCATTTTCTGGGCTTGGAGCTGGAAGATTTTTATAGTTACTCATTTTTACTTACCGGTTTTTCTCAACAAATTTGAAACATAAGCCGTTTGGACCAAAACAGTCATTGAAGATTTGGATTTTAACAGCATCCTTGTCCCTCAGATATATTAATATTAATTATCTTTTCAACCCTGAGGCCAGGTTTTGCATATCTGACGGCATATCAACCGAAAATTTCATATATTCACTCGTCAACGGGTGAATAAACCCTAGAAATGACGCATGCAAAGCTTGACGGTGAAATTTATTTACTGAATTAAAGCCATCTTCGTTCAATGCTTTGTTAGAAATTTTTTTCCGTCTTCCGTAAGTAGTATCACCAATTAAAGAATGACCCAAATGGGCCATATGTGCTCTGATTTGATGGGTCCTTCCCGTTTCAAGCCAGCACTCAATAAGTGAAACAACCTGAGGATTTCCAAACTTTTCTAGCACTTTGAAACGAGTAACTGCATGCCTACCTCCCTCAAATAAAACTGTTTGACGTTGACGGTCGTGTTTATGACGGGCCAAATGTGTAGAAATTTTAACCACATTCCCAACCTCGAAAGAGACCCCTTTGACGCCCTTTAATCGGGGAGACCCAACATCAGGAGTTCCATGGCAAAATGCGTGGTATACTCTCTCGACACTGTGTCGTTCAAATTGTTCAGCTAACCCGTGGTGTGATTTATCGTTTTTTGCCACTACGAGAAGGCCACTAGTGTCTTTGTCGATTCTGTGAACAATTCCAGGCCTTTTTTCACCTCCAATACCCGATAGACTAGACTGACAATGGTAAAGTAATGCGTTTACTAATGTATCTTTTGGCGAACCTGGCGCTGGATGAACAACCATGCCTGCAACTTTATTAACAACCAACAGGTCCGCATCCTCATAAATTATATCTAATTTTATTTTTTGAGGTAGTGTTTCGACGGACTCAAGTTCAGGCAATAGAACTTTAACCGTCTGTCCCTCACTTACATTAGCAGTTGGGTTTTTTACTATATTACCATCAATTTCTACATAACCCTCGGTTATAAGTCGGGTTAATCGCGTCCGAGACAAACTAGCTTGGGCTGGCGCATCTCGTGAAAGCGCTTTATCTAGTCTAGAAGGCGGACTACTCAAAATGGAGAAACTTATTATGGACAAAGACGATCAACCTCCTAACGCCGATTTCCAATTACCTCAAAATTTAAGGTTTTTGCAACGTTTAGTAACATTACTCACTGTATCAATGATTGCTGGAATTATAATTATCGTAGCATTACTTGCCGTTAAACTTCGCACCGAAAGTATAAATTTTCCGCAGACTGTGATTCTCCCCGATGGAACTAAGCCCATAGCTTTTACGCAGACAAAAGATTGGTATTCTATTATTACAGATGCGGATGAAGTTTTGATTTTTAAAAACGATGGAACCTTGATTAATTCTATATTAATTCAAGAGGCAGAATAAATTTATTCGACCAAAGCGCTAAACTCACGCCATTCACCTGCTGACATACCACTAGTCTCTTTCGTAACCTGCTCTCCTTTAATCATTCTTTTAATACAGTCTAATGCCTTAGAGGATAACGTTGCTCCACCTAGTCTATAGTCTTCAAAGGCTGCATATGCGAATGGAACCCAATCGCTAACTAATTTACAAATTTCATCAGCATATACTCTAATTTCAAATTGTGCATGACTATCTGCACGTAAACGTAAAAAATGCAGTAAATTATGCAGGTCCACTTTCCAATACCATTGAGTATAAATATTCGCTGGTAAATTCATTCGCGCAAGCTCACGTGCCAGACCTTTTTGGCCCTCTTGGCTTATCATTTCTTCGTAATGATCATAAGTCTGAGCCGAGTCACTCTTAAGCAATCGTAGAACTTTTTCTGCCTCTTCTCCAGTTAAGACCTCCCCACGGCCTTGATTATTTACAACAGACTGGGCCGCCAATGCCTCTGGCTCAGGGATATAAAATTCCCGATCGAGAATAGAATAACGCGCTGAATATTCGTTTACGTTGGCTGTTCTGTGGCGGATCCACTGCCTCGCAACAAAAACAGGTAATTTAACGTGTAATTTTACTTCGCACATTTCAAACGGCGTTGAATGCCAATGCCTCATTAGGTACCTAATAAGCCCCTCATCATTTTGTACTGATTTTGTACCTCGGCCATAGCTAACGCGAGCTGCTTGACATATCGCAGCATCGTCACCCATGTAATCAACTACTCTTACAAAGCCATGATCTAGAACAGGATAGGCCTTGTATAGATGATTTTCCATGCCCATGCTGACCGCTCGAAGCGTCTGATTTTGGTCGGACCTCAGTGCATCAATGTCGGCTTGCTGTTCAGGGGTCACTGGCATCTTCGAATCCTTTTATTCAACTTCTTCTTACCATATATTGTGCATTTAAGATAATAAACCGCAACATGCATTTTCCCCCACAAACTAGATTGTGACTGGCTTTATTCTAAAACCTTGGTTAAAAATTATTTTATGGCATATTAATGAAAAATATGAGTTCAACATAAGACAACGGGAAAAAGTATAAATAATGAAAACAAAATATCTGCACACGATGGTGCGTGTGAAAAACCTTGAAGCATCAATAGCATTTTATGAGCTGCTAGGTTTAAAGAAAATCCGCCATCATGATAGTGAACAGGGGAGGTTCAGCCTGATCTTCATGGCACCTGAGGGACAAGAGGAATGCCCTGTCGAACTGACATATAATTGGGATGGAGACGAAGGTCTCCCAAGTGACAGCAGACACTTTGGACATTTGGCATATGAAGTAGAAAATATATATGAAATGTGTTCCTTTTTGATGGAAAATGGCGTCACTATTAATCGGCCACCAAGAGATGGAAGAATGGCGTTTGTGAGGTCCCCTGACAATATATCAGTAGAGCTTTTACAAGCTGGGGGAGCTTTAGAAACTAAGGAACCTTGGACTTCTATGGAAAATATTGGGCACTGGTAGAAAAAGGACTTTCACCTGATTATTTAAGAAGTTAAGCCGTTTGAATTTGAAATAAAGATTTTAATATCTTGAATTAGTTCGGCAAATTCTTGTTTGGGGCTAACTAGACCTGTAGACCATTGGTATAGATCTTGGTCATTTTCAAAGAGTAAATTTTCAAAATTCTCAAGCTCTGGTTCTGACATCGAATGCAATTTAAGCTTAGCAAAATTCTTTAAGATTAAATCCATTTCTTTTGTTCCACGACGCATGGAACGCATATACAATCTTTTGCGAATTATTTCCAATTCATCCATGGGCTAATTAAGTTTTCCGCTAGCTCTCAATTTCTTTTCTATATTATTTATTCTATCAACATTTTTAAGTAAATTTAATCGTAATGCCGTTAACTCTTTGAGAGGTTCATGCAAGTCATCTGGCATCTCATCCATTTTTTTAGGAGCTTCAACACCAGATCCCTCTGCACTAATTAACCATGTAATTGATACGTTTAACAAACCGGCCAGCATTGAGAGCCTATTTGCTCGCGGTTCTGAGTTATCATTTTCCCATGATTTAATAGTTGAACTTTTCACTCCGAGGCGCTTCGCCAAATCTTGCTGTGATAAATTTGATTTTTCTCTTGCAGCTACCAACCTATCGCCAAAAGTAGCTTTATCTGGCCCGTACCAATCCATATTACTCTACCCGCGCCGCCTCTTATATATTGCTTGAATGGTTTATCGCCTCACCTTAAAACAATTCAAATGATTGTACAAACGGATGAAAAAAACAGCGATGCTATCCAATAATCTTTCAAGAGTAAAACCCTCCCCAACAATTGCTATGTCAAGCTTAGCCACGCAAATGAAATCGGAGGGGCGTGATATTATTTCACTTTCTGCAGGTGAACCTGATTTTGATACGCCAGACCATATAAAAAATGCTGCAATCGAAGCAATAAATTCTGGGCAAACTAAGTATACGGACCCAGATGGTATGAAAATTTTAAAGGAAGCTGTTTGTACGAAATTTGCGACTGAAAATGACCTAATCTATAATCCAAACCAGATTTCTATTGGAACTGGCGGAAAGCAAATTTTGTATAATGCTCTAATGGCGACGATAAACTCAGGAGATGAAGTAATAATACCCGCACCATATTGGGTTTCTTACCCAGATATGGTTTTACTTGCAGGGGGTAAACCAGTTTTTATCGAGGCCTCGGCAAGCAATAATTACAAAATTTCTCCTGAGCAGCTTGAAGGAGCAATCACTAGCAAAACGAAATGGTTCATATTCAATTCACCTTCAAATCCAACCGGTGCTGGCTATTCAAAAAATGAGCTAAAAAAACTTACAGAAGTTTTAATGAAATTCCCAAATGTGTTGGTTATGACAGATGATATGTATGAGCACTTAGCATACGATGATTTTCTTTTCAGCACACCGGCACAAGTCGAACCTGGTCTTTTTGACAGGACGTTAACTTGTAATGGGGTCTCAAAAGCATACGCAATGACAGGTTGGAGAATAGGCTTTGCCGGTGGGTCAGAAAATTTAATCAAAGCGATGCGCAAAGTTCAAAGCCAAAGTACGTCAAACCCATGCACAATTAGTCAATGGGCTGCTTTAACTGCGCTAAATGGCTCCAAAGATTTTATTGCTGAAAATAATAGAAAATTTGTTCGTCGAAGAAACTTAGTCGTTGAAAAGTTAAATCAGATTGAAGGAATATCATGCCCTGTTCCAGACGGCGCATTTTACGTCTATCCAGATATTTCAGGTCTGATGGGAACAACAACACAAAACGGGAAGGTAATTTCGTCCGATGAAGATTTTTGCACATTCCTTCTTGAAGAAGTTGGCGTTGCTGTTGTTTTTGGCTCTGCCTTTGGACTGTCTCCAAACTTTCGTATTAGCTATGCGACATCAGAAGGACTTTTAACGGATGCTTGCGACAGAATTAATAGTTTTTGCAGATCGCTTGCTTGATAGTATCAAGTTAAATTCTGTAAATTTTTTATAAGACGCAGAAACAGAAATAAGCAAGCAAAACCTAAGCCTATAACTAAACCTGACCAAATTCCTTGTGCGCCAAAATTATAATAAAAACAAAAAATATAACCACTAGGTAGGCCTATTATCCAATAACTTATAACGGCTAAATACATAGGCATTGTTGTGTCGTGCAAGCCACGCAGCAAGTGTATCGCCAAAGCCTGGCCACCATCTACTAATTGAAATAAAGCAGCTAAAGCTAAAAGAGAAATACCAATTTCGACAATCAAATTTGCATTAACTTCTTCAGAATTTAGAAAAGCAGAGATAAGTAATTTGGGGAACCCTAAAAAAATTAAAATTGCTAAAGAAGACAGCCCAAGCGATATAATCAGCGCGGCCAAGCACTCATTAATAATTTCATGTTTATTCTTTTTACCTAAAGCAGAACTTACTCTAATTGTGGCAGCATCGGATAAACCTAAGTGAAGCATGAAAGTTATACTTGCCAGTTGCAAAGCAATTCCATGCGCCGCTAACTCAAGTTGACCAACCCAACCCATCATAATTGAACTGGCTGAAAACAAACCTGCTTCCGCCATA
>QOQI01000019.1 GCA_003332035.1 Paracoccaceae bacterium
TTCCACGGATTTGACCGAGGCGTAGTTTGCCTTCAAATGAAAGGCGCATGTGCGGGCTGCCCCTCTTCAACAATGACGTTGAAAATGGGTATTGAGAATCTTTTAAGGCATTATATTCCAGAGGTGACCGAGGTTCGCCCAGTTGATCTGTGAACCAAAATGTAATTGTTTTTGATACCTCTGATCAATATATAGCTGTAGCTCTGTATCGCGGAAAACAGGAAATCAAAGCCACAATAGAATTCATGAATCGCGGCCAAGCAGAAAGACTAATGTCTTCGCTAAACGAACTTTTAGAATACTCCTCTTTGAATTGGTCGGATGTTGGCAAGATCGGTGTTTGCACCGGTCCAGGTAATTTTACTGGGATCAGAATTTCCGTGTCAGCAGCCCGGGGCTTAGCTTTAGGGTTAAAAGTTCCAGCCGTAGGAGTTAATAGTTTTGAAGCCACCTTGTACGGGTATGGCGATCAAAATTTAGCTTTGCTTCCAGCCAACAAAGGTTTCTATTATGTTGGATCAAATCCAAAAAATGCAAAATTTATATCAGAAGAAGAGATAGACGTTAAAAATGGCAAGTACATACGAAAACCGACACCAGAGGTTCATTTAAAAAATATAGCTCTTCTAACCCAAGAAAAAGCAACCGAGGTTAGTCGTCCTAGTCCATGTTATATAAAACCAGCAGACGCATCTCCCAATATAGACAACGTACCAAATTTGTTAAAATGACACCCTTCGAAATGTCAAAACTACATTTGCTTTCTGGCTCCCTTACTCGACCCTGGAGCGAAAGCGAGTACAAAAATCTACTAGCTACAGATACAATAAGATTTTTTTATGTTGAAAATGCCTTTCTAGTCGGCCGTCTGGTAGGTTCAGACGCAGAGATTTTAAATGTAATTGTTCATCCTAAATATCGTAGATTGGGCAAAGCAAGATATTTAATTGTAAAGTTTGAAGCAGAAGCAAAAAGTGTAGGTGCTTCAAGGTGTTTTCTTGAAGTGGCCGAATCGAACAACTCAGCTAATACACTTTACAACGATTTAGGCTATTTCAAGATTGGACAAAGAAAAAATTACTACGAATTTGTTGATGGGCGCAAAGACAACGCATCAATCCTGGCTAAAGAAATATGAACCTAATTTAAATTATTCTAAAATTAGATTGATTTAAGAAAAAAGCTGTTGACCAGCATTTGCTGAAGCGTCTTAATGAGAAAATATCATTTTACGATCCAACTGCGCCAGATTGTGCAAGGATCGATTAACAACTGGGAGTTTTATATGAATATCGTTACTAAAATGTTGTCAGCCACAGTTGGTTTGACCATGAGTGCAGGTATAGCTTTAGCCGAGCCCGCTATTATTTTTGATCTTGGTGGGAAATTTGACAAGTCCTTTAATGAATCCGCTTTTACAGGCGCACAGCGTTGGGCAGATGAAACTGGAGGTTCTTTCAGAGAAATCGAACTTCAAAATGAAGCGCAGCGAGAACAAGCACTGCGTAGGTTTGCAGAAGCTGGTGCTAACCCGATTGTAATGGCTGGCTTTGCTTTTGCTGACTCACTAGGTAAAGTTGCACCAGATTACCCTGATACAAAGTTCGCTGTGATAGATGTAAATTGGTTGAGTTTGCCAAACGTAAGAGGCATTGGGTTTAATGAGCATGAAGGGTCCTACTTAGTTGGGATGCTTGCGGCACAAGCATCAAAAACAGGAACGGTTGGATTTGTAGGCGGAATGGACATTCCCCTAATCCGACGTTTTGGTTGTGGCTATGCTCAGGGTGTTAAGTCGGTAAATCCAAACGCTACTGTGATAGCTAATATGACTGGAACAACACCTGCTGCGTGGAACGATCCAGTAAAGGGTTCTGAACTTACCAAAGCTCAAATTAGCCAAGGCGCGGACGTAGTTTATGCTGCTGCAGGCGGGACCGGTGTAGGCGTTTTGCAAACAGCTGCTGATGAAGGTATTTTGTCAATAGGCGTTGATGCAAACCAGAACTACCTACATCCAGGCAAAGTTTTAACTTCGATGCTAAAGCGTGTTGATAATGCTGTTTACGAAGCTTTCTCTGCAGGTGAAAATCTAGAGACAGGGAATTTTCAAATGGGTATCGCAAATGGCGGAGTTGGCTATGCACTAGATGAACATAATGCTTCTCTAGTATCCGACGCCATGAAATCTGCAGTCGATGCTGCTGCATCTTCAATTGCTGGTGGATCAATGTCTGTACACAATTATACCGATGATGAGACCTGCCCTGCTATTTCATTCTAGTTGGTTATAAATCACTTAGAAAAACCGCACCCTCCCCGGTGCGGTTTTTACTTTAGGTTAAGAAATAAATGACTGTAAATCCAGCAATTGAACTTAGGAAAATATCCAAGTCTTTTGGCCCAGTTCAAGCAAACAAAGATATAACTATTCGCGTAATGCCTGGAACTATCCATGGTATTATTGGAGAAAATGGTGCTGGCAAATCTACCCTAATGTCCATTTTATATGGATTTTATAAGGCTGATGCGGGAGAAATTTTTGTAGACGGAAAAAATATTTTGATACCGGATAGTCAAGCGGCCATAGCTGCTGGAATTGGAATGGTTTTTCAACATTTTAAGCTCGTTGAGAATTTTTCAGTTTTAGAAAATATTGTTCTTGGGGCTGAAAGTGGCGCGTTACTTTCGCCATCTCTGACTAAAGCTAGGTCAGAACTTGCGGCATTGGCTGCAGAATATGAACTAAACGTCAATCCTGATGCAATTATTGAAGATATTGGCGTTGGAATGCAACAAAGAGTAGAAATTCTCAAAGCACTCTACAGGAAAGCTAATATCTTAATCTTAGATGAACCAACCGGTGTTCTTACGCCAGCTGAGGCAGATCAACTTTTCAGAATATTAAAAAGGCTACGTGAAGAAGGTAAGACAATTATTTTAATCACACATAAGCTTCGAGAAATTATGGAAATTACTGATACGGTTAGCGTAATGCGTCAGGGTGAGATGACGGCTACACTGAAAACTAAGGACACTAACCCCGAAAATTTAGCAGAACTTATGGTGGGAAGAAAAGTTTTGCTTCGTGTTGATAAAACTCCAGCGCAACCCACTAAGCCAGTGCTAGAAATAAAAAATCTCAGCATGATTGATGATTTTGGTGTTCAAAGGCTAAAAAATATCAACCTTACCGTAAAAGCAGGGGAAATACTTGGTATTGCCGGTGTCGCAGGCAATGGACAATCAGAGCTTCTGCGAGTCTTGGGCGGGTATAGCGCAGCTACCGGCACCATAAAGCTAAATGGATCAGAAATAGACCTATCAACAAGCGTATCTGGCGATGGTCAAGCAAGAAGGGCACTAGGAATAGCACATGTACCGGAGGATAGACAACGCGAAGGGTTGATCATGGACTTCATGGCATGGGAAAACGCAGTCTTTGGTTATCACCGAGAAAAATCTAACCAAGCAAGTCGGTTTTTTATGGACAATAATGCAATTCGCAAAGAAACCGAAGAGAAAATGCAGCGGTTCGATGTTCGCCCTCCTAACCCAAAACTAACTGCGAAAAATTTTTCAGGTGGAAATCAACAAAAAATAGTTCTAGCCCGTGAAATAGAGCGTAACCCGGACTTACTTCTTGTAGGGCAACCAACGAGAGGCGTGGATATTGGCGCAATTGAATTTATACATCAACAGATTGTAGCATTGCGCGACCAAGGAAAAGCAATTTTGCTTATATCTGTTGAGTTGGACGAAATTTTGTCTTTGTCAGACAGGGTGGTTGTTATGTTTGATGGAGAAATTATGGGCGAAAAACAACCTGAGGACACCAATGAAAAAGAACTCGGTCTTTTAATGGCTGGCGTCTCAGAGAAGGTAGCCTAATGCAGCCAACAAATACCGTCAATTGCTGTAGCGGAGCATAAGCATGGATGTAATGCCAAAATGGATAGATAGAATTGTTGTACCTTTAATATCTCTATTTCTTGCAGCTTTTTTGTCTGCATTATTAATTTTAGCTATTGGTGAAAGCCCAATAGCCGCCTTAAATCTTATGATTGAAGGTACATTATTTCGATCTGCCGGCTGGGGCTATATGCTCTACTATACTACAAATTTCATTTTTACTGGGTTGGCTGTATCAGTCGCATTTCATGCTGCGCTTTTTAACATCGGGGGCGAAGGCCAAGCTATGATAGGAGGTTTAGGAGTAGCACTCGTTTGTTTATTTATCCCATGGCCTCACTGGACATTAGCTATTCTTGGGGCCTCAATTGGGGCCGCTCTTTTTGGTATGATTTGGGCAGGTTTGCCGGCTTATCTTCAAGCAAAAAGAGGAAGCCACATTGTTATAACAACAATTATGTTTAATTTCATTGCGGCCGGAGTATTAAACTTTTTCTTAGTTGACGTTTTAAAACCAAAGGGAAGCATGGATCCGGCGTCGGCAAACTTTCCAGCAAGCACTCATCTCCCCACCTTCCAAGATCTGGCGAGCTTATTCGGGTTTGAAAAAGCGTTCAGATCTGCTCCTGCAAATGTTAGTTTTTTCATTGCACTTTTGGCATGTGTGGCCGTTTGGTATCTAATTTGGCGCTCTCCACTAGGATACGAAATTAGAGCGTTGGGAAAATCTGGACCAGCAGCGCGCTATGCGGGTGTTAGACCAGTCAAAATAATAATGATAGCTATGATGATTTCTGGTGCTTTATGCGGAATGATGGCAATCAATACGACGCAAGGGGAAAGTGAGCGCCTTATTTTAAATTTCACCGAAGGAGCGGGCTTTATCGGCATCGCAGTTGCTCTTATGGGGCGCAGTCATCCGCTTGGGGTTTTACTAGCTGCATTGTTATTTGGATTTCTATACCAGGGTGGCGCAGAATTAGCCCTGTGGACGAAAATACCACGTGAACTAATCGTCGTGATCCAAGCGTTAGTAATACTGTTTACTGGCGCCCTTAGTTTAATGGTAAGAGCGCCACTTGAAAGCTTTTTTATGTCTATGCAAAAGGCTAAAGGATGATTGACTTTTTAACCCTACTTCAAGTTTTAGATAGCTCACTGCGCCTAGCGACTCCTTTATTGTTGGTTTGCCTAGCGGGATTATTTTCGGAGCGTGCAGGTATTTTTGATATTGGACTTGAAGGAAAGCTTTTAGCTGCAGCATTTGTCTCTGCGGCATTTGCAGCAATAACGGGATCTGTCTGGTTAGGTCTTTTGGCGGGTATTTTAGCATCGATTATGTTATCGTTACTTCATGGCCTAGCATCGATTACACTTCGCGGAGACCAAATCATATCGGGGGTAGCCATAAATTTTTTGGCAGCAGGACTTACCGTGGTAATAGCTCAAGATTTGTTTGGGCAAGGCGGCCGAACACCACCTCTAAAGTCAGGTGGCAGGTTCGAACCAATAAATTTCCCGGGAGCTACTTCGTCAAAAGAAATAAATGACGCGGGTCCATTGCTACAACTCTACTCTGAACTTTTTTCTGGACACTCTCTTCTTGTTTACATCGCACTTCTTACAGTACCAATTTCATGGTTTGTACTTTACAAAACGCGGTATGGACTCCGGTTAAGGGCTGTTGGCGAAAATCCCGCTGCGGTTGATACAGCCGGTATATCAGTTATCGGTTTGCGTTATAGTGCAGTTGTTATTGGAGGGGTTTTGTGCGGTATTGCTGGAGCATATATTGCAACTTCCCTACAGGCAAATTTTACAAAAGACATGTCAGCAGGGCGCGGGTTTATCGCGCTGGCTGCTTTAATTTTTGCCAAGTGGCGACCATGGTACGCACTAGGAGCATGTTTATTATTCGGATTTTTCTTCGCTGTGGATACTCGATTTCAAAATATATTACTGCCTGCCTGGGCTTTAAGTGGTTTTTTAATTTTTATTGCCCTAGGTCTTATGAGTTATGTTTGGAAAAAGGATCTTTTAGACAAAGTAGTTCTTGGAGGTTTAGCTCTTGGGATTTCAGTTATCGCCATTATGGTAATTTCCTCTGTTTGGAATAGCGGTACTAGTAGCCAAATAAAAATTCCCGTCGTTTTTATACAGTCATTACCTTATATTCTAACCGTTGTTGTTCTGGCCGGTTTTGTAGGCAAGGCAATTCCTCCAAGAGCGGGCGGACAACCATATGTTAAAGAGCGTTAGAGATACTAAGTTTCTAACCATTCTAATTGTTGCAAATACCAATTAATTCTGTCTAAAGACGGCTATGCAAATTTATCTTCCAATTGCTGAAGTTTCGGTAAACGCCTTTCTTTTACTTGGCTTAGGTGGGCTCGTTGGTATTCTTTCCGGAATGTTCGGCGTTGGTGGCGGTTTCTTAATGACGCCTCTTCTATTCTTTATTGGAATTCCCCCTGCTGTGGCAGTTGCAACCGAAGCAAATCAGATAGTCGCATCCTCATTTTCAGGAGCACTAGCTCATCTAAAACGTAAAACCGTAGATTTAAAAATGGGTTTAATTCTCCTGATTGGAGGCCTTCTGGGAGCTGGAATAGGATTGATTATTTTTAACTATCTTAAAAGCCTTGGACAAGTCGATTTGCTTGTAAAACTTTGCTATGTTGCGTTCTTGGGTATTATTGGCAGTTTGATGTTTATAGAAAGCTTACGCGCAATTTTAAAAACGCAGAGCGGTTCACTACCAAAAAAAGTTCGCAGACCAAGAAGTTTTGCCCAACAATTACCCTTTAAAATGCGTTTCAGAACCTCAGGGTTATACATTTCCGTAATACCACCAATATTAGTCGGTCTCTTGGTAGGTATCCTATCAGCAATTATGGGTGTTGGTGGTGGGTTTATTATGGTGCCCGCTATGATCTACATACTTGGCATGCCAACAAAAGTTGTAGTAGGAACATCACTTTTTCAAATTATTTTTGTCACTGGTTTTACAACCGTTTTGCATGCAACAACAAATTACACAGTTGATATAGCTTTGGCCGTTCTCCTACTTTTGGGAGGTGTACTTGGTGCTCAATTAGGTAGCCAGTTTGGGACACGTTTGCGAGCTGAACAATTGCGCATTCTATTAGCACTAATGGTGATTGCTGTTTGTGTAAAAATTGCCCTAGACTTGTTAATTATGCCAACTGAACTGTATTCAATCAGTAATGCGAGTATGCACTAGTGTTGAGGCTTATTTTATTATTTTTGATTTCAACTTCGTCTGCCATGGCGGAAAGTGTTGTCATTGGAATGGACAAAGAAAAAGTTGCTATTACTGCAACATTTGATGGATCCCAAATTTTGTTGTTTGGTGCGGTTAAAAGAGACAAACCAGCTCCCAGTGGTGATATTCAGATTGTTGTTACTATAGCAGGACCATCCGAACCAATTTCAGTTCACAGAAAAGCAAAAGTTTTGGGGATTTGGATGAATACTGATACTGTAGAGGTAGATGCTGCACCAAGCTTCTATGCTGTTGCTACTAGTTCCAATTTTTCATCAACTATAAATGACACTGAAGACCTCAGATATAAAGTTTCCATACCGCGAGCAATTAGATCTGTTGGTGCACCTATGGATGTTTTAGATGCAGCTTCATTTTCAGATGCAGTGATACGCATCAGAAGCGAAAAAGGTTTATATCAGCTTCTTGAAAACAAGGTTAATATTGACGAGCAAACCTTATTTCGGACGTCTATAGAAATGCCCGCAGATATATCTGACGGTGACTATACCGCGCGCATTCTCCTAACAAGGAATGGAAATGTAATTGATGAATTCACAACAATAATTGACGTCAGAAAAGTTGGTTTAGAACGTTTCTTATTTAATATGTCTCGAGAAAATCCTCTTGCATATGGTCTAATGTCAATTGCAATTGCTATATTTGCCGGATGGGCGGCCTCATTACTATTCAGGTTTTTTAGAGCTACCTAGCGTGGCGCCATTCTAATGGCACCATCTAAACGTATGACCTCTCCATTCAACATATCGTTCTCAATAATCTGTACTACCAACTTAGCAAATTCCGTTGGTTTTCCTAACCGTGATGGAAATGGAACCTGTTTTCCCAAAGATTCTTGAACTTCTTCCGGCAAGCTTTCTAAAAGTGGTGTCAAAAATAATCCTGGTGCGATCGAACAGACACGAATACCTTTATCCGAAAGATCTCTTGCCATAGGAAGTGTCATTCCTACTATACCACCTTTAGAAGCTGAATAAGCAACCTGACCTATCTGCCCGTCATAAGCCGCAACTGACGCTGTGTTTACTATAACACCCCTAAAACCATCCTCCGAATACTCCCTATTTTTGACCATTTCAGCCGCACATATAGAAGCTACGTTGAATGAACCAATCAGATTAATGTTAATCACTTTTGCAAATAGTTCGCTTGAATGAGGTTCACCTCGTGAAACAGTTTTTGCTGCTGGGCCTATTCCAGCACAATTTACAACAATCTGAATTCCTTCATTTTGCTTCAAAAAAGATGAAACCGCTTGGTTTACTGAGTTTGTATCTGTTACATCAACTTTGTAAAAATCCGAATTTATTTTTTCCGAAACAGCTAAACCTTTATTTTCATCTAAATCAAAAATAGCTACATTTGCGCCCACGGAAGATAGCATACGCGCCGTTGCTTCGCCCAGCCCGGAAGCACCACCAGTAACTATAGCTGATATTTTTTCATTTATTTCCATTGATCACCTCACCATATCTTTTTTATTTACTATACAAATCATTTCTTTTGTCTAAATTTTGAATGCTCTAAATTATTTATAAATAATTGCGTCAGGATACAAAAATGGCACAGAACAAACAACTTTTCAGAGAAGATTTTCCTACCTTTATCGAGATGCCAACTAGATGGATGGATAACGATGCCTACGGTCATATGAACAATATTGTTCACTATGCACTAATAGACACAGCTGTTACTGACTGGCAAAGAAATCATGGCTTCTTTAATGAAGATCATAAATGTTTAGAATTTATGGTAGTAGAAAGTGGTTGTTGCTATTTTTCAGAAGCTGCATACCCAGATAAAATAGCAATTGGCTTAAGAATAAAAAAAATTGGGAATACATCATGGATATATCAAGCAGGACTTTTTCGAGAAGAAGATGAACTGTGTTTTGCCCTCGGTTTTTTTGCCCAAGTTCTCGTAGACTGTGAAAATCGAAGGCCCACACCTATTCCCAATACAATGCGTGACGCATTAAAATTGATAGAAGTTTAATTTAACGTTATAAACGTAGCGGATAATTATTATTAAATAAGTTCAGAAATTGACCACCTGTCCAGTTTCAGCAGAGGCCTGAGCTGCATGCCCCATCCTTACTGCCCAAATACCGTCGTCCAGAGTAACCTCTGGAGGAATTTTCCCATCCACCACAAGCATAAATTTTTGATGCTGATAAAAGGTTGAACCATTATGATCTCCAGCCTCTAATATCTTCTTATCTACGGGCACCTCTAACTCTTTTAAAACAGATTTATCTCTAGGACTGACCACTATTTTTGATATTGGAGGGGCACCAAGTTTTTTAGGCCAAAACCTAGCAGGTCCTGGAATAAAAGCCTCAACTTTACCTGCCTCTCCAGTGATTGATATCTCTTCTTGATACTTTGACCCTTCTGCAAACATACAGAGTTCCAGCATTGCCTTCATATTATTTTCAAACTCAACAATGACATATCCGTGATCCCAAATATCTGGTATCAAACCCGAGTAATTTTCTTTTAGGTGGTTAACGGCCTGCCCACCACTTGCCATTATCTTAGTTGGGTTAGACTTTGTTATTAACCTCATCAAATCGAAAAAATGGCAACATTTTTCAACAAATGTTCCTCCACTATTTTTATTAAATCTATTCCAATTATTAACTTTAGGAAGAAAGGGAAATCTATGTTCACGGATGGAAAGCATTTTTATACCACCGGTTACATTTGTTTGTTGCCTGATTAGTTCTTCTATGGGTGGCATATATCGATATTCCATAGCTACCCAAACCGGTGCTGTATATTTAACTAAAAAGTTTTGTACTCTCTCCAAGTGATTGATATTAGTAAATAAAGGTTTTTCCACTAAAATTGGCTTATGAGGTACACTCGCCAATTGTTCCAATTGTTCCATGTGAAGATGATTTGGCGAAACTATTAACCAGCAATCAATGTTTTCGTCACTTAAAATTTTATCTAGAGAGTCATAAAACTTGGCCTCTGGTGCAAGCGCTTTTGCCATTTTCTGCATATTTGGATTAGGTTCATAAACAGCATAAGTAAAAGCATCATCTATTAAATTTATATTTCGAAGATGCTCCTGCCCCATCATTCCACACCCTATAATTCCATATCTTTTTTTCATAATGTTCCTAACTGATACGCGTCGTATAGCGTGCAATATTTGTATCAATCCAGCTTCGTGAAAACTCTACAGGAGCTCCAACCTGATCGTATGCCAAACGTTCTATACAAACTGTTTCCTGACTATTCATTACTTTAAATTCCTTGGGTGACCAAACAGGCACTCGAAGTAAGGTAGCGCTATCTTTGGCTGCAGTAATGCGCAAATTTAGAGTATTTTTATAAAAAAGATAAATAGACTGCGAAATATTATCAAATTTAAGCCCATCCGTTTTAATCGAGTCTAAGTGAATTTCTTCTAATACGCAGGGTCGATTATCCAAGAAACGCAACCTTCTAATCCTCAGGCACTTATCTGATTCTCCGAAAAATGGTGAAGATTTTGGTTTTTTAACCAAATTGATGTCTAAATTTTTCGCTGAAGGCAAACCTCCGCCATCGATAAGCTCAACTCTAAAAAACGAGTAAATAGAGTTAAATTTTGTATTAAATTTTACATAATTACCAGAACCATGCCTCCGAAATAGAGCACCTTTTTGCTCAAGCTCTTTTAATGATTTTCGCAGTGTTCCAACAGAAATATTGAGAGATTTAGCTAAATCTCTTTCAGGCAGTAGACGTTCACCATCTGATAACCGACCTGCTATTATTTCTCGCATAAGCATTTCACTAATTTGGATGTAAACTGGTAAAGAGGTGGCTTCAGACATGCTTCCAGAATATAAATAATTTCAAAATTGATACACCATTGATTTACATATGTTGTAATGTTACGCAAGGCTTAAGATAAGGGGGATCTATGACCGTCGTACCAATAACATCTAGTGAATTGAGAGCTGCAGAGATTTCTTGGTTCTCAGCTTTATGCGCCGATGATTATCAATTCTTGGGAGTTCCAGATGGAAACCTTCGAAGTTCATGGGACCATTGTAGTAAAATAGTGAAAGAAGCGGAGAACTATGGGTTTCGAAATATTCTATGTCCGTCTTCTTATCAAGTTGGACAAGACACATTGAGCTTTGTAGCCGGCTGCGCACCAATAACGGAAAAAATTAACATGCTTGCTGCGGTAAGATGCGGTGAAATGCAACCCATTATGCTCGCTCGTACTATCGCTACTTTAGATCATATGCTGAAAGGCCGACTTACTATTAACATTATTAGTTCCGATTTTCCTGGGGAAACTGCTGAGAGTGGATATCGGTATCAACGTTCACGAGAAGTAGTTGAAATCTTAAAGCAAGCATGGACACAAGATGAGATTAATTATGAAGGTGAGACATACAAATTCTCAGGTCTTACAACTGATCCTTCAAAGCCTTTTCAAATTGGAGGACCGCTACTTTATTTCGGCGGTTATTCTCCACCAGCTCTTGAATTATGTGGACAACATTGTGATGTCTATCTTATGTGGCCTGAACCAAAAGAACAAATAATTGGCAGAATGAAATCTGTAAATGAGGTGGCTGAAAAATATAACAGAACACTCGATTATGGTCTGCGTGTTCACATGATCGTCAGAGATACTGAAATAGAGGCCAAAGAATATGCTGAGTACATAGTATCAAAGCTAGAGGATGACTTTGGGAAAAAAATAAGAGAGCGCGCCCAGGACAGTTCTTCATTGGGAGTGTCACATCAAACAAAAAATAGAAAAATGGCGGATGAATTCGGTTATGTCGAACCTTTTCTATGGACAGGAATAGGTAGAGCAAGATCTGGATGCGGCGCTGCTATTGTTGGATCTACTGATCAAGTGATCAGTGAATTAGAACAATATCAGAAGCTAGGAATTCGTTCTTTTATTCTGTCCGGATATCCTCACCTTGAAGAATGCAAACATTTTGGTTCAAAGGTCTTGCCAAATATAGAAACTTGCTCTCTACCACATGAATATGGACGAGTTCCCAACAACACACCCTCAACTCCTCTTGGACTAGGAGATCGGCACTAATGGAAAGAATTAAAATAAGTTCAACGCTTGCAATGTCCCGGTTGGTTTACGGTATGTGGCGATTAGGTGATGATGAAGATACATCGCCTGGTCATGTACGAAATAAAATTGCAAGTTGTTTGGATCAAGGAATAACTTCCTTTGATCAGGCTGATATTTATGGTGGCTATGAAGCTGAAGAAATTCTAGGAAATGCACTTAAAAGCTCAAATCTCCGTCAAAAAATGGAAATTGTTACAAAGTGCGATATCGTCGCTCCAGTGGGTAGATATGAAAGTGCTCGGGTTAAGTATTATGATACGTCAAGAGATCATATTTTAAAATCAGTAGAGCAATCTTTAAAGCTAATGGGTATTGACTACATTGACTTGCTGTTACTTCATAGACCTGATCCATTGATGGATCACTTTGTAACCGGTTCAGCTCTTGATGAAATAATCGCTTCTGGAAAAGTAAGAAATGTAGGTGTTTCAAATTTCAAACCGTGGGACTGGAATCTATTGCAAACTGGGATGAAAAATAAACTTGTCACCAATCAAATTGAATTAAGCATCCTTGCTCACGACGGCTTCACAAATGGAGATGTTGCATTCCACCAAAGTAAAAATACTCCAATTATGGCATGGTCTCCTTTAGCGGGAGGAGACTTATTTTTAAAATCTAACGAAAAGATTTTTAACCATCTGGAAAGTATAGCAAAAACATTTGGCGTCGAACCTGGGACCGTCGCAATTGCCTGGTTGCTTGCACACCCTGCCAATATTTTACCTGTTCTAGGAACAAACTCCTTGGCTCGAATAGAAACAATTTCAAAAGCCTTAGAGATTAAATTGGATAGACAAACGTGGTTTGAAATTTATACAGCTGCGCTTGGACGCGAAGTTGCTTAATTACAGCGGAATTAGATTAAAATGATTAATCAGGATAAATTCAGATTTGCCTTAGGGAAATACATAACAGGGGTCACAATTGTTACCTGTAATGGTAAAAATGGCCCGATAGGAATTACGGCAAATAGCTTTGCAAGCCTGTCTTTATCACCCCCATTAGTTCTTTGGTCGCCCGCAAAGGCTTCCAAAAGACATGATACTTTTTTAGAAGCTGAAAAGTTCACAATTCATATTGCTAGTGAACATCAAATTGAACTTTGCACAAGTTTTTCAAAAAGCGCTGATGGTGGGACTGAAATGAATTGGAATTTCAATGACCAAGGTGAAGCGTTTATTAAAAATTGTTCCGCAAGGTTTGAATGCACAAAATATAGTCAATTTGACGGAGGCGATCATTCAATCATCGTAGGGGAAGTGAAAAAGTTTGAAGCTACGGATCATAAACCGCTAGTGTATTTAGGGGGAAATTACCAAAAACTTTAATATTTTACTAAATCAAGAAATATGAAGACAATAAAATGTTTAATGATTTTTTGTTTTTATATTACCAAACTTTTAATATTTGACCTTCGTTAGGTTTTAGAGTTTGGTAGCGCTACCAATGGTGTAAATTTTAGCACTTAAATTAAACAAATTAGGTCATCTAATGACTTATTTTTTTCAAAACTTAATTGTTTCTACTCTCGGGAGGAAATGAATGAAACATAATATTAAATCTTTAACTATCGCAGCGGCTCTGTCCTTAAGTTTCGGGACCATGGGACTCGCTGGTTCTCACGATGTTTGCAATACGCCATCAAAGTTAGGTGACATGGGAAGTTTTCCCGGTGAAGTAATAACTATGCAAGGATCAATGCTAGGCACTGACCAAGAAATGTTAGAAAATACCATTAGCTGCTTTGAAAAGGCAACTGGTGCAACGGTTCAATATTCTGGGTCACGCGATTTTGCAGCGCTCGTCGTTGCAGACATGCGTTCGAATAACCCACCTAACATCGCAATTTTTCCACAACCAGGTCTTGCAGCTGACATGGCCTCAGAAGGTCATCTTATTCCAATTGGCGACGAAGCGGCCTCTTGGATGGCTGATAATTATGGAGCCGGTTCTTCATGGGTAGATCTTGGAACTTATGCAGATGCCAGCGGCAACAAGCATTTCTATGGATTTGCATACAAAATGGATCTTAAATCTTTAGTTTGGTATTCACCTGAGCAATTTGAAGATAATGGATATGAAATTCCTTCAACAATGGAGGAACTAATTGAGCTATCTGACCAAATGGTTGCAGATGGTAACACTCCTTGGTGCATAGGTGTGGAGTCTGGAAATGCGACTGGATGGACAGCAACAGACTGGATGGAAGACATCATGCTGCGTACCACTTCAGCGGAAAACTATGATCGGTGGGTTTCCAATGACCTGGCCTTCAATAGTCCTGAAGTAATTAACGCAATGAACCTTTATGGTCAGTTTTCTAGGAATGACGACTACGTCGCCGGTGGAGCATCATCAGTAGCTACCACGTCTTTCGGTGATGCGCCGAAAGGTTTGTTTACCTCACCACCAAGGTGTATGATGCATCGTCAAGCTTCTTTCATCACAGGTTTTTTTCCTGATAAAGGAGAAGAAGTTGCACGCGGTGAGGCAGATGCCTTCTATTTCCCTCCATTCGCATCAGGAAATTTAGGAAATCCAGTTCTTGGCGCAGGGACGTTGTACACAATGGCTAAAGACTCGCCTGCAACTCGTGCATTCTTTAAATATTTGCAAGAGGCCTCAGCTCACGAAGCTTGGATGCAGCAAGGTGTATTCCTAACAGCACACAAGGGCGCTGACTTATCTGCTTATGCAACACCACTTCTTAGAAAGCAGGGAGAAATCCTAGCAAATGCAACAACCTTTCGTTTTGACGCCTCTGACTTAATGCCCGGTGCAATTGGAGCAGGTGCTTTTTGGAGCGAAATGACAGCATTTGCAAACGGACAGGACGCAAAAAGAACAGCTGACAATATTCAAGCAGCATGGGACGCTATTAAGTAGTAATAGCTAACAAACAAACTTTAAGAGCACAGGGTACAACCTGTGCTCTTATTTAATTATTACTAGGTAAACAAAATACATGCGGTCAGTACAAACGATAATATTTAGCAATAGCTTAGCTATCGTACTAACGATTATCTGCGTGCTTCCAATTACTGCTGTTTTCATTTTTTCATTAACCGCACCAATAGACGATACTTTTGCCAATTTTGGTCTGTGGCTCCATGACAAATACAATTGGTCTGTGGCGACTTTTGTTACTGAACTTAGATTTGCAAAAGTGGGATTTGCGCTTCGTTCTGTAATAATAGCTTTATTTATTTCATTCCTTTATTATTGGATCGCAAATTGGCTCAACTTTGGATTAGCTAAATTTAGATCAAGCAATTCAATTGGGAAAAGGTCAGTAATTGTAGAAGCTATTCAGCCCTGGATATTTGTAGGGCCAGCATTGATCTTACTCTTATTATTTTTACTAATTCCTGCACTCACTACATTGAAAATTTCTTTCACAGAACCTGGTGGAACAGCTTCAGTTAGCAACTACTCATTTCTCTGGGACCAAAACGCACTAGGATATATGCAGTTTAGGTTGGCTATGAGAAATAGTTTAATGTGGTTAATTTTAGTACCATCGCTTTGTATAGTATTTGGATTACTTATTGCCGTTTTAGCCGACTCAGTAAGATGGGGTGTTGTCGCAAAAACATTTATTTTTGTACCCTTGGCCATCTCGTTTGTTGGAGCAGCCGTTATCTGGCGAAATATCTTTGCAGGTGGAGGAATCGAACCCCAAGAAGCAATAAACGGAGTTACACCCTCCTATCAAATAGGACTGCTAAAGGCACTATTAGGTCACACACCTGAGTATAATGAGCCACTTTATAATCTTAAATTTTGGGGCAACTTCTACCTAATGTGGATCATGGTATGGATTAAAACTGGTTTTGCGATGGTTATTTTTTCTGCCGCTTTGAGAGGCGTACCGCAAGAAACGGTCGAGGCTGCTATAATTGATGGAGCGAACCCTCGGCAGCTGTTCTTCAGAGTAAAGTTACCACAAATTTTTTCAACTGTGGTGGTTGTATGGACATACCTAGTAACAGACGTTTTAAAGGTATTCGATATTCCTTATGCATTGTCTGCCAATGATGACGATAAGCTTTTACTTGCTACCATGATGGAGGCTGCAATGAATACTTGGTCTATTGGTGGTAGTAATGTGGATAATTTATTCGCGGCTATCGCGATCATGCTAATGTTAACAGTTATTCCACATATGATTTTTCTTGGTTGGCGCATACGCCGTGAACAAAAGCAATTAGAACATTAGGGGATTTAAAATATGTTTAATCGTTCTTTTGCTCATATTATCCTCGCATTAATCTTGGTAATATGGGTGGTTCCCTTTATCGCACTTATTACAACATCGTTCAGATCCGAAGTTGCATCTAAAACTTCGGGTTTTTGGACAGCATTCACGCCAACTGAACTTGGGCATCGCTTTAGCACACATGACAAAGGGCAACAAACCAAAGTCATAGAAATGCGCGGTAATATTTTTGAAAGGATAAATAAGAGCGAAGAATGGTTTACGATATCTGGGGAGATAAACTCGATTATGTTTAAAGGTAGAGTGCCTGACCCCGATAAACCGGGTAAAACCAAGTTAATTCGAAAACTAGTACCCGCAGGCGAAGTCATGGATGTTCGCGGGGGAGAATTTGTTTTCCAAGCTAACGGTGATTTTATTTGGTCTTTTCCAGAAGCAATAGCACCAAAGCCAAAAAACCTTGATGTGTTTATAAATCAAGATCCAGTATTTGGAGCCGAGGCCTATTTTGAAGTATTGCTAGATAACAAAGATGTTCCAAACGCTCTGATATCTTCCTTTATCGTTGTGGTCCCAGCAACTATAATTCCTATTACAGTTGCTGCATTTGCTGCATATGCTTTTTCATGGATGCAGTTTCCAGGCCGGGACTGGTTATTCATACTCGTAGTTTCACTAATGGTGGTGCCAACCCAATTAGCTTTTTTACCGATTTTACAGGGCTTCAACGGGCTTGCAAGCTGGGCAACTGCACTTAAACAGTGGACGACAGATTGCGAATTGACAAATACTTGCCAATTCCCAACTAAGTCATTCGCAGGTTTATGGCTTACTCATACAGGCTTTGGCCTTCCGCTCGCCATCTTTCTTTTGCGTAATTACATTGTAGGGTTACCACGAGAATTACTCGAGAGCGCAAAAATCGACGGTGCTAATCACATGCAAATTTTTGTGAAAGTAGTTATACCACTTTCTGTACCAGCACTCGCTTCATTCAGTATTTTCCAATTTCTCTGGATCTGGAATGATTTATTGGTAGCTATGTTTGTTGGCCCAACTGCAAATGATGATGTGGTTTTTCCAATTTTACTAGAAAGACAATTAGGAACTTTTGGAGACCAACTTCATCTTCTGAACGCCTCCGCCGTAATTTCCATGGTAGTACCAGTAATAGTATTTCTTGCTATGCAAAAATATTTTATTAGGGGATTGCTAGCTGGATCCGTCAAGGGAGGCTGAAAAATGTCTCCTTTGAAATGGTGGGAAAACGCTGTAATATATCAAATTTATCCTAGATCATTTCAGGATTCAAATAGTGATGGCATTGGTGATCTCAACGGCATCGCCTCAAGATTGAATTATATTGCAGATCTGGGTGTTGATGCTATTTGGATCAGCCCCTTTTTCATGTCGCCTCAATATGACTTCGGCTATGATGTATCTAACTATTGCGATATTAACCCTGAGTATGGGACTCTTTCTGATTTTGATAATCTAATTCAGAAGACTCATAAGCTCGGTTTACGCCTTATGATAGATATTGTTCCCGCACATTGTTCTTCCTTGCACCCTTGGTTTGAAGAAAGCCGCCAATCGAGAGATAACTCAAAAGCTGACTGGTTTCATTGGGTAGATCCAAAACCAGACGGATCTCCACCTAATAATTGGTTATCATTCTTTGGAGGCTTAGCTTGGTCTTGGGAGCCAAGGCGTCAACAATACTATTTACATAATTTTTTACCAGAGCAGCCAAATTTAAATCATGCGAACCCCCAGATATGTGATGAGTTAAATAAAATAGCACGATTTTGGTTTGACCGTGGCGTGGATGGTTTCAGATTAGACGCAGTCCACACAATAAATGGAGATATTCCACCTTATAAAGATAATTTAGCAGATCCAAATTTTGTTCTCGGTCCCTTACCTCAAGATAAACAACCTTTTTTTAGACAATTGCATGACGTGGCTCAACTTAATCAGCCAGTGATCCAGAAATTTAGTTCAGCTTATAGAAAAATAGCCGACGAATATGAAGGTGATCGCTTTCTCATGGGAGAGGTGGATGGAGATGAAGGTAATGCCATGAATGTTAGTAAAACATTTTCGGAACCTGGTCGGCTCCACGCAACTTATAATTTTGACCTCCTTGAATGGTCAGGATTGACAGTCCTAGAACTTAAAGAAGCCATTTCTAAAGCGATAGAGGTTTTCAACGGTTCAGGCCGACTATGCTTTGCATTCTCTAATCATGATGTTCCTAGATCTGCAACTCGCCAGTTGGAACCACTTGGAATTTCAGTGAATAAACAAGATGATTTGCAACTATTACTTCTTCAGCTTGAAACATCACTAATTGGTTCAACCTGTGTCTATCAGGGTGAAGAGTTAGGTTTAGGCGACGTTATAGATATTCCCGTGAATAAAATGAAAGATCCTTGGGGGATAAACTTTTATCCTGAGTTCTTGGGCCGAGATACGTGCAGAACGCCTATGGTTTGGGACAAGAAGAAATCTATGGGTGGGTTTACATCAGCAAACCAGTCTTGGTTACCGATAGCGAAAGCTCATTTAGGAAAAGCCGGACTTGATATGGCAAACAATAATAAATCCATCTATAGCAAATTCTCCAAATTTTTAAAATGGCGGAAAAAGCAGCCAGCTATGATGCAGGCTAACATCATGTCAGAAGTGTCTGGTGGTTCTAGAGAAATAATTTTTGATAGAGTGAGTAAATATCAAAATTTAAGATGTAAATTTGATTTTGAAATGGTTAAAGCCACCTTTGAAGAGGTAAAATATGGCACAAGTTGAACTTAAAAATGTTGATAAATCTTTTGGAAAAATAAAAGTTATAAGAGATGTACACCTTTCTATAGAAAAAGGCGAATTTGTTGTCTTTGTTGGACCTTCTGGTTGTGGAAAATCAACACTACTGAGACTAATTGCTGGTTTGGAAAATCTAACAGATGGTGAAATTATAATAGCAGACAAGCCTGTTATGGATTTACCTCCATCTGAACGGGGAATTGCAATGGTTTTCCAGTCTTATGCCCTTTATCCACATATGTCAGTTTTTCAAAATATGGCTTTTTCCTTAAGCCTACAAAGCTTATCCAAAGCTGAGATTAAAACACGTGTAGAGGCAGCAGCTAGAATTCTCCAAATGGAACATCTTCTGGATCGTAGACCAGCAGCTTTGTCTGGTGGACAGCGCCAACGCGTTGCTATTGGCCGAGCGATTGTTAGAAACCCTGACGTATTTTTATTTGATGAACCACTATCAAATTTAGATGCTGCTCTCCGACACGATACGCGCGTTGAAATTGCCAAATTACATAAGCAATTAGATGCTACAACTATCTACGTAACCCACGACCAAGTCGAAGCTATGACTTTAGCTGATAAAATAGTCGTCTTAAAGGATGGTGAGGTTATGCAAGTGGGATCACCGATGGACTTGTTTAATACACCCCAAAATGAATTTGTTGCTGGATTTCTAGGATCACCAAAAATGAACTTTTTTGATGGTAATTTATCAAAGGTTACAAAAAATGGGTTAACAGGGTCTTTTGTAGGAGAAGGTTTAACAGCAAATAGTATTCGGCTAACTTCACCAGAAAAGCAGGCTAACGATAGGATTCGCTTAGGTATTCGCCCACAGCACTTACAGATAAATGAAAAAGGAAACTTGGTAGGTAAAGTGACGTTAGTTGAAAAACTTGGAACGGAAACTGTTATTGAATTGAGCACTAAAAGTGGAACCCCTTTTAGATATGCTGCAGCGGAAACTCCAAATATATCAATCGGGGACAGCTTAAAATTTAAATTTGAAAGTAATAGAGCTCACTTATTTTAATTTAAAATAACTATTTTCAAGATGAGACTCAATTTACCCACCTTGGCTTAGTCTTGCTAAGGAAGGCGCTTATGCCATGGCTAGCTTCTTCTCCTTCCCAGATATCTGCTAATTGCTCAATAGTCTGCTCGATAGTTTGCTCATCTATCTTCGGTCCAAGTGATCTTACCAAAGCTTTTGCCTCTCCAACTGCTTTTGGTGCTGTTTGCAAATATGGTCCGATATGTTCCTCAACGGAATTGTCTAGATTATCCGAAATCTCAGACACTATATTTAACTTTTTTGCCTCCCGCTCACTAAAAATTTTACCTGACATAAACACTTCACGAGCCTTTGCCTCTCCCATTTTTCCCACAACGTAAGGTCCAATTGTAGATGGTATAAGGCCCAAACGGGTCTCAGTGAAGCCAAAACTTACATTGGTGCTTGATATAACAAAGTCACACACACAAGCTAAACCAACCCCTCCTCCATATGCGGCACCATGTAGTTTTCCTATCAAAGGGACGGGAATTTCATTCAAGGCTTTTAACATCATAGCCAATTTTCTCGCTTCAGAAATTCTTGTTAGCCTATCGGCTTTAATTTGGTTACTCATCCAATCCAAATCTCCACCAGCACAAAATAACTTACCAGCTCCCTGAATAACTACGGCACGAACATCGGGAGTTAACAAAGAGGTAAAATTTGTTAACTCATCTATCATTTTTCCTGAAAGGGCATTTCGTTTTTCTGGCCTATTCAAAGTAAGGGATACAACACCCCTTTTATCTTGATTAAACAATAAAGTTTCAAAATTCATTGACTAAGACTCCTCGCAAACTGAGCTGCTATTTTTAGGTCTTCTCTCTCAATACCAGTACGAAAGCCTTTGCTTTCTAAAAAATCAACTACTGCTTCCGTCGAGACATTGCCTTTTGCTCCGGGTGCATAGGGGCACCCCCCCAAACCAGCGATAGAAGAGTCAAAAGTTGTAATTCCAAATTCCAATGCAATGGTAATATTTTCAATCGCCTTTCCTTGTGTGTCATGGAAATGTACTGCTAACTCCTCTGTCTGGAATACAGATAAAAGCTCCGACAATAATTTTTTTGTGCTATCTGGGTTTGCCGACCCCAACGTATCGCCTAAAGAAATCTCATAGCACCCCATAGCGAGCAATTCTTCAGCAACTTTGATAACCTTATCAGGATTTGTAGGGCCATCGTACGGGCAGTCCGTGACGCAAGAAACATATCCCCTTACAGGCATTGGTGCAGCATCCACAATTGGTCTAAATAGTTGCAAGCTTTCTTTAATACTTTTGTTAATGTTGGCTTTTGAAAAACCCTCTGAGGCAGATCCAAATATCGCTATCTCGTCAGCATTAGCTTGAATGGCGCGATCAAGCCCCTTTTTATTTGGCGTTAACGCCGTGTAGGAAACACCTTGTTCCCGCTGAATACCGTCCATGACCTGCTCTCCATCCGCCATTTGCGGAACCCATCTGGAACTTACAAAACTGGCGGTCTCGATTTTACTTAGTCCACTTTTTGATAACAAATTAACAAGTTTTATTTTATCAAATGTATTGATAAATTTACTTTCATTTTGAAGACCATCTCTTGGACCCATCTCAAAAATAGTTACATCTGCTTTCATATTTTCGCACCTCTAAAGCACACTAACAATAGAAGATTGATAAGCAAGATCACTCTTTTAGAAGGCTAAAGTTTTTTCTTGCAGATTCACGTTAACACTGCTTTGAATTTAGTGTAGATTGGAGTATCAATGTGGATCATTTTTCACCAGATTTATTAGCTGAAATAAGAAATAAATTCGCATTTATTGAAGATTGCCCGTTCGAAGGAAAAAGAATTTTTTTTGAGAACGCAGGTGGTGCTTTGACCCTGAAGTCGGTCGTAGAAACTTCCTCTAAATTTGCAGCAATTCCTGATAACCAAGGGCGTACAAACGCAGCAAGCGTAGCTTTAATGGCTATTATTCAGGAAGCTAAAAAAGATGCATCAAGGCTTTTTGGTTCTTCTACAGGGCAATTTTTTGTTGGTGAAAGTGGTACAGAATTATTATTCCGCCTTGTAAGAAATGCCGCGACTTCAGCAAAAGTAGGAGGAAATATAGTAGGCAGCAGTTTTGAGCATCCCGCAACAAGAAGTGCAGCAAAACATTGGGCTTCACAAACAGAACGTAAGTATATCAATGTACAACATGAAGATAGTAATGGAGATGTAACAGCACAACTTTATTCACAAATAGTTAACCCAGATACTCGCTTAGTAACCATTTTACATGCGTCTCCTGTTACGGGTATTAGCGTAGATTTAGAAGCTATAGCAGCCGCAATTCGTTCAATAGCGCCCGAAGCTTTTATAATTGTCGATGGGGTACAATACGCAGCCCACGGCGGAATAAATATAGATCAGTATAATATCGATGGGTATGCCATATCACCATACAAAATGTATTCTCGCCACGGATATGGTTTTGCATGGGTTTCTGATCGATTAACGCAAATGAAGCACGAACAGCTTCTCGATGGGCCAGATGATAACTGGGAGTTAGGAACCAGAGATACCGGTTCCTATGCTACAATTTCTGACGTTGTTAAGTATTTAGAATGGCTCGGTGGCAAAATTGAAAATACAGACAGCCGTTCTGTAAAATTATATAATGCAGCAAAAGCTATCGCGGCCCAGGAAATAGCATTAACCGAATTAATGATAGATGGAGAGGATAATATAAAAGGCCTGAAGGATCTTAAGGGTATTGAAATCATTGGCGGTGAGAAAAACTTAAACCGCAAAGGATTGGTAAGCTTCAGGATTAATGGTATTCCATCCCAGGTACTAGTGGATTTTCTTAATGATAAAGGCATTAGAACACATGTAAGAAAAGCTGATCACTACTCAGGTAATATCTTAGACCCGCTGGGATGGGAAGACTGCGTTCGGGTTTCTGTATGCCATTACAATAGTTCTGAAGAAATTAAGTCTCTTTTGTTGGCATTAAATGAATTTCAGCTAGATTGACTTATCGATTAGGTCAACTCGAATTGCCCCACTTTTCCTTAAGTTTATTTACGATTTGATCGCGGGTTTGCCTGTAGGAAACTAACTTCATTTCTCGGGTCTCGCCTATTCCTGTTGGATCAAGAATTGGCCAGTATTCAACTGTTAAATGAAATAAGCGAGTCAGCTCCAAAGCCCTTCTTTGTGACGCTGGCGATAGTGCTACAACTAGATCAAACGAGGATAAGTCATCGCCCCATTGCTTCATCTCATCAAAACTTCTCGATCTATGCCTAGAAAGCTGAACTTCAATTTCTTCACACACAGCTATTGAAAAACCATCTATCTCAAGATCATTCACAACTCCAACTGATTGCACATAAGATCCAGTTCCATAGAGTTTTTTCATAATGCCTTCAGCCATTGGAGATCTAACTGCATTATGATCACAGCAAAAAAGTATTGATTGTGGGAGTTTGGAATTCATTCGTTTACCCCCCAAAATGCAGAACACAAATTAATGTGAATAATCTTCTGGAGGTATCATAATCAATTACGGCTTTACCATCTAACCTTTCCAGTAATATCCGTGCCCCTTCATTATGAATTCCTCTTCTGGCCATATCGATTGTTTCAATTTGGCCAGGAGGTAAATTTTTAACCGCATCATAATAACTTTCACAAATAGACCAATAGTCTTTAACCACCTGTTTGAAAGGTGAGAGCGATAGATGAAATTCGGCTGCCTTTCCTCCTTCAGCTCCCGCTAAGTCAAAAATGAGCCTTTTATCTTTGATCGCCAAAAGTAAGTGAAAAGGGCCCTCAGGTTTTTCCTTATTTGCTCTCTCAGGAAGTTCAAATGTGTTCTTCTCTAGCAAATCAAAGATAGCTACTTTACGCTCCTGCTCAATTTCAGGCGTAGGCAGAGGCAAATTTCGATCATCCAACTGTATATTCGAGAGGTGACTCATATTAACTCCTATAAATGAAACAGTTAATTTAGAGCATTAGTCTGATCAACAATAATTTTATTTTTCGGATACAAACAAAATATTCCCAAAATTATTGAGAGTTGGATTTTAATCTTTCGCTGATGGAAAGGCCATGGCACTCTAGGCCTTCTGATTCCGCAAGTGTTACCGCAGGAGGCCCAATTTTTAATAGAGCATCTCTCGATACTTTTGCCAGGGTCGTCCTTTTCATGAAATCGACTACCGATAGACCACTACTAAATCTGGCTGATCTTGCAGTCGGTAAAACATGGTTGGGACCAGTTACGTAATCACCAACTGCTTCTGGCGTCCAATGCCCAAGAAAAATAGCACCCGCGTGCGATATCTTTCCCATCAGGTTATCAGGGTCTGACACGCAAAGTTCTAAATGTTCTGGGGCAATCCTATTTGATATTTTGGCTGCAGCTTCTAAATCTGGTACTTTTATTATAGCACCAAAATCACGCCAACTTAATCTCGCTATTTCATTTCGAGAAATTTTTTTAAGATTTACCTCTATGCATTCGTTAACAGCTTGTACAACATTATCACTATCGGTAATCAGAATGGCCTGGGCGCTTGCATCATGTTCCGCCTGGCTCAACAAATCTAAAGCAATCCAATCCGGTCTACTCGTTTTATCGGCAATAACTAAAATCTCCGAAGGTCCGGCGATCATATCAATGCCTACCTTTCCAAAAACCTGGCGCTTGGCCGCAGCGACAAATGAATTGCCTGGTCCGGTTATTTTATCAACAG
>QOQI01000002.1 GCA_003332035.1 Paracoccaceae bacterium
AGATTCTGATGGTTGGAAAATAATTCTTAAATCGAGTTCACCATCTGAAATCCCCGAATTTATTCGAAATTTGGATATTGTTGTGCTTAATTGAATAAAGTGATCTTTAATTCACAAAAAGAAAAAATTACTATACGATTTTATAATCTAATTAAACTCTGGCTATGTTTTTTCGTTAAAGTAACCATAAATTTTTTCTGCCATAGCCTTTGAAATTCCGTCAACTACCCTTAAGTCGGCTAAACTAGCTCTTTTTACTGCTTTACCCGATCCGAAATGGCTCAAAAGTGCTTTTTTTCTCTTAGAGCCTATACCAGATATTCCATCAAGTGGGCTCGAAACAATTTTTTTTGCCCGTTTCGCTCTATGAGTGCCTATTGCAAATCTGTGTGCTTCATCTCTCATCCTTTGAATGAAATATAAAACTGGATCATTTCTTTTTAATGCAAATTTTGGCTTACCCGGTTTGTAAAACTCTTCCTTGCCCTGATCACGATCCGTGCCCTTCGCCACTCCGACTAAGGGTATTTCCGAAATACCCATTGATTTCATTACTTCTGAAACCGCTGAAATTTGACCAGCTCCACCATCTATAAACATTAAGTCAGGCCATTTTCCTAGACTACGATTGGGGTCTTCAACTATCAGCCTTTTAAAGCGGCGGGTAATAACTTCTTTCATCATCCCCACATCGTCACCCGGGATAATTTTCTCATTTTTTATATTGAATTTTCGATATTCATTTTTTTCCATACCTTCTGGGCCAGCCACTACCATTGCGCCCACCGCGTCAGTACCTTGTATGTGAGAATTATCATAAATCTCTATTCTATTTGGGATAAAATTTAGACCAAAGGAAACTTTTAAACCATTTAAAAGCTTCTTTTGGGTAGCAGCTTGCTCAAGCTTTCGACCTAAACTTTCCCTTGCGTTTCGTACCGCACTAGAAACAATATCAAATTTTTCCCCACGTCTGGGTATAATAATATCCACCTTTTTTCCTAATTTTTTCGTAAGAAAATTGACCACCAAGTCATGGTTCTCAACCTGATGTGATAATATTATTTGTTTCGGAGTTTCCTTGTCGCTATAGAACTGACCAACGAATGCCTCAAGCACCTCTTCATCGGAGTTATCTAAATTTATTCTAGGGTAAAAATCTCGATTTCCCCAATTTTGGTAACCCCGTATGAAAAAGACTTGAATACAAGCGTGTGCGTTCTCTCTATGTAATCCTATTATATCAGCATCACGTATACCTTTAGGGTTTATACCTTGCGTTGACTGAATATTTGTTAAAGCCCGTATTCTATCTCGAAGACCCGCAGCTTTTTCGAACTCCATGTCAGCCGAAGCTTTCTCCATTTTTACTGCTAACACTTCTTGAATTTCAGTTGATCTACCTTTCAGAAAATCATCAGCCGAATTTACTAACTCTGCATAATCCTCTTTTGTTACTTTACCTCCACATGGTCCGGCACATCTTTTCATATGATAATTTAGGCACGGTCTATTCCCAGCCTCAACTTCACGATCACTACATGTTCTGAGAAGAAAAATTTTTTGAAGAGTATTAATCGTCCTGTTTACAGCTCCCGCACTCGCAAAGGGTCCATAATACAATCCTTTCTTCAACTTTGCACCACGATGTTTTTCTATTCGTGGAAAATCATGTTCGCTCGATATAAAAATATAAGGGAACGATTTATCATCTCTTAAAAGGACATTATATTTTGGTTTGAGTTGTTTGATTAAGTTTTGCTCTAATAACAGAGCCTCAGTTTCAGTCTCAGTTGTTAGAACCATGACGTCGGCTGTTTCTGAAATCATGCGTGCTATTCGTGAGCTGTGCCCAGAATGCCGTGCATAATTTGATACCCTAGCTTTTAAACTCCGAGCCTTACCAACATAAAGTACACGCGCCTGGTTATCCAGCATTCGATAAACTCCTGGCGAATTATCCAATTTATTAGCAAAATCTCGGATGATTTCTTGACCTGGCTTACTCAACAACTCTCTCTACTCAAATTTTTTGTTTACGAAGCGATTCTTATTTCGCTGCAACTATATTGCATCAATTTCAAGAGAAAAGCTGTCCACGGTTTCTGTGGATAAGTCTGAGGGTAAGTTAGCACAAATCAAGATTTTTCTTTAAATTTGAAGTATTTTGCTGTTTTGCACAAAAAATAGGCATTTTTATAACATACTGATAATAAATAATATTTTTTTTCATATCTTCCAAATAGTTGAAAACATTAGATTTTTATTGAGCGCAGAAAAATAAAACTGTTAACGGTGTAAAACTTTACAGTCTAACCATTATTCTACACCTAAAACATCAGGGGTTTGCCACGCCAAATGCTGACCGCCGTCTACACATATTAACTGACCTGTCACACTCTTAGCGTCTAATAAATAACCAACAGCTGCAATAATTTCGGATGGGTCAGATCCTCTACCTAAAATTGTATTTTTTCTCTGAATTTCAAAGTGTTCGTCTGATTGACGTGCGCCTTTAAGTGTTGGGCCAGGACCAATTGCATTTACCCGTATATTTGGCGCTAGAGCCTGAGCTGAAGTTTGGGTGAGCGCCCAGAGACCCATTTTGGCAATCGTATAGCTAGTAAATTCCGGTGTTAATTTTTTTACACGCTGATCTATCAAATTTATAATTAAACCTTGAGCCAATGGCTCACCATTCTCATCATCAGTAGCTGGCACGACTTGATTTGCAAAAGATTGAGTAAGTACCAGTGGAGATCTAAGATTACTTTCGATATGACGGTCCCAACTAGTACGATTTACAGTCCAAATATTATCATATTCAAATATAGATGCGTTATTTATCAAGCAAGTTATTGGTCCGCCCAGCTTTGCACTAGCCCGGGCTATCAGCTTTTTTACTTCTGTTTCCTTCGTTAAATCAGCCCGAAGAGCAATAGAATTTTTTCCAGTTTTCGATTTGATGTATTTAACAAGATCATCTGCACTTTTTTCAGACGAATGATAGTGAATAGCAACTTCAAATCCTCTTTCGGCGAGAAATATCGCCATTTCCTTACCTAACCGTTTTGCTCCCCCTGTTACTAACGCTCTCATCAATTCTCTTTTCATTTCAAAATAGAAGTAAGGTAGCTAATGTATAACGTAACAAAAAGAAAGCCAGACAAGCGATTAAATTGGATATTTAAAAATATAAATGGTGCTAGTAATGTACTTGCACCCAGCATAATCCAGAAATCAAACTTTATAAAAGTTGGGTCAACGGGTACTGGAGAAATCAAAGAGGTTATTCCAATTATCGCAAGTAAGTTAAATATATTTGATCCTATTAAATTTCCCAAAACAACTTCAGCTTTTTTCCTCACAACAGCAATAAATGTAGTTGCCAGTTCTGGTAATGATGTGCCTATTGCAACCAATGTGAGTCCAATAACCGCATCACTGATACCATAGTCTTTCGCTAGTGTAGAAGCATTGTTTACTAACAGATCCGCCCCTAAAGGCAGGCCTATTATACCTAAAAGTATGAAAAAAATTATTGTCCACCACGATTGAGGTGTTCTATGTCGAAATTCCAAACTTTCGTTATTGGATGTTTTTTCAGTACTTTGCTTGAAAGTGTCGAACAGAAAAAAGGTCAATAAAGAAAGCAGTACAATTCCATGAACCCAAGAGAAGCTACCACTGATACCAAACACAATAAATAAAACAGACGCTAAGATCATTAAAACAAATGATCGTTTTGTATCAGTAATGCCGTTTTGCAACCGCACTAATAAAGTGGGCAAACCCAAAACCAATAGAATATTAGCGATATTAGATCCAACCACATTACCCATAGCCAAACCAGGAGAGCCGCTCAATGTAGCTTTTATGGCAACTATCAATTCGGGTGCGGATGTTCCAAAAGCTACCACAGTAAGCGACACAAGTAGGGCTGAAACACCTAATCTGTTACTTAGTTGAATGGCACCCTTTACTAGAAAGTCTCCTGAGATCAACAGAAGGAACAGACCTAAAAAAGAAAGAAGCCAAGGCATTAGGAAGACTTAAGGCTAAGAGCAACCACAAGATTTACCAATCCGTAGCTGACCACATTTTCTGCAACGTGACTTTTTAGATCTACCTGGCAAAAGAATATGTGCTTTTCCAAACATTGCTAAAACTATTATTAAAATTAAAAATATAATAACAATTTTGATAATCATCAGAGACCAAACCGTGAAAATGCCGCTCGCTCTTCTAAATAAACGCCAGCCTCGTTGATTAAGTTAACACCAAAGCGCTGCAAGAAATTCTTTTTCTGACCATAAATTTTTATTCTGGTTTTATTGCCAAATTTTTCTTTCATTACATTATCTAAGTGACCAATGCCATCGATTAGACCTAACTCTTTAGCCTTTTCGCCTAGCCAGATTTCACCTGTAAAAATATCGTCTTTCTGGGTGAGTTTACCACCACGTGTTTTTTCCACATATGTTATAAAGAGTTCGTGCATTTCACTCAGAATTCTTTTTAACCTTTTTATATCTTCTGGTCTTTCTTTTTTAAAAGGATCTAACATTGATTTTGATTTACCTGCTGTGTGTACTCTTCGTTCGACGCCATATTTATCAATTAATTCTTGGAAACCAAATCCAGCAGAAATCACTCCAATGGAACCTATAATTGAGCCAGTATCTGCATAGATTTCATCCGCAGAACACGCGAGCCAATAACCTCCCGAAGCAGCTACATCCTCAACAAATGCGTATACTGGCATCTGATTTTCTTTTGCTAAGCGCTTTACTCTGGAACTAATCAAAGAGGACTGAACTGGTGAACCACCTGGCGAATTAATTAGCAGAGCCACTGCTTCATGTTGTCCTTTCTTGAAGGCTTTTTCCAAAATTGGACTTAAGGTTTGATCACACAGGCCAGAACGCGCCCCAGCTGAAATCACGCCAGACATCTTAACAACTGCAACAGTTGGTTTAGATGGTAAAAAAGGAATTTTTAATTTCATAAGGAGTACATAATCTGTGCTCGTCAATCAAACAAGGGAGGCATCAACTTTTTTGTTTATTGCTTTATTCGCCAACCAGTATTGAAAATCCAAGCAACAATTATAATGCAGGCTACAGTAAAAGAACTTATTGCTAAAAGACTTACAAAAATAGGCACATCGGCATTTCCAAAAAATGACCACCTAAAACCTGAAACCAAGTAAACTACGGGATTGAATAACGTAATTTTTTGCCAAATTGGCGGCAACATAGAAACTGAATAAAATGAACCTCCCAGAAATACTAACGGCGTTACAACCAACAAAGGTACCAATTGTAATTGTTCAAAATTTCTTGCCCAAATTCCCAGGATAAAACCTAATAAAGAGAACGAAATACAAGTCAAAACTAAAAATAAAATCATAGCGATGGGATGAATTATCTTTAAGTCTACAAAGATAGCTGCAGTAGCTAAAATGACCAAGCCGATAAAGAGGGCTTTAGTGGCAGCAGCACCAACATATCCCAAAAGTATCTCAAAGTAATTTACGGGAGCCGATAAAAGCTCATAAATAGTCCCTATAAATTTTGGAAAATAAATACCAAAGCTTGCATTTGAAGTTGCTTGCGTCATGACAGATAACATTATCAACCCAGGCACAATAAAAGCCCCATAACTTATTCCATCAACTTCTTGGATTCGACTGCCTATAGCAGTACCAAAAACTACAAAGTATAAGGAGGTAGATATTACTGGCGAAACAAAACTTTGTAGAAGAGTCCTGAAAAACCTAGCCATTTCAAAGAAATAGATTGCTCTAACTGCTTGAAAATTCATTCCACTTTCTCCCTAACCAGATTTACAAAGATTTCCTCTAAAGAGGATTGATCTGTTTGGATATCACGTAAATTTATTCCTGAATTGGAAAGATTAGATAGCAGTTTAGTTATTCCTGTCTTCTTTTGTTTAGTATCATAAATATAAGTTATACTCAGACCATCATCTGACAACTTAACATTTTTTTCACTGAGCTCTTTGGGAAGCTGTTTTAATTTTTTCTGCAATTCGACCTTCAATATTTTTTGACCAAATTTTTGCATCAATGAGGCCTTTTCCTCAATCAAAAGAAGCTCACCTTTGTTTATAATCCCAACCCTATCTGCTATCGCCTCAGCCTCTTCGATATAGTGCGTTGTTAAAATAATAGTAACGCCATCTTTCTTTAAATCAGCCACGACATCCCACATGCTCTGGCGAAGTTCGACATCAACACTTGCTGTCGGTTCGTCCAAAAACAACAACCTAGGCTCGTGGATAAGTGCTTTGGCAATAAGCACCCGGCGTTTCATTCCGCCAGACAATTCCATAATACGAGAATCTCGTTTGTCCCAGAGTGACAATTTAGTCAGAACTTTTTCTGTTAAAGCATCATCTTTTTTCTTCCCAAACAAACCACGTGAAAAGTTAATTGTATTCAGTACCTTTTCAAAAGGCTCTAGAGTTATATCTTGCGGCACTAATCCAATCAGTTTTCGAGCGTCTCGAAAGTTTTTTGATATCTCATATCCGTCAATAAACACAGAACCGCTAGATGGATTTGTAATTCCACAAATAGTTGAAATAAGCGTTGTTTTTCCCGCACCATTTGGGCCAAGTAAAGCAACTATTTCACCTTTATTTACCTGCAGCGAAATACCTTTAACTGCTTCGAAACCTGTTGCGTAAGTTTTCCGTAGTTCATTCACTTGAAGTAGCATAGAAATATTCACTTTTTATTTAAAATACTACTAGGGTAAATAGAATTTAATTTATCAAAAACAAAACTTTAGTTTGTTTCTCGAATAGCATCAATCATAATCTGTACATTATTGGGATCAGCATCAGGCGTGATCCCGTGCCCAAGATTAAAAATATGGGGACCGTTAGAAAGAGCTTTCACTATTTTTTTAGTTTCTTTGATAAGTTCTTTTCCACCAGAAACCATATGAGATGACGCTAGGTTTCCTTGAACACAACCATCAGCCTGAACATTCCGAGCAATCCAGTCAGCAGAAACGCTGTCATCTAATGCGAGACAGTCTGCTCCTGTTTGTTTTGCAAAATCAATATACCTGTCACCAGCTTGCCTTGGAAAGGCTATAATTGGTGTTTGCGGATACTTTGACTTAAGTACCGAAATAATCTTCTTACAAGGCTCAAGTGCATATTTATCAAAATCATTTCCTTTTAGAGATCCCGCCCAACTATCAAATATTTTTATAACCTCAGCTCCTGCATTTATTTGATGAGATAAATATTCTATAGTTCCTTCCACCAAAAGATTAATTAAATTATCAAACAATTCTGGATTTTCATTTTTCAACAAATGTGCTGGCGCCTGATCAGGGGTGCCACGCCCAGCAACCATATAAGTCGCCACTGTCCAAGGTGCACCAGCAAATCCTATTAGGGTAGTTTCTTTAGGTAGTTCCTTCGATAAAATTTTAACTGTCTCATAAACAGGATTTAATGTTTCGTTTATTTCTTCTGGTTTTCTTAAATTTTCAAAATCTAATTGTGTTTGTACGGTAGATAATCGTGGCCCTTCCCCCGTTACAAACCAAAGGTCAGCACCCAATGCTTGCGGTAAGAGCAGAATATCCGCAAATAATATTGAGGCATCAAAACCATAACGCTGAATCGGTTGAAGCGTCACTTCTGCAGCTAATTCACTATTATAGCAAAGTGATAGAAAATCACCTGCCCGGGCTCTTGTTTCGCGATATTCAGGCAAATAACGACCGGCTTGTCGCATCATCCAGATTGGGGGTACTTTCTGTTTTTCGCCTGCAAGAGCCTTCAAAATTTTCTTTGTCATTATCAGCCTTTTATCTTGTACAGCTTGTTAGTGTTATTTGTCACAACAATTGTCAATTATAATTGTCACACTCGTTTCACTCGGTTAGTATCAAACAGCACAAAATATCTTAAAGTAAATTAAATGAAAAATAAATTTCCATCTCCATCATCCCCATTGCGTATAGGTACGCGTGGCTCTCCTTTAGCTTTAGCTCAAGCATATGAGACAAGAAAACGTCTAACTAACGCGCTCAATATCAGTGAAGATTCATTTGAAATAGTAGTTATTTCAACAAGTGGCGATAGAATTTTGGATAGGCCATTAAAGGAAGTAGGTGGAAAGGGTTTATTTACGAAGGAAATTGAGCAAGATATGCTCGATAGAAAGATCGATATTGCCGTCCACTCGATGAAAGATATGCCTGTAGAGCAACCAGATGGATTAACGCTTGGGTGCTATCTACCTCGTGAAGATGTCAGAGATGCTTTTGTGTCATCAAGATATAAAAATGTTAACGAGTTACCCAGTGGTTCTAAGGTTGGCACTTCATCACTTAGACGCAAAGCTCAACTTAAATTTTCGCGACCAGATCTCGAAGTTGTCGAATTCAGGGGCAATGTTCAAACACGTTTAAAGAAATTAAAAGATGGTGTCGCTACATGTACCTTTTTAGCCATGGCTGGTTTAAATCGTTTAGGATTAGAGGAAGTAGCCCAAAGCACAATGAACCCAAATGAAATGTTACCCGCGATAGCGCAGGGAGCGATTGGAATAGAGTGGCGAGAAGAAGACGAGCAAATAAGTGATATCCTTAAAAAGATACACCACGAAGAAACAGGGCAGCGGTTAAACACAGAGAGAGCGTTTCTTGCCGAATTAGATGGTTCTTGCCAAACTCCGATTGCCGGCTTGGCTATAATTGAAGGTTCATCGTTAAAATTTACCGGGCAAGTTTTACGCACAGATGGATCCGAGTCTATCTCTGAAACTGCTTTTGGTGATATTGAGGATGGACCCAGATTAGGTCGGGAGATGGCGCAGAAAATTTTATCGCAAGCAGGCCCAGAATTCTTTGATTGGAGGGATTAAGCCTAGTATATTTTTGGTAATACTTTGCCTGGATTCATAATGCCTTCAGGATCAATTGCATGCTTAATTTGACGCATTACATCTAAAGCTACGCGATCCTTGCGCCTTTCCATAGAAGATAACTTAGACAGTCCAATACCATGTTCTGCAGAAAAACTCCCTCCTAAAGATAGAACGACGTTTTCTATCGCCTCCATAATTTTGTCTTTATGTTGTTCATCATCTCGACTAGGCCAAACGGTATAATGAACATTACCATCACCAAGATGAGATACAATTAATACATCAGCATCAGGGTCTAACTCCGGAAGCTTTTTCTCCATGATTGTTAAGAATTTAGATATTTTATCTAATGGAACTGCTATGTCGTTATTTATAAGAGGAGTTTTTAAGAGAGAGATTTCAGCTGCAGCCTCACGACGCTCCCACATTATCAATCGCTGCTCTTCATTTTGAGCGATATGAGCATCTAAGATAAGCCCTTTATCCAAATTCCTATCTAAAATTCTTTCTAATTCACCACTAAGCAAAACTTGTCCATCATCTCCACATTGTGAAAATAACTCAACGGTGGTTTCTAGTTCAACCATAACTAAATGTTCATAGTCTTCCTTAAATGGCCGCCGGGAAGCGGAAGATAACTCCATATGACCCTGAATGTATCTTTTTGGCATATACTCATATGCCGCAACTGCTCCACCAGTTCCATCTTGTAATTCATTAAGTAAAGAGAGTGCAGTATCAAGACTGTTAACTGCAACCATGGCAGTTGCGTAAGCTTTAGGTCTTGGAAACAGCTTTAATACAGCCTGTGTTATTATTCCTAAAGTACCCTCAGCCCCAATCACCAAATCTCGCAAGCAATAACCTGAGTTATCTTTATGCAACTCAGACATCAAATTCATTATTTCGCCATTTGGTAAGACAATTTCTACTCCCAACACCAGATCACGCGTATTGCCATACTTTAGTACATTGGAACCTCCTGCATTTGTAGATAAAACACCGCCTATCGTTGCCGAGCCGCGAGCTCCAAATGTAAGTGGAAACATTAAATCATTTTCATTTACAACATTATGCAAATTCGCGAGAATTACCCCAGCGTCAACGATAGCAATTTTCGAATTTACACGAATTTCATGAATACTATTCATCCGCTCCATAGATATAGAAATGGCATTATCTGAATGCGTACCTCCATTCAGACCCGTATTGCCACCTACAGGGACAATATTTACTTGAGCGGCACTAGCTAATCGAACAACCTTAGATACCTCTTGAGTAGAAGCAGGACGAACGACGCACAAAGGTTCAAAACTATATTGACCTAGCCAGTCTGACGAATAACGGTCTTTGTCAGTTCCGGTCAGCACATTTTGGTCACCCAAAACCTTTTTAAGTTCTTCAATTATGGACATATTGAACACCAAGAATAACGCTTAGAATATTCACTAAACTTGTATCGACTTTAAATCAAATAAAGAAAATAAGTAGATTAAATCTCAGTACCACTTAGCAACGGGAGGCAGGCTCATTAAGACTGCATCTGCGTCATGACCGGTTGTTAATCCAAATTTCGTTCCGCGGTCATAAACTAGATTATATTCTGCATAGAGACCACGGTGGGCTAACTGCTTTTCTTTGTCAAAATCTGAGAAACTATCATTTTTACGCTTCTCTACCAGCGGAAGATATGCTGGTAAAAATGCTTTTCCAATATCTTTAGTTAACTCAAAGTCCGTCTCCCAATCTCCAGTGCATAGGTCGTCCATAAAAATTCCTCCCACACCTCTAGCCCGATGTCGATGCGGAATGAAGAAATATTCGTCAGCCCAAGACTTTAGTTTAGCATACAAACTAGCCCCATGAGGTTCTAAAAATTTCTCCAACGTTTTGTGAAAATGTTCCGTATCTTCTTCAAACTCTAAGCAAGGATTCAGGTCAGATCCGCCACCAAACCACCAGGCGTGAGGAGTCCAAAACATTCTTGTATTCATATGAACAGCTGGACACTGAGGGTTTTGCATATGGGCCACTAAGCTGATTCCACTCGCCCAAAACCTCGGATCTTCTTTTATTCCAGGTATATCTTTTCGCGCAGCCATCGCCCTTTGAGCCTCCGGCCCCAAATTCCCATAAACAGTGGACACGTTGACACCGACCTTTTCAAAAACCCGGCCATTTCGCATCACACTCATTAACCCACCTCCAGCGTCACTACCATCGTCAGCAGTGCGCTCAGTTTCTTTTATTTCAAAAACGCCTGGTACCTCATCTGAAAATGGCCCAGATGAATGATCCGCTTCAATTTGTTCAAATGCACTAACAATGTCGTCTCTAAGATTTTTAAACCAACTACTAGCACGTGACTTTTCAGCTTCAAACATTGATAGAAAATCTCCAAGGGTCTGCCCGAACATTGGCTATGAAGTTATAGAGTGTCAATGGAACAGCAACAATTATGAAGCACGCAAAAACTAATGTGCAGCAATTGAAACGGGATCTATTAAGCTACGCCCCCCATCGGCATTAATGACCTGACCTGTTATAAACCCAGCTGCATTTGAGGCCAAAAAATGAACCGCTTCAACCACATCCGAAGCAGGAGCAATTCGCCCAGCTGGAGTATGGGCTTCAATTTCTTTTCTAAAATCAGGGTTTTCTCTTAATTTATCTTGAAGGCTCGCAGACATAACAGATCCAAATGAAACCGCATTCACTCTTATGCGGTGTTTAGCGAGTGCTACAGCCATCGACCGCGTCATTTGTTCCAGAGCTGCAGTTGAAATTGAATAAGCCAGAAGTTCCGGCTGAGTTAATCGCGCTGCTATTGAAGACAGATTTATAATAGTGCCTGCAAACTCATGGTCCTGCTCCTGATCTTGTTTTATCATCCGCTTTGCGACCAATTGTGATAATCTCAGTGAGGTCATTAAGTTTTGCTGTAGTAATTTTTCAACCGTCTCATCATCCATATCTAATGGATCCGTAGTTACTACCTGACGAGAAGCGTTAACTAGTACGTCCACTCTATCAAATGCATCCACTGTTGCAGAAAGAAGGTTAGCCAAAGTTAGCTTTTCACGCAAATCACCCGCAAAGTATCTAACATTACTATCTTCAGCAGTTTCACCTAAATCCTTTTTAAGCGATTTCTCATCAATATCTGCGCACATTACGTTAGCGCCATTTTCAGCAAAGTGACGAGCCAACGCTGCTCCAATTCCATTTGCCGCCCCTGTTACGATAACGGTTTTTCCATCAATTGAAAAAGACATCTTGTAATTTCCTAAATTTATGAATGTATTGGGTTTTCTGCACGTATCACTTTAAATTTTTTTGATCCGGAAAGTTCAGAAAAAGAAGAAAAATGACCTTTAATTGCGTCCTCATATGGTAGGTGTCTATTGGCAACCATCCAAAGAGTACCAGATTTTTTTAAATTACGCGAGGCGACTTTTACAAAATCTGCTCCAAGGCTTGGCATTGCTCGACCCAGATAGTGAAATGGAGGGTTCATAATTATAAAATCCAAAAGTTTTGGGGCCTTCCATTTTAACGCATCATACCAATAAAACATAACCCTTTGATCATTGATGTTATTTCGGGCTACATTTAGAGCGCTCAAATCAGCTTCTATAAAATGTAATTCGCTAATACTATTTGTTTCTAGAGCTTTGACGCTTAAATAACCCCATCCTCCTCCTAAATCAGCACCAGTCCCTGATAGGTCTTGAGATATAAAGTGTGCTAGTAATTTAGATGCTGGATCGACCCCATCTGAAGAAAAAACTCCAGCTTGTGTCTCAAAACCACCCTCAATCTTTGTGGGGATGTCTTTGTAAAGATCTAAATTAGTTGGGGTCTCAAACCATGCCATTTTACCATGTGCCTTAGAGATAACGTTTGTAATTTTTGTATGTTTTTTAAGATCACGTATAATTGACTCAATTCCAGAAGTTTTGTCACCATCCACAATTATCAAACCTTCAGGAACGGCTTTCGTTGCCGAATAAATCATATGCCTAGCTAGCTTTTTTGATTTTGGAATTGAAACTATTGCTAGATTAAATTTCTGCTGTGAAACATTTTGAATACATTGTATGCCTGCTGTTTCGAGTTCGTCTGCAACAGGATAAAACGTTTGATATGCAACCAAATTGTCCAAAGAAAGAGATAAACATTGAAATGGCGATTCAGGATTGAAAAAAATCACATTATTATCCTGAGAAAATAGCGGGCCAAATTTGCGCTGTACAAATTCTATGCGTTCAGAAAACATAATTTATAATTTTCAAAAAATAATATTAGAAATATTCTACTCTTTTTCCATCGTACATTGCAAAGGATGCTGATGCTGACGAGCACAATCCATTACCTGGGCTACTTTTGTCTCAGCCACTTCGTAACTGAAAACGCCAACAACTGCTAAGCCCTTTTTGTGGACCGTAATCATAATATCGAATGCTTGTGCGTTGGTGAGACCAAAGAACTTCTCCAGGATCATCACTACGAACTCCATAGGAGTGTAATCGTCATTTATTAATAATACTTTGTAGAGAGGTGGTCGTTTTGTTTTTGGCCTGGTTTTAACCAACAGCTCTCGATCTTCATCACCATCTTCTTTTTCAGACATCATTTGTTCCGATAAATGTTCATTATTCAAATTTAGGTTTTTTTTCCTAATTGTATATATAAACACAAATTCTTTATAGAAAAGGGACTAAAATTTTACTTCATAAGGCATTTAAATCTGTCATATCTTGTGCTGGTCGATCGAAGATGCACTATATATAGTAATTATAAAAAATAATCGTTAAAATTTAATGGTTTATTTGACGAACTTACCCTAATATTGTTAAACATAAGAAAAGGCCCGAAGAGGCTAAGTGAGGCAGTAAAGGAAAATCAGTTGAGACGAAGGCAAGTTTCGCCGGCGCGCGTCGGTGCTATATTACTCTCTTTTTTATTCTGCGTAACTGCTCCAATGGTATTGATGGCAAATCAAAAATATGCTGCCATGGTAATGGATGCACGCAGCGGCGAAATTTTACACTCAGAAAATGCCAATAAACGTTTGCACCCAGCTTCTCTAACAAAAATGATGACATTATACGTCGTTTTCCAAGCCGTAGAGAACGGTGAGATATCACTAGACAAAAAAGTGAAAATATCTCGTCACGCAGCTTCTGAACCGCCCTCTAAACTTGGATTGAGATCTGGGCAAAGAGTAAGATTGAGGTATTTAATAAGAGCCGCTGCAGTTAAATCTGCAAATGATGCCGCGACGGCGCTAGGTGAAGCTATTGAAGGTTCAGAAGCAGCATTTGCACGAAGGATGAATAGAACCGCCAAAGCAATGGGAATGAACCGAACCACATTTAAAAATGCCCACGGTCTAACAGAGTCTGGGCATCTGTCTACCGCGCGTGATATGACAATATTAGGTCGTCACCTATTTTATGACTTTCCCGATTATTATAATTTGTTTGCCCGTAAAAAAACCTCTGCTGGATCCACCCAAGTGCGTAATACTAATCGAAGGTTTTTAAGCCACTATCGCGGGGCAGACGGTATAAAGACTGGATACACAAGAGCCGCTGGTTTCAATCTGGTTGCATCCGCCAATCGAAATGGTGAAAGAATAATCACGACAGTCTTCGGAGGAAGAAGTACAACTACCAGAAATGCACAGGTAGCAAAACTTATGGATCTTGGGTTCAAGAAAGCCCCAAGAAACGTCAAACTGCAAAAACCAAAACCGCCCTCGTATACTGCTAGAGCGAAAGCTTCCCCAGGGATAAGTATATCTAAAAGCTTACGTCCTAAAATCCGGCCAGAAAATAATAAAACTGATACCTTGATTGCAACTAACGAGTACAGATCTGATATTTTATCAGTTTTAAAACAGGCCCAAATAGCGGGTAAACTTGTGGAGCAGTCATCTAAGGTATACACAAACATATCATATAATTCTGCACCCGAGCCTTCATACAGTACTAAAACAGTTAAGTATCCAAGAACAATTAGTCGCCTTACATCTTCTGGACAAAAAGACTGGGGTATTGATGTTGGTACTTACCCAAACCGATTTACTGCTGATAAAATACTTATAAAAACAGCCTTGTCAGAAATGATATCGTTGGAGGGTTCTTTAAGAAAAGTAGTCAAAAACAAATATGGATTTAGGGCAACTTTCCTTGGCCTCTCAGAAAATAAGGCAGGACAAGCGTGTAAACGCCTTAGAAATAGAAACATAAGTTGTGAGATAATTTCGCCAGGCTAAATGTTTGCAGCCATCAAAAGATCACGGGTATAGGACTCTTTCGGATCGTGGAAAATTTGCTCTGTACAGCCACTCTCAACTATATCACCTTGCTTCATTACAAGAACTCTATGGGACATGGCGCGAATGACTGCAAGATCGTGACTTATAAAGATATAAGCCAATCCATACTTTTCCTGCAGGTGTTTTAATAAGTTTACTATTTGAAATTGTACGGTTCTATCTAAAGCTGAAGTAGGCTCATCCAAAATAACCATTTTAGGCTTAAGCACCATAGCACGAGCAATGGCGATCCTTTGTCTTTGACCACCAGAAAATTCATGAGGGTATCGATGCTTAAATGTCGGATCCAGACCAACCTCTTGCATAACGTCATCTACTAATAGTTGGGTATCATCAAAACTTGCCGACTGATGAACCTCTAAACCCTCGGCTATTATCTGTGCACAAGTCATACGAGGTGACAAAGAACCAAAAGGATCTTGAAAAACGATTTGCATATCAGATCGTATTCTTCTTAATTGTCTTGTTTTTAATGAACCAATATTTTTACTATCAAAATTAATGTTTCCCTCGGACTCAATTAATCTCATGAGAGCTGAAGCAATAGTTGATTTCCCAGAGCCACTCTCACCTACTATTCCTAATGTTTCACCGATTCTAACATTAAAAGTGGCCGCATTTAGAGCTTTAATATGACCCACTGTCCGCTTCAAGAAACCTCGATAAATAGGAAACCAAACCTTGATATCTTCACACCGCAAAATCACTTTTGATTTTGAAGATATTGGCTTTGGGCCGGAGACTGATACTGCCTTCAAAAGCTTTTTAGTATATTCATGCTTTGGCTTTTCAAAAACATTACCAGTAACACCTTGCTCAACTATCTTTCCTGCGTTCATTACACAGACACGATCAGCTATTTGTCGTACAATGTTGAGATCGTGTGTAATAAAAAGCATCGACATTCCAAATTCTTTTTTTAAATCTGCTAAAAGATTGAGAATTTGGGCTTGAATTGTTACATCTAACGCTGTGGTAGGCTCATCTGCTATCAGAATTTTAGGGCGGTTTGCTATAGCCATAGCTATCATAACGCGCTGTCGCTGGCCTCCAGACAATTGATGGGGAAAGGCATTAAGTCTAAACTTAATATCTCTTATTCCAACCTTTTCTAACAGATTTATACAATTTTCTCGTAGTTCTTCCTTATTTAAGTTTTGATGTAACGATATTGTTTCTGATAACTGACGCTCAACCGTATGCAATGGATTAAGCGACGTCATGGGTTCTTGAAATATAAAGCTTACCTGATTTCCTCTCAGTCTCTGTAGAGCCCTCTCATCTTTTGGGTCAATTGAATTGCCATCAATAGTTATTAGACCATTAACTGAAGCAGCCTTTCCTAACAAAGCAGCAGTACTTAGTGCAGTTACTGATTTTCCCGAACCACTTTCTCCAACTAAAGCAACCGTTTCACCTTTATTGACCTGAAACGATAAGTCATTAACTGCCTCAAAATTTAACCCATCTTGCAAAAAACTAATATTAAGATCTTTTACACTTAGAATGGGTTTCATCTGAAGGTCTTCCTAGGATCGAACGCATCCCGTACACCTTCGAAAATAAAAACTAATAAGGCCAACATTATTGCAAATGTAAAAAATGCAGTAAAGCTTAACCACGGCGCCTGAATATTTTGTTTTGCCTGTAAAGTAAGCTCTCCCAAGGAAGGTGCAGAAGACGGCAAACCGAAGCCTAGAAAGTCCAAAGCCGCTAGACTAGCAATCGTCCCTGTAACAATAAACGGCAGCATAGTGAGGGTGGCCACCATCGCATTAGGGAGCATATGTTTAAACATAATTTTCCAATTTGAAACACCTAATGCTTTTGCAGCACGCACATATTCTAAATTTCTAGCACGTAAAAATTCTGCCCTAACAACCCCCACTAATCCCATCCAGCCAAATAGAATCGACAAAAATACAAGCAACCAAAAACTGCGCCCAAGTATCGCAAACATAATTATGATTATATACAAAGACGGCACGCCAGACCAAATTTCAATAAATCGCTGAAATAGTAAATCTGTTCTACCACCAAAGTAACCCTGAACGGCACCTGCAATGATACCAATTAAGCTAGCAACACTTGTGACTATAAGTGTGAAAATAATAGAGAGCCTGAACCCATAAATCACCCGCGCTAACACATCTCGCTTGGTGTCATCTGTTCCAAGAATATTTTTACTATTTGGAGGCAACGGAGCTGCTCCAGGACGATCAACTGGGGTGTCATATGAATACGGGATAATTGGCCATAAAGAATAACCTTTCACAAAAGACGGTGTATTAAAATCAAATGACGCGCTCGAAATCGCCTCCATAATTTCTTCTGGAGACTCAAAACAATTTGTCAAACCTCCCGACATAATAAGACACTGCACTTCAGGGTCTCTGTAAACAGCCTCCGTTTTGAAATCTCCTCCAAAAGCTGTTTCAGGGTAAAAATTTGCTATTGGGAAAAAGTATTCGCCTCTATACTTCACAAGGATAGGTTTATCATTTGCTATTAGCTCAGCAAAAAGTGAAATGAAAAAACAAATACTAAATAAGACCAACGACCAGTAAGCACGTTTATTCGATCTGAAGTTACGCCACCTGCGCTTATTAAGAGCCGAGATCTGGGTCAACCTTCTCGTCCTTCAAAATCGATCCGGGGATCGATAAAAACATACATCAAATCGGATAGTATTCCGACTGTGAGCCCGATGAGTCCAAATACAAAAAGTGTCCCAAAAATTACTGGGTAATCTCGTGCTACTGCAGCCTCAAACCCCATCCGCCCAAGGCCATCCAAAGAGAAGATCGTTTCAATAATCAAGCTTCCCCCAAAAAATACACCTATAAAAACTGCAGGAAATCCTGCTATTACGATCAACATTGCATTTCTGAATACATGACCATACAGAATCTCTTTTTCTTTCAAACCTTTTGATCGTGCTGTGATCACGTATTGTTTTTGAATTTCATCAAGAAAACTATTTTTCGTGAGTAAGGTAAGAGTAGCAAACCCAGATATAGAAGAAGCGAGAACAGGCAAGGTTATGTGCCATAGATAATCTTTCATCTTTCCAATAAGAGACAAATTTTCAAAATTTTCTGACGTCAGTCCGCGCAAGGGAAAAATTTGATAATAAGACCCACCAGCAAAGAGAACCAATAACAATATTGCAAACAGAAACCCTGGAATAGCATATGCGAGAATGATTATTCCACTAGTCCAAGTGTCAAAATCACTACCATCCCTAACAGCCTTCTTAATGCCTAAAGGTATGGAAACCAAGTAGGCCAACAGAGTAGACCACAAACCTAGAGTGATTGAAACAGGCATTTTTTCTAGAACCAAATCGACTACACTTATTGACCGAAAGTAGCTTTCGCCAAAGTCAAACCGCATGTAATCCCAAAGCATGTTCAAAAAGCGCTCGACTGGTGGCTTATCAAAACCGAACTCTTTCTCAAGCTCCTTAATAAAATCATCAGGCAAACCCCGAGCTCCTGCGTAGGATCCATCGTTGTTAGTGCCTACCTCCCTGCTTCCTCCAGAAAAAGCTTCGAAAACATCACCTTCACCTTCAATTTGAGCCAAAATTTGCTCTACTGGCCCACCCGGAACAAATTGCACTAGTGTAAAATTAATTATTAGTATTCCCAGTAGAGTTGGAAATATTAACAAAAGACGGCGAATAATATATGCGCCCATAAATTACCTTAAAGCTCCAGAGTTCCTAAGAGCCTCAGCCTTATCCGAGTTGAACCACCAAAAATCAAGATAACCTAAGTCAAAAGGCGGTATTTCATCAGGATGTTCATACATATCCCAATATGCAACTCGATAGGTATTATTGTACCACTGCGGCACCCAAAATCTTAGAGACCGTAACGCCCGATCTAAGGCTTTGACAGATGTTTTTAATTCAGCTTTGTTTTCCGCATTAATGACATAGTCAATTAGTGCATCGATAGCTGGGTTACTTATACCCGCCGAGTTAAAAACAGATACATCTGAACTTTCAGAACCAAAATATTGTTTTAAACTGGAAGAAGGCTCTAGAGACATTGGATGTTGAGTTGTAAGCATATCAAAATCAAAATTTCGTTTTCGGTCAGTAAATTGTGCTGAGTCAATTCTTTCATATTTAGCATCAATACCTGCCGCCCGAAGGTTATCTATGTATGGCAAGATAACTCTATCAAATGCAGGACTACGCTCAATAATTTCAAGAGAGAATAGCTCTCCGTTAGAATCCCTACGGAGGCCATCATCACCGACTAGCCATCCAGCATCATCAAGTAGCTTTGAAGCTGCTCGAAGATTTTTTCGATCTAAGGCTCTCAAACCTGATACTGAGGCTGTAACGACCTCATCATCCAAAATACCGATGGGTAAATCACCAGACAATGGTTTTAATAAAGCTAATTCTTCTTCACTAGGCTTACCTTCAGCAGCCAACTCAGAATTTTCCCAAAAGGAATTCACACGCGCATACTGGCCAAAAAAAAGCGACTCATTTGACCATTCAAAATTATAAAGTAAGCCTATGGCTTCTCGAACTTTAGGATCCGAAAACTTTGCTTTTCTAAGATTCATAACAAATGCTTGGCCAGTGGCAATTCCCCCGTCAGGAAGAGTCTTTTTAATAACCTTCCCGTCAGCTAAAGCAGGAAAATCATAAGCAGTCGCCCAGTTTTTCGATACGTTTTCTATACGCATCGTGTACTCTCCAGATTTAAAGCCTTCCAGAGCTGCACTACTATCAGCAAAATATTCAACTTCTATCGTATCAAAGTTTGATCTTCCTTTCATTAAAGGAAGGTCGTTCCCCCAGTAGTCTTTATTTCGTTTGTAAGTTATACGTTTGTTTACTTCAAACTCTTCCATAACATAGGGCCCAGACCCAATTGCAATTTCCATCCTACTTTCATCCAGTCTGGCACCATTCGCTTCAAACCATGCCTTCGACATAACAGGCAAGCCTCCAACTATTGGTATTGCATCACGCTTCGAAGCGTCAGGATTGAAAAAATATTTGATTTTTTTTGGACCTAAAACTTCTGCATCTTTTACAATCTGGCCTAAAATTGCTTTATAACTAGCCAAACCCTGATCTAAAAATAGTTCAAAAGTATACTTTACATCATCAGCAGTGACAGGTGAACCGTCAGAAAATCGCGCTTCCTCTCTTAAATTGAAAAGCACCCAAGATTGATCTTCCGGGTACTCAATACTTTTGGCAAGCAAACCATAAAGTGAACCCACTTCGTCGGCAGTTCCATCCAATAGAGACTCAAAAGGTGCAGAAGCAAGAGCACCAGCCCTTCCTTTCCTTGTATATGGGTTCATTGAATCAAAAGTTCCCATACTCCAAATGGATATATCACCGCCCTTAGGGGCATCTTTATTTACGTATTTCAGGTGAGAGAAACCTTCTGGATAACTTAACTCACCAAAAAAATTAAAGCCGTGTGATTTTTTTATCTTTTCATCTGCCAAAACCACCTCAGATAGTAAAAAAACAAGAGATAGAAATACTAGCGAATTAAATACGGTTAGCGCAGCGAAGTTTATATCAACTCTTAGGCAGACATTTGCTTTACGATACAGCTTGATCATTGGAGAACTCCCTGATTGACCCTTACTTAAGTTTATTGATCAATCGGGGGGTTTCAAGGGGATCAGTGCATTTAAGCAAAAAATAAATCGCCATCAACTGTTTGAGTAACAAGCAACTAATGCTAAAATAAACTACTTCACTGAAGCAAGATAAGCTATTAGATTAGCCCGATCCACCGGCTTTTTTAATCCAGCAAATCCCATTTTAGTACCGGCAGCATACTTTTTTGGATTCTCTAAAAATCCATTAAGATTTTCTGGAGACCAAGTTTGCGCAACTGCTACAAGGGCCCCTGAATAGCCATATCCATCGACTGAGCCAACCGCACGATCAACAACTGCATAAAGATGAGGCCCCGTTCCATTCCCACCATCTTCTAGCTTATGACATGCTTTACACTTACCGAAAACTTTTGCGCCTTTGTCTATATCTGCTGCCAAATATAGTTCAGCAAATTGTGGCCCCTCATCTTCCATCTCATCGGTTTCCACTTCAGTCTCTGCGACCTCTATCGAATAACCGGAAGCATACTCGCCCCCGTGACCACCACCAACATGGTATATTTCTTCAGCTGCCCAGTTTCCCAAAAGATAAATTAAGAGCGCTCCGCAAAAGCCACCCAACACCTTAGTCGCCGTCATTGTATCCATGTGAGTTCACCTTTTGCTCGATTTTGCGCGCTATCTACTCTTTTCCACTGGGATTATGCAAGGTGTAAGGTATATATAGTTCAAGAAAATAATTTAAAATCGGATAAAAATGACAAACAGGATCGCCTTTCAAGGAGCTTTAGGAGCTTACTCTCATGAAGCTTGCATTGCGTACAGGCCCGATATGGAGCCTTTTCCTTGCCAAACCTTTGGCGATGTATTGCGTGCAGTGCGTGATAGTGACGCAGAACTTGCTATGCTACCTGTTGAAAACTCATCGTACGGGAGAGTGGCCGATAGCCACCGGCTATTACCAGAATCAGGCTTACACATAGTTGATGAATGCTTCATCAGAGTAAAAATTTCGCTAATGGCTAATTCAGGTGCTAAGTTAGAAAGCATCAAATCAGTAAGAGCACATTTGGTTTTACTACCCCAAGCTCAGCAATTTTTGGATAAGCATAACATAAGAGCAGATACTGCAGCAGACAGTGCTGGAGCAGCAGCTAAATTGGCAATTTCAAAAAAACTAGATGAAGGCGTTTTAGCAAGTAAACTCGCTGCCGAAACATACGGCTTGGACATTCTAGCGCAAGACATAGAAGACTATGTGCATAATACGACGAGATTTCTTGTCATGTCTCGAGCGCCAAATCTAGAGCGACGAGGGAATGATAAATTAATGACAACTTTTGTTTTTCAGGTTCGAAACATACCTGCGGCCTTGTATAAAGCTATGGGCGGCTTTGCCACAAATGGTGTTAATATGACAAAACTTGAAAGTTACATGGTAGGAGGTTCCTTTACCGCCACCCAATTCTACGCAGATATTGAGGGACATCCAGATGATAAAAACGTTGCCAGAGCGCTTGAAGAATTAAGCTATTTTACTGATAGTTTATCAATTCTGGGGGTTTATCCTACTGATAAAAATCGGTATTAAATATTTTAGAATTTCCGTAAATCTAAGTCAGTCATGTAAACGATCTGCAAGCCATTTTTCTATAAGAAAATTAGCTATTGATCCTTTTCGTGCGGGAAATATACTTTGATTTAGACCTGCAAGAACGTCTAAAAGCTCTGATTTGCTAACCCACCTGGCATCTTCAATTTCATTGGGATCAATTGTTATTTTTTCACTTTGGGCAATTCCATGACATCCGAACATTAGGGAATTAGGAAAGACCCATGGCTGGCTTGCTAAATAGGTCACTTCACCTACTTCGATACCACTTTCTTCCATCACTTCCCTTCTGACAGCCCCTTCTATTGTTTCTCCTGGCTCTACAAAACCGGCTAGCAAAGAGTACATTTTTTCCGGCCAGTTTGGCGATCTGCCAAGCAAAACTTTATCACCTTTTGTAATTAGCATGATCACAACTGGATCTGTCCTAGGAAAATGAGAAATTCCACAATTATCACAGTTTTTTTGCCATCCAGAGAGTGCTATTTTAAGTAATTCGCCGCATGAAGAGCAATATTTTTGAACAGTGTTCCAGTGAAACAAACCCTTGGCTATAGAACAAAGCTCTGCCTCTCTTTTATTCAAATTTAACATTTGACCACGGAGCTCACAAAAAGCATATTTTTTATCTAATCTTGGATGACGCTGTTCGGTGGGGTCAAAAAATACGTCTAAATCAGGCCGGTCCTCAGCATTAGGTTCCCATTTAGAAATATCAAAAGCAATGTAATTTTTATTGTTTTCAGTTCCTAAGAAAATTTCAACTGCACCCTTGCAGAGTGGATGGGGGAACTCAAACTTTGCCAAAGACGGTTGGTTTTCTAAATCCATCAAAATTTTGCCACGCCAGACAAAAATAATAGAATCACCTTCTGAGGCTTTTGCTTTTGTAGTTCCGCGAGAAGCAGCTGCTCTATTTAATCCAGAACCACCAAAAGTTACGTCTTCAGCATTTCTCATAAGCATGTCCCAATAAATTCTCATTTACAGTGATAGATTACTTTTGATTAGAAGCAATAAGGTTGCTGCATAGATCTTGAATAAAACCTAATAAAGCTGTAGGACACTATCGAGAGGTTGGTCGGGCAAGCGCCTCGCCAACCCGGTCAGGTCCGGAAGGAAGCAGCCGTAACGAGCACCGTTTGGGTCGCACTTAACCTCTCACCTTCACTTTTCAATTTCACTTGCACAAAACGATCGGGCCCAAGTTTCTTGGGGTTTGGTCTCAACCGCACATGGCCGAATTTTGCGAAGTCTCTTTAGAGCTTTATCTGGATCTTCTCCAAATTCTATCATGACCCGCAAAACAATCATGCCCGTCCTTCCGCAACCTCCTCGGCAATGAATTAGGATTCTACCCCCGCCATCAATTTGTTGACGAATATTTTTCGAGATTAGTTCCCAAAAAACTTCTTGCTGTTTTTCGACTATGCCAAAATCTTTTATTGGGAAATGCAACCAAGATATTTTTTCATTTGTTACATTAGAAATAAAATTTCTTGAACCGAGTACTTTCATTTCTTTTTTCTCTGTTAATGATATTATCGTGGTTGGGTTCCAATCAAGAATTACTTCAATATCAGTTAAAAAGTTTCCCTCCAAACCCGGCAAACGGCTCATCCCCAATAATCCTGGCCCAATTGCGACTTCAAAAACTTTAAAGGGATCCATAAGAATTTTCTTTACCCATTATATTGATGACTGGACGTCTAGCACACAAACACATAGCTTATAACTACCTTTAATTAAGAACAAAGATATGACAGCAGAAGAAACAACAAAATATCAAGTATTAGCCCGAAAGTACCGCCCGGAAACGTTTTCTGACCTCATCGGACAAGAGGCAATGGTGAGAACGTTAAAAAATGCCTTTGATGCCGATCGAATTGCTCAAGCCTTCATGATGACCGGTATCCGCGGTGTTGGAAAAACAACTACTGCTCGAATTATAGCAAAAGGTATGAATTGTATTGGGTTGGAGGGGAATACAGGCCCAACAACAAGTCCATGTGGACAATGTGAACACTGTGTTGCAATAAGCGAAGGACGGCATGTTGACGTATTAGAAATGGATGCGGCCAGCAGAACCGGTGTAGATGATATCAGGGAAATAATTGATAGCGTTCATTATCGCGCTGCCTCTGCACGCTTCAAAATTTATATTATCGACGAAGTACATATGTTATCAAATAATGCATTCAATGCATTATTAAAGACCCTCGAAGAACCTCCAGAACATGTAAAATTTATATTTGCAACTACAGAAATCCGAAAAGTTCCTGTGACTGTTTTATCCAGGTGCCAACGATTTGATTTACGTCGAATTGAACCAGAAGAAATGATTAAAATGCTTCAAAATCTTGCAAAGCTTGAAAATGCTAGCATTTCAAATGAGGCACTTGCTCTTATCACACGTGCATCTGAAGGTTCCGCACGAGATGCACAATCGTTGTTAGATCAAGCTATCAGTCATGGTGCTGGTGAAACTAGTGTTGATCAAGTTCGAGCAATGTTAGGTTTAGCCGACCGCGGAAGAGTTTTGGACTTGTTTGAATTTATCATGCGCGGTCAAGCAAAAGAAGCCTTGAATGAACTCGGTAGCCAATACTCAGATGGCGCTGACCCTATTGGAATAATTCGCGATCTTGCCGAAGTAACACACTGGGTATCCATAATTAAAATTACTCCTGATGCCGCCGATGATCCAACGGTTTCACCTGATGAGAAAACTAGGGGGCAGGCATTTTCTCAGTCTTTATCAATGAGAATTCTTACGAGAACTTGGCAATTACTTTTAAAGGCCCTGGAAGAAATTTCATCAGCACCAAACCCAATGATGGCCGCAGAAATGGCAGTTATCCGAATAACACATGTTTCAGACTTACCTAGCCCCGAGGAATTAGTAAAAAAGCTTACCAGTACTCACTCCGAGAGTGAAGGAGTTAAAAAAGGGAACTCTGGTGGATCAGTAAGTAATACCACTTCTTCAAATTTCAAACCAACTCAACAAACAGAAACACGCCCAATAAAGAATGAAGGTAATACAGCCCTTGCTTTGGATACCGAAACTTTGGATTTACAATATCCAACCTTTGAAAGTGTTCTAGAAATAATACGTAAATTTCGAGATATGAAACTTCTGATAGATGTTGAAAACTCAGTTCGCTTGAGCAGTTACGTACCAGGTAGAATTGAATTTACACCCACTGAAAATGCTCCGAAGGACTTAGCTCAAAGACTTGGCCAACTGTTACAAAATTGGACAGGCTTTCGATGGGCCATCACAGTAGTCGGTAACTGTTCAGGCGAAACAATTCAAGAGCAACGAAACGCCAAGGATGCAACATTAAAACGTGAAGCAAAACTACATCCTTTTGTAAAAACAGTTTTTGATAACTTTCCAAAAGCGTCTATAATAGAAATTAAATCACAGGCAGAAATTGTTGCAGAAGCAGAAGAAACTGGATTACCAGAAATTGAGGGCGAGTGGGACCCTTTCGAAGAGTAAACTTAGGAGAGTAAAATGTTTAAAGGCTTAGGTGGGTTAGGTGATATGGGCAAGATGATGAAAGCTGCCCAGGAAATGCAAGGGAAAATGGCCCAAATGCAAGAAGAGATGGTAAACATTATGGTTGAAGGGCAAGCCGGTGCGGGTATGGTCAAAGCTACTTGCTCGGCAAAGGGTGATTTGAAAGCACTAAATATTGATCCAACAATTTTTAATAGCGATGATAAAGAAGTTGTCGAAGATCTAATCGTTGCAGCAATTAAAGATGCTCAAGAAAAAGCCAGCGAAAAAGCAAAAGAAGAAATGGGGAAAATTACAGAAGGTTTAGGATTGCCCCCCGGAATGAAACTTCCATTTTAAAAAATGAAAAACAATCGAGAACTTGATGTTTTAATCGAGCTTATGGCAAAACTTCCAGGGCTGGGACCAAGATCAGCCCGTCGGGCTGTTTTGCATTTGATTAGGAAACGTAACTCTTTATTACTACCATTAGCCGATATGCTTTCTAATCTTTCTGAGACCGCCAGAGAATGCTTAAATTGTGGAAATATTACCACTACTGAATTGTGTGAAATTTGTACTGACCAAGACAGGGGTAACGGAGAGCTTTGTATTGTTGAAGATGTTTCCGACCTATGGGCCATGGAGCGCGCAAATATTTTTAAGGGTCGCTACCATGTTTTGGGTGGTACTCTATCGGCTCTCGATGCCGTGGGCCCAGAAGAATTACGTATACCAAAAATGGTAAACCGCGTTTTGTCAGAAAACGTTACTGAAGTCATCTTAGCTCTTAATGCTACTATAGAGGGTCAGACAACAGCACACTACATATCTGAACAACTTGAAGATTCAGTAAAAGTTACGTCCTTAGCGCAAGGTGTTCCAATTGGCGGCGAGTTAGATTACCTTGATGAAGGTACAATAACGGCTGCACTTAAAGCTCGACGTCAAATTTAAAAAAATAACGCTATTCCTTATCAGCTTTCTCGCCATCTTCTGGAAGATTGAAAAAACTATCTGCATCAGAAAAATCCTCATCTTTTTCTTCTGCATCCTGCGACTGATTTTCTGTTAAGCTAAATGCCTCTAATCCTTCCATGCTAGATGGTATTTTAGGCTCAGCTGGCATTTCTAGAGATTGTTCAGTACTCACCAGTTTTCGTCTTTCATCGTCAGACATAATTGCTCCATCAGCTGCCTTTTTTGCCGCTGCTTTTTGTACTACAGTGTCTAACTCAGATTGCTTACAGAGCCCCAACGCTACAGGATCAATAGGCTGAATATTTGAAATATTCCAATGCGTTCTTTCCCGGATAGACTGAATAGTTGGTTTAGTTGTTCCTACAAGTTTCGAAATTTGGCCATCAGTTAATTCAGGATGGAATTTGACCAACCAATAAATTGAAGCAGGTCTATCCTGGCGTTTAGATAATGGAGTATATCGAGGACCACGCCTTTTTTCCTCTCCCAGAGCTGCCGGGTTGTGTTTAAGATTTAATTTGTAAAGAGGATCCGCTTCAGCTTTCTTGATTTCATCAGCATCTAGTTGACTATTAGTAATGGGATCAAAACCCTTCACTCCAGTTGCCACATCCCCATCAGCTATACCTTGAATTTCTAGTTCATGCATTCCAACAAAATCTGCGATTTGTTTGAATGTCAGCATAGTATTATCGACTAGCCATACTGCTGTCGCTCTTGCCATGATAGGTTTAGCCATTTTGTATCTCCTTCACACAATTCACAACCACCTGAATTCAGGCGCCCATCCTAAAGGAATTATCCGATAATAGGGAAAGTGTTCTCGCTATAACGGTTTTTTTTGAAAAGTGAAGTGCTATTAGTAAATTTTTATCAACCTGAATTCTATTCCTACTAGTGCTAGCGAGCAGGTATTCCATTAATAAATCCCAGGTTTTTTGTCTGTAGATAACAACACTTAAACACAAAATTTTGTGTTGAAAAAAATTTGTGGCGAAATATTTTAACAATAGAAGCAAAATATTAGTATTTTTGTTGCGCTGCAGTTGCAAAATTACTAGAAGAAAGAAATTTAGTTGGAGACTCGTTTGATGGCTCATGATGGACAGCACGACCTTATGGTCTCAACGCCTATATTGGAAAATATTTTAGGCTTGGCGAGGGAAACAATAAAACCTCTCGAGATACTCAATGACAAAGCGGTAAATAAACTTCGTGAACTGGTTACGATGGAAGGTAAGGTGTCGCCTTCACTGATAGAAACCCATCAATCCGTCGCTCATGGCGTAGCTTGGCTAGCAACCTATGCAGAAAGCGTTAGCCAAATGGTAAAATGGGCTGAAAATCTTTCTCAAGAAAAGAAATTTGGACAACCAGAACAGCTTTTATTACAGATTGGGGTCAGCGAATACCTTCGACAAATTGTTGGGGGAATTATGATGAGCCAAGGTGAAATATTTAGGCTCAGTGACATTGGATTAAATACTTTAGATTTATCAGAATTTCAGACAGAAGTAGTGCAAGAGCTTATGAGTAGAGGCAACACCCAAGATGCTCGTACACTTCTAGTTGATAATATGTTGGAGCATTCAGCTAATGTCACAGTCGGTGACAGCGGTTTGGACGAAGATTTAGAAATGATAAGAGAACAATTCAGAAAGTTCTCTATCGATAGAATTGAACCGTATGCCCACGAATGGCACTTAAAAGACGAACTCATTCCTCTCGAGGTGATTTCAGAGTTATCAGAGTTAGGTGTTTTTGGATTGACTATCCCAGAGGAGTACGGCGGGCTCGGTTTAAGCAAGGCATCAATGGCAGTTGTTTCGGAAGAATTATCTAGAGGATATATAGGCGTTGGCTCGCTAGGTACTAGGACCGAGATTGCAGCCGAATTGATTCTATGCGGCGGTACGGATGAACAAAAAAAACAATGGCTACCCGGTTTAGCCAGTGGTGAGGTTTTACCAACTGCAGTTTTTACAGAGCCAAATACAGGCTCTGACTTGGGAGCACTTCGAACGAGAGCCATAAAATCTGAAAGTGGCGACTACCAAATTACTGGAAACAAAACTTGGATCACACATGCATCTCGTACGCATGTTATGACCTTACTGGCGCGAACCGATCCTGAGTCAAAAAATCATCGAGGTTTGTCTATGTTTCTAGCCGAAAAGAAACCTGGAACTGATGAAAATCCTTTTCCAGACAAAGAAATATCTGGCGGCGAAATCGAAGTCTTAGGTTATCGAGGTATGAAAGAATATGAAATGGCCTTTGACAAATTTAAAGTGGATAAAGCGAATCTTCTTGGCGGTCAGGAAGGAAAAGGTTTCAAACAACTCATGCAAACCTTTGAAAGTGCAAGAATTCAAACAGCAGCACGAGCCGTTGGAGTTGCTCAGGCCGCGTTAGATGAGTCCTTTAATTATGCAAAAGATAGAAAACAATTTGGAAAATCGCTAATCAACTTTCCTCGCGTTATAGATAAATTAGCCATGATGGCTGTGGAAATAATGATAGCCCGGCAGCTTACTTATTTCAGCGCATATGAAAAAGACAACGACCGCCGATGTGACCTTGAAGCTGGTATGGCAAAGCTGCTTGGCGCGAGAGTTGCTTGGGCTGCAGCAGATAACGGACTTCAAATACATGGCGGAAATGGATTTGCCTTAGAATACAAAATTAGCCGTATTCTTTGTGACGCGAGAATTTTAAATATTTTTGAGGGTGCAGCAGAAATTCAAGCTCAGGTCATAGCACGCAGAATATTAGAGAATTAAAGTTTTAAAACTTAACCCTGGATTAGAGTCAAGGAAGCTACAAGCTAACGTTTGGCAAAAACTCAGTTGGTATATTATTTTCATTTAATAGTAAAAATTCTGAAAAGACTTTCCCCATTTGTGGGGCCATGCCTAAGCCAATTTTAAAGCCACCGTTCATTATGAATTCCGATGGGAAAAGTGGATGTTTACCTAATACTGGCGCTCTAGAACTCGAACGCGGCCGCACATTTGCCCAAGTGCAAATTGGATCTTTGCCCTTCAGTTCTGGTAAAATGTTTGAGGCCTTTAAAATCAAAGCGTTTAAATTATCATCATTAGTATTTTCATGTTCGAAATTACGTTCAGATGTTGAACCAATAGCGACTGTACCATCAAAATGTGGGATAAAATGTAGAGTTTCTGCAAAAAGTTGTACCGAATTCGGCTTTGTTAATTTAAATAATGCCGCCTGTCCTTTTACTCCATTTCCAAAATTTTTTTCTAATTTTATTGATATTCTATTGAGATCATGAATACCTGTTGCCCAAATAACTTTGCCTAGATTTTTTCCATCTAAAAGAAACTCACATCCTTTGTTTTTCAAGGCTTGAGCCAAGGACAAACAAGCCAATTTAGGATAGATAATTGCAGACAATGTATCAAAAATCCAAAGGCCTGTAGGTGACGTTAAATTCCAATCTTTGCTATTATCTATAATGTCCCAAGTTGCAAAATTTTGCCAAAGATTATCTGCACTTTCTTTCCTTTTTTGGGCTAAGGCAACGCTATGCTCATCCATCAAAGGCTGTAGTCTGCCAGTTCTTCTATATCCGCTATTCAATCCAGAAACACTATCTACAGATTTCCAAAATTTCTGGCTATAAAGCAAACTTTCAAGTTGGAATTGTTTTTTAGCGTTCCAGTTTTCTGGAACATGCGGCGCTAACGCTCCTACAATACCACCACTGGCACCATTAGCGATGCCATTTGGATCAATTACTCTTACTGACGCACCCAAATTAAGGCAATGCCAGGCGAGCGTTAGCCCCATAATCCCAGCACCTCTTATTGTGATGTCTATCATTCGTTCTTGTCACCTGCTACTACACGAGCGATAGAGGTGACAAAAGAAAAGTGCAAGCCTTTGACAAACTATACTTACCCAAATCTTGTTTGGCGAAATGACCGAATACCTATAGCTCAAAAATTTGATGACCCCTACTATTCTCTGGACAACGGTTTGGAGGAAGTATGTCATGTTTTTTTAAACGGTAATAAACTTCCTCAACGGTTGAAAGATAAATTTGTGATTGCCGAATTGGGATTTGGAACTGGACTAAACTTTTTATCAACTCTGTGGCAATGGAGACTCAAAAAGAAAAAAGGCAAATTTTTTTATACTTCTTTTGAAGCGTTTCCTATGAGGCCAGAAGATATGGTCAAGGCACAAAATGAATTTGCCGAATTGAGCAATATTCAACGAGAATTTTCCTCTGTTTGGAGCAAACTTTTAGAAAAAGGAGAACTGCATGGGAAAGACTACAATTTGCAACTTATTTTAGGTGATGCAAGGCATACAATTAAGAATGTCAAAATAAAGGCAGATTGCTGGTTCTTGGATGGTTTTTCTCCATCAAAAAACCCAGAGCTCTGGGAAAAAGAATTATTAGAAAATGTTTATAGATGTACTGCTGAAAATGGCACACTATCAACTTACTCGGCCGCAGGAATCGTACGTAAGAATTTAAATTCAGTGGGGTTCGAAGTTCAACGAATTAAAGGTTTTGGGCGCAAGCGACATATGACAACAGCAATCAAAAAATCATGAAAAGTAACCCAAAACTTGGGATATCGCTTATGGCTGTAACGATGCTGATCTTTGCTGTTCAAGACGGGATCTCCCAATATCTTGCACGGGAATACAATGTTTTTTTTATCGTTATGGTTCGGTATTGGTTTTTTGCTTTATTTGTAGTTATCTTATGTTCAAAGCAACCCGGTGGACTCCGAAAGGCGATATCAACAAAACAACCTTTTTTACAGGTTTTTCGAGGGGCATTGCTCGCTTTAGAAGTTATTGTGATGATCACGAGTTTTACTTTGCTAGGCTTGATTGAGAGCCATGCTATTTTTTCAATTTACCCACTACTTGTAGCGGCCTTATCTGGACCAGTTTTAAAAGAATTTGTTGGCTGGAAACGCTGGTCTGCAATTTTTATTGGTTTTATCGGCGTCATGATCATATTGAAACCATCCAATAATGTGTTCTCTTTGGAGGCAATAATTCCTTTAGTTGCAGCTCTTATGTTTGCTTTATACAGCCTCCTTACGAGGTATGCAGCCCGGCAAGACACTTCAATGACTTCATTTTTTTGGACTGGAATAATTGGAGCAGTTGTAATGTCGATTGTAGGAAGCGGTTATTGGATTGCTTTGAAACCTGTCGATTGGGCCTGGTTAGGTCTGCTTTGCATTCTTGCCTGTTTAGCACACTATTTACTTATAAAATGCTACGAGTTGTCAGAAGCAAGTTCACTGCAGCCTTTCGCTTATCTACAACTTCTCTTCGCAACAATTATTGGTCTTTGGATATTTAGTGAAAAATTGGAGGTACATGTTGTAATGGGCGCATTTCTTGTGGTCCTCTCTGGTTTATTCGCTATTTGGCGAGAAAGGCAAAAAACCTGAACCTTTTAAGTAAAAATAAAAAGAAGCGGGAGGCTCATTGTTCAGTCGAACTTTATAGTTTGGAAGACTTTCTGCAACTCGCATGACATAATTGCGTGTTTCTTCAAAAGGGATACTTTCAACCCACTGAACCAAATCAACTTTTGGATTTCGTGGATCTCCCATAAGCTGAATCCAACGGTCAGCACGAGATGGACCAGCATTATATGCGGCTGCAATAAGAATTGGGTTTCCCTTATACCTTTCAGAAAGTTCTTCTAGATAGGCTATTCCAATCTTAGCATTATAATTCCAGTCTGATAGCATTCGCTCAGATGAAAATTTAAGGCCAAGCCTTTTTGCAACTTCTTTAGCTGTCTTTGGCATTACTTGCATCATACCAAGCGCTCCAACTGGAGATGCAACTTTTGGATAAAATTCACTTTCTCGCCGCGCTATAGCCAATGTCATTTCTGGAGGAATTTTTTGTGGCATATCTGCCACAGGATGAAGTGCAAAATAAGGCCTTGGGAAAACCTTACTTTGACTTGCCGCTCTCTTTGCAACCATGACAAGTTCGTGGGGCTTTTGAATTTCCTCTAAAAAACTAACTAATCTTAATATATCGTCGTCAGATAAAGTCTCTGTTAGATGGGTAAGAAAGCGCTCAGCAAGCACTTCTTGATTTGCAGAAAATAATAGCAAAGCTGCTTTGAAGACTGAGCCAGTTGAAAAACTTGCCTCTACCCAGGATTTGGATTGAGGGGTATTTAGTGCTTCGATGTCTACTGTCCTTCCCACTTTTTCTGCTGCGAGTAAACCATAGTAGGTTTCCCAACGATCGGCTCCTATTTGATAAATTTGTTTTGCAACATCCATCTTGCCTTGCTTTTCATATGTTCTCCCTAGCCAATAGAAACCGCGGCCCAACGAAATTGGAGCATCTACCGATATTAAAAAATTCTTGAAATGTTTCAGAGCTTGCTCTGCATTATTCAACTTTTCTAATGCTAAATACCCAGAAAGCCATTCGAGAACGGCATAAGTATCACTTTCTTCAAGAAAGTGATTAGACGAAATCTTATAGGCCTTTTTATACTGCTTATTATACATCAGATCTCGAGCTAAAATTTCTCTTCTTTCAGCCCATTTTGAGGGCTGAGACAATTGCCTTGCTGATTTACTATAATTCTCTAAAACTTGCAGGGCAGATTCATTAAGATTATTTCTAAGGCGCCATTCAAAACGCGCATGCATCATAACGGGATGTTTCTTCCATTTAGATGGTAAGGAATTAATTTTTGCAGATACATTTTTTTTATTCGCATAGAGGGAAAAAATGGTATCAGCTACCGCCTTCTGAGTATCATTTAATAGAAAAGACATCGCGTTTAATGAGGCTTTATCTTTTTCCCATAAAAGAAACTCAAACCTATTATCTTTTAAAGGGAGCAAATTTGTTCGAAAATTTTCAAAAATCTCTAAAGTTGTACTCTTATCCATACTTTGATCAGCCCAAGCTGCTTGAGCAACAAGACCGGCTTTAAATTTTTGCCCATCCCGCTTCAATGCAAGCGCATAAATTAAACTTCCCAATCCAGTTTGCGGTTTTCCCAACTCAAAAAATGCTAAAATCTTATTATCCTGGGCATCATGGAAAGTTTTTTCAGATCTTTTCCTGAGATAAGGCAGCCCTGGCCAATCAGAATTTTTTTCCAAAAAACTTAAAGCCTGACCCGGTGTGCCCAAGCCTTCTCTTAAATAATGCCATAAAATAATAGAATGGCCCAAATTCCCATCTTTGTCAGACAGAAGGAAGGCTTTATGCCAGTCTTCATTTTCCATGGCTTTGAATGCTAGCTCTAAAGGCCTTACCGGCGCCTGAGCATCGACGGCAGTGCAAAACAAAAAAAGAAATAATGTAATATATCGCAACTTTGCTTGCATTTTTGATCCAGAAGCTAAATACGGTACCCTAAGTCTACTGCGCATTTTAAGTTAAGCAATCTTGCTTTTATAAAATTATTAGTTTGCGCATCAGCTATGAGGAGTATTTCATGTTTCAAGGATCATTACCAGCAATGGTCACGCCGTTTAATAATGGCGAAGTAGATGTGAATGAGCTAAAAAAACTTGTAAATTGGCATATAGAGCAGGGCAGTCGCGGACTTGTGCCCGTTGGTACAACTGGCGAAAGTCCAACCCTAACACATGCTGAACATGAACAAGTAGTTAGCGAAGTTATCAATGAAGCGGATGGTAGAGTACCTGTTATTGCGGGTGCCGGCTCTAATAATACTGCAGAAGCAATTCGATTTGTAGAGCATGCTAAAAATGTGGGAGCAAGCGCTGCTCTGGTAGTTACTCCTTATTATAATAAACCAACTCAGGAAGGCTTGATAGCACACTTCACTGAGTTAGCAAAAATTGGGCTTCCAATAATCATCTATAATATTCCAGGTCGATCTGTCGTGGATATGTCACCTGAAACTATGGGTGAATTAGCAAAATTAAATGAGATCATAGGTGTAAAAGATGCCACAGGCGATTTAGCTAGAGTTTGTGATCAACGTTTGACCTGTGGCGCTGACTTTATACAACTGTCAGGCGAAGATGCGACAGCACATGGGTTTAATGCGCAAGGAGGTGTTGGCTGTATTTCTGTTACTGCAAATGTTGCTCCAGGGCTATGTTCAAGGATGCAGGAAGCAACCCTAGCAGGTGACTACTCCCTAGCTCTAAAGATCCAAGATAAATTAATGCCTTTGCATAAGGCTATTTTTACGGAACCTGGTCTAGTTGGTGCCAAATACGCAATGAGCCAATTAGGGCTATGTAAAGATGAGGTGCGTCTTCCACTCACCCCACTCTCAGAACCTACCAAACAAAAAATTAATTCAGCACTTAAGCACGCAGATCTAATTTAATCAGAATTATAGTAAATAGTTTCTTTATTTTAACTTGATTTTAAACGTAAAGACCGCAAATCTTTTACTATGAATAAACTGACTCCATTTCCTGGTCGAAAATCGCTTCAAGTAATTTCATTTGATCGAAAAGAGTTAGCAGTTATATTATCTATCTATGGCAAAATGGTGGCTGCTGGTGAGTGGAGAGACTATGGCATTTCGGCACTTAACGACGTGGCAGTATTTTCAATTTTTCGCAGAACAGCGGAAAATCCCCTTTATCGAATAGAAAAACGCCCAAAGTTACGAAATAAACAAGGTGAATATGCGGTAATAGGCATGGATGGCCAAATTTTAAAAAGAGGCCATGATTTGAAAAAAGTAATACATATTTTAGAGCGTAAATTAATTAGAGCCGTCGTATAAATTCGCAGACAAAAGTATTGTAATGAAAACTTTGTGTTAAAAATAATACAAAATATAAAACTACTACTAGACAAAGAACAAAACAAGAACATATTTATTTGTATGTTTGCTGAATTATCAATAATATCAAACTTTACATTTTTAACTGGGGCATCGCATCCTGAAGAATATATGATGCGCGCTGCACTTCTTGGCCTACCGGCTATTGCGATAGCTGATGTCAATTCGGTTACAGGAATTGTGAGAGCATATAGTGCTGCACGGGATATAAAGCGCTTAGTAAAAGATCGTGAAAGTAAAAACTTAATAGGGCCTCCCCGACCCCAAAATATTAAAAAACCTCCCTCACTAAGTCTAGATACGGTACCGCGGTTGATACCTGGATCAAAATTCAAATTAATAGATGGATTTGAAATAACAGTGTTGCCTAAGTCACGAAAAGGTTGGGGCACATTATGCCGGTGCCTCTCTAAAGGTAGATTACGCAATAACAAAGGTTTATGTGATTTAATTATTGGTGAAATCACTGAAGAACTAGATGATGTAGTACTCCTTATTCATCCGCCAGAGGCTCCATGGAACGTGGAAAAATCAAAACTGTGGTTAGAAAATAGCACCCTTCTCAAGGACAAATTTAATCAAGATGTTTATATAGTGTTAACACCAGAATATGATGGAATAGATCCTAAAAGATTCAAACACGTCAGAAAACTATCCAAAATTATTAGATGTGATCTCATTGCTAGTGCACATCCAATTATGCACCATAGCAAACGCCGCAAACTAGCGGATGTTCTAACAGCAATTCGTCTAGGTAAAAGTGTAGATCAGTTAGGAAAAAATGCACTACCAAATGCTGAAAGGCGCCTACGTTCATATACCGAAATACTTCGAATTTTTTCTAAGTACCCAGAAGCAATAAACAATACGATCCGCATTTTAGATAAATTACAGTTTTCGTTAGATGAACTAAGATATCAGTATCCCCTGGAAATAAAAAATGGGGAAACACCACAAAAACGTTTAAAAAGATTAGCTATTGAGGGACTAAATTGGAGATATCCTTCGGGAGCACCCAAAAAAGTACAATCCATGCTAAATCACGAGCTAAAGCTTATAGGAAAATTAAAATATGAACCTTACTTCCTAACTGTCCATGATATCGTTACTTTTGCACGGAGCCGTAAAATTTTATGTCAAGGTAGGGGTTCTGCAGCAAACTCAGTTGTTTGCTACTGCCTTGGAGTCACATCAGTCAGCCCAGAAATTGGAACAATGGTTTTCGAGAGATTTGTTTCTGAAGCACGCGACGAACCCCCTGATATCGATGTTGATTTTGAGCACGAACGTAGAGAAGAAGTTATACAGTACATTTACAATCGCTATGGCCGACATCGCGCTGGCCTTTGTTCAACAGTTATTCATTACAGAGGCAAACGCGCCATTCGAGAGGTTGGTACTGCAATGGGCCTCAGTAAAGATACAGTCAGTGCCTTATCGTCCCAGCTATGGGGATTTTTCAGTACAAAAAAGTTAGAGGAAAAACGTATACGTGAGATTGGTTTGAATCCGTCAGATCGTCACTTAAGTCTTACACTTAAAATTATTGACGAAATTATTGGTTTCCCAAGGCATTTGAGCCAGCATGTCGGTGGTTTTGTAATAACTGAAGGACGCTTGGATGAGTTAGTACCAATTGAGAATGCCTCAATGCAAGAACGAACTGTCATAGCTTGGGATAAAGATGATATTGATACCCTCGGTATATTAAAAGTAGATATCCTTTCATTAGGCATGCTGACTTGCATCAGAAAAAGCTTCGACATGATTCAACAATATTTTGGTGATGATTATACCTTAGCAAATCTACCCGCCGAAGATCCCAAAGTTTATGATATGTTATGCCGCGCTGATAGTATTGGTGTTTTCCAAGTGGAAAGCCGTGCTCAAATGAATTTCTTACCTAGAATGAGCCCTCGCTGCTTTTATGATCTTGTTATTCAAGTTGCAATTGTGCGGCCAGGACCAATTCAAGGCGACATGGTACACCCTTACATTAGGCGCCGGAATGGTGAGGAGATTGTTAATTTTCCATCAGATGCACTTGGAGAAGTACTAGGTAAAACTCTTGGTGTTCCTCTTTTCCAGGAGCAAGCAATGCAAATTGCAATTATAGGCGCTAATTTCAGCCCTGAAGAAGCTGACCGCTTAAGAAGAGCGCTAGCAACTTTCAAAAAGCACGGGAATATCAGTGAATTCTTTAACAGATTTATTAGTGGTATGCTCAAAAATGGGTATGATGCAAATTTTGCAAAGCGATGTTTTTCTCAAATTGAAGGTTTTGGCTCATATGGTTTTCCTGAAAGTCATGCTGCTAGCTTTGCACTATTGGTATATGCAAGTGCGTGGATTAAATTTCATTATCCACAAATATTTGTATGTGCCCTACTTAACTCTCAACCCATGGGATTTTATGCACCCGCACAGATTATCAGGGATGCAAGAGAACATAATGTAACTATAAACCCCATATGCATAAATCATAGTCTCTGGGACAACACACTTGAACCTGACGGGTGTGGAGGTCACGCTGTCAGACTTGGTTTCAGACAAATCAAAAGAGTGAAAGAAGAGGATGCAATCTGGATCATTGCAAGCCGCGGAAATGGATATTCTTCAATTCATGATGTTTGGCGCCGTGCGGGTGTATCACCAAATTTATTAGCTTATCTTGCGGAAGCAGATGTTTTTTTTACTCTTGGATACTCTCGCCGGGAAGCCCTATGGGAGGCAAAATCTATAAATTCGTGTAAACCTCTCCCCTTATTTTCAAACGACCTTGGTAATGAATTTATAGATGAACCCGTTGCCAATTTACCAATTATGACAACTGGTGAGGAAGTTATTGAAGATTATGCTGCGCTCCGGTTCAGTCTTCGCGCACATCCTGTTGCTTTATTACGCCCCTATCTTACGCCAATTCACTGAGATGATAATTAACCTAGCAAACTAAAATGGAGCTTTTGATCGAAAAGACATACCCCTTCCACTCTCAGGATGATTTAGCCTTAATTCTTCTGAATGAAGCATCAATCTGTCATAGTTAAGCGCTTCTCCATCTGCATATAAAGGATCGCCTAAAATCACGTGCCCCATAGCCATACAATGCAAACGTAGTTGATGCGATCTACCCGTCTTAGGATTTAATTTCAAACGACTTTCTTTTTGATCAGCGCGAACGCGACGCCAGTTTGTTATTGCCGGCTTGCCAGTCTCATAGCAAACTTTCTGCAATGGACGATTGGGCCAATCGACAATTATTGGCTTTTCAATTATTCCATATTTTTCAAATACTTGCCCCCAAACACGAGCAACGTAAGTCTTTTTAATCAGTCTCTTTTCAAACTGCATAGACAGTTGTCTCTGCGAATGTTTGTTCATGGCAAAAACAATTAACCCTGAAGTATCACAATCCAAACGGTGAACCAATAGCCCCATTGGGAAGACTTCCTGTATTCTTTTGAGCAAACAGTCTTGTAAATCTAGACCACGACCAGGAACCGACAGCAAACCTTCTGGCTTATTTACAACCAAAATATCGGAATCTTCATAAATTATATCTAGCGGTGTAGCTGGAGGAGAGTATTTTCGCTGCTTCATTTAAAATCCGGTACGAAATTTTAACCCAACACACAAGTCCAACCATTCAGTGTCAGTATTAGCAAGTATTTTTCATATTAAAAAAACTATATCACTTTCAATGAATTCAATAGATAATACATAAGATATTGAACTACATCATTTAATGCATAGCAGTTTATCAATGACCCTAGAAGATTGGATTATTTTTACAGGCTTTTGGGCACTCTTTGTTATAATGCCTGGACCAAATGCACTTAACTGTATCGCCATTGCAAGTGAATTTGGTTTTAGAAAAAGTCTAGTTTGTGTAGCCGCCATATTAGGCCAGGCAATACTTTTTTTAGCACTCACTATTCTCGGACTGTCGTCTATAATAATCAATACTCCCAAAACACTTATGATTTTGAAAATCATTGGGGTTATTTTTCTTATTTATATTGGAATTAGAGGCTTAATAGATGCTGGGAAATACACCCAACCTAAATTTTCATTTCGGTCTTTATTTGTTAAATCATTTGCAATTGCGACAATAAACCCAAAGTCCCTCGCTGGATACCTGGCTGCATTTACCATCGTCATAAACCCTGACGTCGCAATCAGAACACAGATGTGGGCAATTGTACCAACCGCTCTTACGATCACCTGTTTAAATTATACAAGTTTCTGTGCTTTTGGAGCTTTTTTAAAAGATAAGGCAGTCACAGTGACACTAAATATTAAACTTCGTAGAATATTGTCACTTTGTTTTATTTTGTATGGAGTAGTACTGGCATTTTTAACAATTTAAAAAAATCCAATTAATCAGAGTTTTCATGTTTAAATATTTTAAAAGTGTAATAAAATTATTTTAAAATTGCTGTAAAATATCAGGGGAGATTATTTTATGCCTGACTTTCCAAAAGAAGCTAGAGTTGTAATTATTGGCGGTGGTGCTGTTGGAGCAAGTTCGCTCTATCACCTAGCTAAAGCTGGTTGGACAGATTGCGTTTTATTAGAAAAAAATGAATTGACCGCAGGGTCTACTTGGCACGCTGCAGGTAACGTACCAACATTTTCAACTAGTTGGTCGATAATGAATATACAGCGATATTCAACAGAACTATACGCGAGACTTGGTGAAGAAGTTGATTACCCGATGAACTATCATCAGACTGGATCTTTGCGCCTGGCTCATTCTGAAGAGCGTCTTCAAGAATTCAAGCGTGCCGCCAGCATGGGTAAATATCAGGGAATGGATATAAAAATACTAACGCCAAAAGAAGCTAAAGACTTATATCCTTTTTTAGAGATCCATGATCTTGCTGGCGCTCTCTATGATCCAAATGATGGTGATATCGATCCAGCACAACTCACTCAAGCTTTAGCCAAAGGAGCACGAGATCTAGGAGCCAAAATACTTCGCTTTACCCCGGCAACTGGAGTCACCCAAAAGAATGATAAAACGTGGACTGTTCATACGGAAAAAGGTGATATTAACTGTCAATACGTTGTAAACGCCGCAGGATATTATGCGCAACAAGTGGGAGAATGGTTCAAACCTTACGGTGGTAGAACTGTACCAATGATGGTTATGAGCCACCAGTATCTTCTATCTGAAGAAATACCTGAAATTGAAAACTACGTAAAGAAGTCTGGCAAAAAACTACCTCTTTTAAGAGATGTAGATATATCCTATTATCTAAGGCAGGAAAAAAATGGATTTAACTTGGGGCCCTATGAACCAAATTGCAAAGCACATTGGGCAACCGAAGACGATCCAATGCCAGACGATTTTAGTTTTCAGCTATGGAACGATGACTTAGATCGAATAGAAGATATCGTTTCTGATGCCATGGAGCGCGTTCCACTCTTAGGGACCTCTGGCGTAAGTAGAATTATAAATGGCCCAATTCCATATGCCCCTGATGGACTTCCACTGATTGGACCTATGCCTGGTGTTGAAAATGGGTTTGAAGCATGTGTTTTTACTTTTGGTATTGCACAAGCTGGAGGCGCTGGAAAAGTTCTATGCGAGTGGATCACTAAGGGCGTTACAGAATGGGATATGTGGTCATGTGATCCTAGAAGATATACGGACCAAACCGATCATGAGTATTGTGTTGCAAAGGGTATGGAAGTCTACGGTAACGAGTACGCTATGCATTTTCCTTGGCATGAATGGCCGGCCGGTCGAAATAAAAAACTTTCGCCTGCTCACAACCTTATTTTGAAAAACGGTGGTCAGATGGGTGCTTATAATGGGTGGGAGCGTGCTAATTGGTTTGCGAAAGAGGGAGACGATACATCAGAAGAAGCAACAAAAACCTGGAAAAGGTCTGGGCCTTGGGAAAAAAGAATTAAAGAGGAATGTGAAGCTGTAAAAGATTCTGTTGGGGTTTTGGATTTGCCGGGCTTTAGCCGTTTTGAATTGGTCGGTGATGGTTCTGCCGAATGGTTGCGTTGCCAGATAACAGGCGGTTTACCAAAAATTGGCCGAATAAATCTTGCTTATTTTTCAGACGAAAGAGGGCGCATTCTGACAGAGATGTCAGTCATGCGACATAGTGAAGATCACTTTACTTTGATTACTGCGGCTTCTGCTCAGTGGCACGACTATGAACTTTTAAGTCGATCACTCTCAAAAGGATTAGCTCTTACTGATATTACAAATGAATATGGCACCTTGATTGTAACCGGGCCCAAAAGCCGCGCCTTATTCCAATCTTTGAATACCGAAGCTGACCTAGAAGCAAGTTGGCTAACGCACCAAAAAGCAAAAATTAAAGATATAGAATGTAATTTGGTCAGAGTAAGCTTTGCTGGGGAATTAGGGTGGGAAATACATGCACTGAATAAAGATATTGCAGCTTTATATGAGTTATCAATTCAAAGAGGTGCAAAACCTTTTGGAATGTGGGCCTTAAATTCACTCCGAATTGAAAAAGGCTATAGAGCATGGAAAGGAGATTTATCTACTGATTATTCCATGCTTGAAGGAGGGCTCGAAAGGTTTATCAAGTTTGAAAAACCTCAATCCTTTCCAGGAAAGCTAGCATTGCAAAACGAAAAACAACAAGGAAGCGCCAAAAAATTCGTAACCCTGGTAGTAGATGCTGAAGAGTTTGATGCTCCTTACATGTCAACTTTATGGCATAATGGTGAAGTTGTAGGGGAAACAACATCGGGTGCTTGGGGCTATAGAGTCAATAGATCAATTGCTTTGGGAATGTTAAGAAGTGACTTAGCTAAACCTAACATGAATTTGGAAGTAGAAATTTATGGAGAACGTAGAAAAGCAGTAGTCCAGGAAAACGACGCGCTTTGGGATCCACAAAATGAAAGACTGCGAGCTTGAGATGCTTTAAGAAGTCAGTCACAAAAATTAGTATAATGTAAATCACAGCACTTTTTACGAAAAAGAGAATTATATAAAATGTCCGAAATTACTTTACTTGATGGGTCGATTGGTCAGGAGCTTGTGAAGAGATCAGGGGAAAAACCTACACCCCTTTGGTCCACCACAGTTATGCTTGATGATAGCAAATTACTTTCGGAGGTACATGATGAGTACTTCTCGATGGGTGCAACCGTTGCAACAACTAATACATATCCTGTTCTTAAAGATAGATTAGAAAGAGTTGGCTTAGAAGGAAGATTAGAAGAGCTTTGGGATACAGCCATTGAAACGGCAATTAGCTCAAAAAAAAGAAATGGCTATGGTCAGGTTGCTGGATCAATTGGACCGCTGCATGCAAGTTATCGTCCTGATTTAATTCCAGATGCTATAGAAGCCTCAAAACAATACAAAAATGTAATCGCTCACTTGAGTGCAAAATGCGATGTTTTACTGATTGAAACGGTGAGTTCAATAGAACACGCAAAAGCTGCCTTAATTGCTGCCAAAGACGTTAAAATCCCAGTATGGATTGCATTCAGCACCGAAGATTATGATGGGACAAAACTCCGTTCTGGAGAAGATCTTTCTTTGGCAAAAAATCTTATTACTGAATACAAATTTGATACTGTTTTAATCAACTGCTCGAGGCCTGAGGTTGCTAAGGAGTCATTAAAAATTTTAGCTGATTTTAATAAACCATTCGGAGCTTATGCAAATGGTTTTACTGAAATAACGGCTGGTTTTTTAGAAGAATTTCCAACAGTAGATGCACTAAAAGAAAGACATGATTTAAGTCCCAAGGAATATGCTAAATTTGCTATGGAATGGGTTGAGATGGGCGCAACTATTATTGGGGGTTGCTGTGAAGTTGGCCCCAAGCATATTGAAGAGCTTGCTAAAGAACTGCGAGATAAAGGTCATAAAATAGTTTGAGGATAATATGAGTAATATTCCAAAACATGCGCGGGTGATAATTGTTGGCGGAGGAGTAATTGGGTGCTCGGTTGCATATCACTTAACTAAACTGGGTTGGAAAGACGTTTTATTACTTGAAAGAAAAAAATTAACTTCGGGAACAACTTGGCATGCTGCTGGTTTGATTGCACAACTGCGAGCATCATCAAACATGACCAAGCTAGCAAAATATACTCAAGAACTTTATGGATCGCTAGAAGAAGAAACAGGTGTATCAACGGGATTTAAGCGTGTGGGCTCGATAACAGTTGCTCTGACTGAGGAACGTATGGAGGAGCTCAACAGATCTGCTGCAATGGCAAGAGCGTTTGATGTTGGGATAGAAGAAATTTCTCCTAATGAAATATTAGAAAAGTATCCGCATATTAATTTAGACAAAGTTGTTGGAGGTGTTTTCCTAGAAAAAGATGGGCAAGGAGATCCAGCAAATATTGCATTAGCGCTTGCGAAAGGGGCAAGGCAAAATGGCGCCAATATTAATGAAGGCATTAAAGTAACAAAAATACATAAATCTGGGAGAGTAGTAAAAGGTGTAGATTGGGTCAGCGGCTCAGGAGAAACAGGGCATACATCATGTGAAATGATTGTAAATTGCGCGGGTATGTGGGGGCACGCAGTCGGCAAGATGGCAGGCGTTAATATTCCACTTCACGCCTGTGAGCATTTTTATATTGTTTCAGAGCCAATAGAAGGGCTCAGCCAACTGCCAGTACTGCGCGTTCCAGATGAGTGCGCATACTATAAAGAGGATGCGGGAAAATTAATGCTGGGCGCTTTTGAGCCAAACGCAAAACCCTGGGCTGCAGATGGAATACCTGACGATTTTGAATTTGATCAACTGCAAGAAGATTTTGATCATTTTGAACCAATACTAGAAATGGCCGTAAATAGAATTCCAATGCTAGGTGAGGCAGGCATACATACTTTTTTCAATGGCCCAGAAAGCTTTACTCCAGATAATGCTTACCATCTGGGGCAAGCCCCAGAATTAGACAATTTTTGGCTAGCAGCAGGTTTTAATTCAATAGGTATTCAATCTGCCGGTGGAGCGGGCATGGCATTAAGCCAATGGATGAACGATGGCCAAAAACCATTTGATCTTGGAGATGTCGATATTTCTAGAATGCATCCTTTTCAGGGTAACAAACATTATTTATTCGAACGATCAAAAGAGACTTTAGGCCTGCTATACGCAGATCATTTTCCCTTTAGGCAAAAAGAAACCGCAAGAGGTATAAGACGGTCACCTTTTCACTCCTACTTTAAAGATCATGGAGCCGTTTTTGGAGAGCTTGCCGGATGGGAAAGAGCAAATTGGTTTTCAGAAGAGGGTCAAACTCAAGAATATCAATATAGCTGGGGTCGGCAAAACTGGTTTAAAAACTCCCATCGTGAACATATGGCCGTCCGTAACAACCTAGGTATGTATGATATGTCTTCGTTTGGGAAATTAATGGTTGAAGGGCGAGATGTTGAAACTTTCCTAAACTATATTTGTGGTGGAAATATGTCAGTGCCCCTTGGAAAAATTGTTTATACACAATTTCTAAATCAAAAAGGAGGTATAGAAGCCGACGTAACTGTAACCAGGCTGACTGAAACTTCATATTTAGTAGTAACACCGGCTATCACAAGATTAGCTGATCAAACATGGATGAGAAGAAATAAAGGGAATTTTGAAGTCGTAATCACTGACATGACAGCGGCAGAAGGCGTTTTGGCCATCATGGGACCTAATTCTCGGCAATTCATGGAATCCATAAGTGCTAATGATTTCTCAAACGAAACAAATCCATTTGGAACAGCTCAAGAAATTGAAATTGGAATGGGATTGGCACGCGTTCATAGAGTATCTTATGTTGGTGAATTAGGTTGGGAAATATATGTCAGTACAGATATGGCTGCACATGTTTTCGAAACGGTTATGGATTACGCAAAAGACAGCCAACTAAAGCTTTGTGGCATGCATATGATGGATAGCTGCCGAATAGAAAAAGGCTATAGGCATTTTGGTCATGATATTACCTGTGAAGATCATGTATTAGAAGCAGGCCTAGGGTTTGCATTAAAATCAGATAAGGAGAAATTTCTTGGTCGTGATGCGGTAGTTGCAAAAAGAGAAGAAGGACTGGAAATGCGTATGGCTCAATTTCTTCTGAAAGATGCCGAGCCCTTACTCTACCACAATGAACCTATTGTACGCGATGGAGAAATAGTTGGTTATCTAAGTTCTGGAAATTATGGGCACGCCTTAGGAGGCGCGGTTGGAATGGGCTATGTCCCTTGTAAAGGGGAAAAAACATCAGAATTGCTTGCTTCATCTTATGAAATAGACGTAGCTGGAAGTCGCGTCGAAGCAGAAATTTCCTTCAAACCTTTATATGACCCTGCGGGCGCGAGAACGAAAGCTTAAAAATTCTATCTTAGTTTTGGTGGCTGCAAAGCTAGCTTATTTTTGACATCGCTAGTAGCATTCTTTACTTCGCTAACCTCAGGAAACTCAAGCTTAATACCTATCTCACGGATTTTAGTACAAGCTTTATCATCATAAGTAAAATGTGCCACATCAATATTTCCCAAATCAATATCGGTAAAAGAAAGAACCTCGTTGATTGATTTTACTATTGCTTGCTGTGCAGAATTTTGAACGCCCATTAAGCAAATTAAATGAGAAGTTTCATCTTCATTATATTCGACAGCACAAATCCAAATTTCATCAAACAATCCAACCGCAGGCATAAGTTTTTCTTTCAGTGCCTTAAACAGAACCTCGGGAAACGCTTTGGCACGGAAAAATTTTTTTGGGGTGGTTTGTACTAAATCGGGGGTCTCATCCAAAACATTTACAAACCATTTAATAATCTCCCATGGAAGCAACAATTCACCTTCAGAAATACCTAAATTAATCCCTAACCCTACTTTTTCTTCCAACAGCATCTTTGCCAAGACACGGCCAGTAATTTGCGCAAACGCAGCGGCTTCCCCATAAAACTCAGAAAGGCTATCTTCACTATCAAATGCTAAAGCAAAATTCTTTCCCTCAAGCTGGATAAATTTGGGTTCAAGTATTTCATTGCTGGGTTCCTGCTCGAGTAACAAAAATAAATTTGTATCTGCAAGCACTCCATAATAATTTAGACGAGCATCATTATTTTCTGGATTCTGCGCCATTTCTACAAAAGCTTTGTTAAGCTGTGTCATTTTTTAAAATGCCTCTAACTTTGTGTCTCAAGACAGGTACGAGTTCTTTTTCAAACCAAAAATTCTTTTTTAGCCAAGCCTTATTTCTCCAAGAAGGATGTGGAAGTGGTAAAATTTCAGGCGAATAAATTCGCCAATTTTGAACAACATCAGTAACAGAGCTATTAGTATTAAGATGCCATTTTTGAGCAAAAGATCCCACAAGGAGTTGTAATTTCAAATTTTGAAAACTCTCTAGAATTGAAGAACGCCAAGTTTTTGCACAAATTTTTGGGGGCGGCAAATCACTTCCATTAGCATCGTAACCTGGAAAACAAAAAGCCATCGGGATTATAGCAATATTTCTCTCGTCATAAAAATCGTCTTTGTTCAAGCCCATCCAAATCCTTAGAACATCTCCCGATGGGTCAGAAAAAGGCACCCCGCTTTCATGAACCCGGGCGCCAGGAGCTTGCCCAGCAATCAAAATTTTAGCTGTACTTTTACCTCTAATAACCGGTCTGGGGCTATGTTTAGTCTTTGTGTTTGAGAAAATATCAGCACAGATTTTACAAAGCTTAACTTGCTCAAAGATTTCACTCATAGCAATAGCTGAATTTTAACTTTTTTGAGATGAAAAAAAATTTATCCACATTTCGAATAACCACAACTTCTACAAGTCATACATCCTTCAACCATCTGCATCTCAAACTGGCCACAGCTGGTGCAAGCTTTTGCTTTATTCTCGGAAAAATTAATAACTTGATTTGATTTTGGATCTTCTTTTAGTCCAAGTCCCTCACCTTCAAGAAAACCAATTTTTACCATGTGTGTTTCTAAAACTCCACCAATCGCAGCAAGAATAGAGGGTATATATTTTCCGTTAACCCATGCGCCACCACGCGGATCAAATACTGCTTTTAGCTCTTCAACCACAAATGAGACATCTCCTCCTCTTCGGAAAACAGCTGAAATCATTCGTGTTAATGCGACTGTCCAGGCGAAATGTTCCATGTTTTTCGAATTAATAAAAACTTCGAACGGGCGCCTCGAACCATTCACAAGCGCATCATTTATTGTGACATATATAGCATGTTCACTGTCAGGCCACTTTAACTTATAAGTTGAACCTTCCAACTCATTAGGCCGGTCCAATGGTTCTGACATATATATGACGTCTGCGCCCTCTTCTTCCATTGGCTTTTCTTTAGAGCTGGAAACAGTCAGTACGGATCCTGTCACATCATTTGGCCGATAAGTTGTACATCCCTTACATCCAGTTTCATATGCTTCCAAATAAACACTTTTGAAGGACTCAAAATCAATATCCTCTGGACAGTTTATAGTTTTGGAAATTGAACTATCAATCCACTTTTGCGCAGCTGATTGCATTTTTACATGCTCTAATGGGCTCAGTGTTTGGGCATTTACAAAATAGTCTGGAAGAGGAGTATCGCCTTTGAGATCTCTCCACATTCTCACAGCATAATCAACAACTTCTTCTTCAGTCTTGGAACCGTCTTTTTGCAAAACTTTTCGAGTGTAAGAGTAAGCAAATACTGGTTCAATCCCAGAGCTTACATTCCCAGCGTAGAGACTTATTGTTCCAGTAGGAGCTATTGATGTTAATAAAGCATTTCGAATTCCATACTTTTTAATATCACAACAAATTTCTTTATCCATTGTCTGCATGGATCCCGACTTAAGGAAAGCCTCTGCATCAAATAATGGGAATGCGCCTTTTTCCTTGGCTAATTCCACAGATGCAGAATATGCAGACTTTGCTAAAATATGCAGCCAGCGCTCTGTTTGCGCAGCAGCTTCATCCGAGCCATATCTTAAACCGACCATCAACAAAGCATCAGCCAAGCCAGTTACACCAAGTCCAATTCTTCTTTTGTTTTTAGCCTCCTGAGCCTGCTCTTTTAAGGGGAACTTTGAGGCATCAACAACATTATCCATCATTCGAACAGCTGTCGCGACTAAGCTTTCCAGCTCTGCTTCATTAATTTTTGCACTTTTTTCAAAGGGCTTCTCGACTAGTTGCGCAAAGTTTATCGATCCAAGCAGACACGCTCCATAAGGTGGTAATGGCTGCTCTCCACATGGGTTTGTGGCAGAGATAGTTTCGCAATAATTTAGATTATTAAGTTTGTTTATTCTGTCGATGAAAATCACACCTGGCTCAGCATAGTCATATGTGGATTGCATTATTTGGTCCCACAACGTCCTAGCTTTCAGTGTTTTGTAGACTTCACCATTAAATATTAAATTCCAGTCACCATCATTCTTCACTGCTTCCATGAATGGGTCAGTAACTAGGACTGATAGATTAAACATACGCAAGCGTATGGGGTCAGATTTCGCAGAGATAAACTGTTCTATGTCCGGGTGGTCACAACGCATTGTAGCCATCATTGCACCACGCCTTGATCCAGCACTCATGATTGTTCGACACATTGAATCCCAAACATCCATAAAAGAAAGTGGCCCAGAAGCATCAGCGGCAACTCCCTTAACTAATGCACCATTTGGCCTTATAGTAGAAAAATCATAACCTATCCCGCCACCCTGCTGCATAGTTAGGGCAGCTTCTTTTAACATATTGAAGATGCCCTCCATATCATCGGGAATAGTTCCCATAACAAAGCAATTAAATAAGGTTACTTTTCGATTTGTGCCAGCGCCTGCTGTTATGCGGCCAGCGGGCAAAAATTTAAAATCTTCTAACGCTGCATAGAATTCTTTTTCCCACTGCTCTTTATTCTTCTCAACACTTGCAAGATCTTTCGCGATTCTTGCCCATGTATCCTCAACTGATTTATCAATAGCTGTTCCATCAGCATCCTTTAGGCGATACTTCATATCCCAGATTTGTTCGGCAATTGCCGCATCGAAACGTGACATCTAAAAACCCTTGATAGAAAATCTTAAGAACGGTAGGCAGTCACTTTAGTATTTTGAACTCTCTTGGTCAACTTGCTAGTTTTGTTAATGGCACTATCGTTTACACAAGCCTAGGAAATATAATGAGTGAATATGTAAATTTAGTAAAGTTGAGCGTAGGATCGCAAACTGTTTCTGACCTCATTGCATGGCAAAATAATCCCAGAGCGCAAGGGGCAGAGGGTTGTCCCCGTCATGTAACTCGTATGTGGCCAAAGCGTGAAAAAGAGATTGTAAATGGTGGCTCCATTTATTGGGTAATCAAAGGTCAAATTCAATGTAGGCAAAAGATAATTCGGCTTGACGAAATCATCGGTAATGATGGAATACGGAGGTGTGCAATTGTTCTAGATAAAAATTTGATTTTAACCACGATCGCCAACAGGCGCGCCTTTCAGGGCTGGCGTTATCTCAATCCGATAGACTCACCTAGTGACTTAAATGCTATGCGTCAAAATGAAGAGCCCTTACCTCCGTCTTTAGCAGGAGCGCTTGCTGACATAGGCGTGATTTAATTTTTGGCTCTTAATTTTTTTAAAAGTGAATTGGCGACCTGATTTTCCTCTTGAGAAAAATCAGCAACAACAGATTTAAAAAGCGTTGCTTGTGATTTAAGGATCAAACCATCTGATAAAATTTTCAAGTGATTTGCCTTTAAGGTATCTCCAGTTGAAGTTATGTCAGCAATAGCTTCGGCTAAACCGTTTTTTACTGCCCCTTCAGTAGCACCCTGACTATCTACAATTTGGTAGTCTGCCACGCCTGCTTTCATTAGGAATTCCCTGAGCAGTCGATGATATTTAGTTGCTATACGTAAGCGGTATCCATGTTTATCTCTAAACTGTGCTGAGACAGCATCAAAGTCATCTAAGGTATCAACATCAACCCAGAAGCTGGGAACTGCGATAATCAAATCTGCAAATCCGAAACCTAGTTCTGAGATAGGCTTTGCGAGTTGATTAAAATGAACTAATTTTTCTTGAATTACGTCATTTCCAGTAACTCCAAAATGCAAGCGACCAGAAGAAAGTTCTCGCGGGATCTCACTAGCCGATAAAAAAACAAGCTGAACGTTTTTTATACCCTTAATATGTCCTGCGTACTCTCTGTCTGAATCACTTCGAACTAAGTTAATTCCGCGCTCTGAAAACCAATCAAAAGTTTGACCCATTAGTCGACCTTTTGAGGGTATGCCCAATCTAATCACGATTATTTTCCCTTAATAAAAGGGTGAGGTCAGGCCTCAAAACCGCTCCAACTGCTGGTATTTTTTTGCCTTGGCCCATTCTTTCAGTAAGTGCGTCATAACGACCACCAGTGGCAACTGGTGCTAGATCCTTTTGAGTTTCCGAGTAAAACCCAAATACAAATCCATCATAGTACTCCATAGATGTTCGCCCATAGGAGCCCTCAAAATCTAAAACATCTACGCTAATGCCATTGTTTTCTAAAAATTCTAATCGCTTGGCAAAATTATCTAATGTCTTTTCTATACCTGGCATTTTTTTTGATACTTTTTCCAAATAGCTCAGAGCTACTGTGCATGTATCTTTCAAAGATAATATGTCGTCTAAAATTTTGACTTCGTCTGGGTCTATTGTGTCTGTTTCAGATTCCAATTTAATTTGTTGGAGCCGTTCTTTTATTTCTTGAATGTTTCTTGACCCAATAGTCTGAAATTTATCTATTAACTTGTTATAGTCTTTAAGATCTTGATTAGGCTGAGGCTTTGAAGACAACCCTGAGAATTGGTTTAAAAGCGTTTTAAAACGGTGAGGGCGCCAGATATGTCTCAGGAGTGCCTTCTTGCGTGTTTCCGTAGTTGATAAAGATCGCACAGCAGCCATCAAAATACCAATATCACCAGTAGCTATTCTAACGGGGATACCATTCAGAGCTTCATTAACGAGCGAAAAAACTTCTGCATCTGCTTTTTCCGGGTTAGCACCATCAAATATTTCATAACCTACTTGCAGAAATTCCCTTGGTCGATCTGGAAACTCTTCTTGTCTTCTAAATACCTTACCACAATAAGTATATCTCGCGGGTGACAAACTGTTTGTCATATGTTGCTCTACAATCGGAATGGTAAAATCAGGCCTTAACATCATTTCACCATAGACAGGGTCATTAGTTATAAAAGCCCGGCCACGAATATCCTCCCCATATAAATCAAGTAAAACATTTGAAATTTGCAAGAAGTCCAACTCAACGACTTGTGCGCCTGTTGCTTCGAAAACAACAGCTAATCTTTTTGCTTCTCTTGATAAGTCTTTCAGGTCTGTCATCACTTGTAGGAATTTAATATTTCTTTAATTTTTTGCACAAGCTCATCCCGCCGAACAGTGAACTGACTTGGCCTATCTTTCCATTCTTCTAAAGTCGCTGCCTCAGAAAGTTTTTTACCTAAGATAAGATCTTTAATTTGGATCGTTCCACTCTCACGTTCCTCAGTTCCCTCTATCACAGCAGCGGGCGAACCTCTGTTGTCTGCATACTTTAATTGGTTGCCAAAATTTTTAGGATTACCAAGATAAACTTCAGCACGTATACTAGCGTTCCGTAATTCAGTTACTATCTTTTGATAATCGCTTATTCGATCTCGGTCCATGACAGTAACAACGACAGGGCCTAGACCCGAGGCGCGTGCACGCCCTTTTTCTTTTAATGCAGCCAAAAGCCTATCTACACCAATCGACACACCTGTTGCAGGAACGGCCTGCCCTGTAAAACGCTTGACCAAATCATCGTAGCGCCCACCGCCTGAAACTGATCCAAACTGTCGTTTTCTTCCCTTTTCATCAAAAATTTCAAAGGTAAGCTCCGCTTCATAAACTGGTCCGGTATAATAGCCCAAACCCCTTACTACAGAAGGATCAATCGAAATCTTGTTACTACCGTATCCGCCAGCTTCAAAAAGTCCGGCCATCGTTTCCAGTTCATTGACACCCTCTAATCCTATTTCAGAAGATCCAATCAAATTTTTTAAATTTTTTAATGTTGTTTCAATATTGGAGCCCTTAGAAGTTAAAAATGCCACGACTATATCGGCCTCACCATCAGCTAGACCCACTCCATCAATGTAAGCCCCAGATGCATCAAGCCGGCCTTTGCCAAGTAGTTGCCTTATGCCACTCTCTCCAACTTTATCAAATTTGTCTACGGTTCGAAGTATCGCGTCTCTCTTAGAAGTTTCTTGAATATTCATACTCTCAAGGATACCATTTAGGACTTTGCGATTGTTTGCTTTTATTTTGTAGTCACCCTCCGCAATTCCAACATTCTCAAGAGTATCGCAAAGTAGCATACAAATTTCTGAATCCGCCGCTATACTCGCGGATCCCACCGTGTCGGCATCACATTGATAAAACTGTCTATAACGGCCTGGGCCTGGCTTCTCATTCCTCCATACTGGACCCATAGAATACCTACGATATGGAGTTGGAAGTTCGTTTCTGTATTGCGCATAAACCCTTGCCAACGGAGCAGTTAAATCATAGCGAAGTGCTAACCAATCTTGATCATCTTCTTGCCAGGCAAACACACCTTCATTCGGCTGATCTATATCAGGCAAAAATTTTCCAAGCGCTTCAACTGTTTCGACCGCGGAACTTTCAAGAGCCTCAAAACCATAGCTATGATATATTTCTGCTATTTTTTGCAACATCTGGTTTCGCTCTATCACTTCGGAGCCAAAGTAATCGCGGAAGCCCTTTGGAGTAATAGCTTTTGGTCTGTTTTGTTTTTTGTCTTTAGCCATTTTAAGTGTCCTGCGACGTCTATTTATCACTCATCTAGCGATTTCCTATTCAATGAGCAAGCGATGCTAGATCACATTCTTGATTGTTCTATTTATTCAACTACTTCCATTTACATGAAACGAATTTTAATTTTTGGAAATTCTGGCGGAATAGGCGCAGCTATACAAGAAGAGTGTATTGCTGAAGGTTATACTGTTTCTGGACTTTCTCGGAGCCAAAATGACTTGGATATATCAGATGAAAGTAAAATTATTTCTGCAATCCAAACATTAGAAGGCACCTTCGACAAGATATTCATTACGACTGGAGCACTTGTAGTGAATGCATCAGAACCAGAGAAAACTATTCGACAATTCAACTCTGATGCTGCAATCAATCAGTTTATTACAAATGCTGTTGGACCAACACTTATCTTAAAGCATATAAAACATTTGATAGATAAAAATTCAAATTGTTTTGTCGGTGTATTGTCAGCACGCGTGGGTTCTATCGGTGATAACAAATTGGGTGGCTGGTATAGTTACAGGGCATCAAAAGCTGCCTTAAACCAATACATTCGAACTACAGCTATCGAGTATGCTCGATCGTTTCCAAAGCTAACATGTGTTGCCATTCATCCGGGAACAGTGAGGACGAAATTCACTGAAAAATATCTTGGACGTCATCCTGCCATTTCACCAGAAGACGCATCAAGAAACATCTTACAGCTCGCTGACATTTTAAAACCAAATTCGTCTGGTCAATTTTTTGATTGGGATAGGAAATCAGTACCTTGGTAGAAAAATTAATTTTAATCTTAGGGGATCAATTAACTGAAGACCTATCATCTTTAAATGGAATAGATCCAAATAAAGTTGTTATAGTAATGGCCGAAGTATTAGGCGAAGCCAGCTATGTCGCCCATCATCCTAAAAAAATCATTCTCATTTTTTCTGCCATGCGATCTTTCTGTGATAGACTGAGAAATTTGGGATATAAGGTAGAATATAGTTTTTTTGATGATCCCCAGAATACTCAGAATTTATCGGGTGAGTTAATTCGCCGAGCCGAACAATTTAATTGCACTAAGGTATCCGTTACCCAGCCAAATGAGTGGAGAGTAATAAACGATCTTTCCAATGTCCCATTAACTATTGAATTCAAAGAGGATAATCGTTTCATCTCTCAAGTTAATGAATTTAGTGATTGGGCTAAGGGCCGAAAACAGCTGCGCATGGAGTATTTTTACAGGGATATGCGAAGAAAAACTGGTTTATTGATGGATGGTGAAAAACCAGTTGGCGGTAAATGGAATTATGATCAAGAAAATCGAAAACCCGCTCCAGACTCGGTGTTACACACAGGTCCTAAACGTTTTCCAAATACAAAGCATACAAAGAAAGTAATTGATTTAGTCTTAGATAAATTTTCTAAAAATTTTGGTCATATTAATAACTTTAATTACGCTACTACCCATTCTCAAGCAGAAGAAGCTTTAGATCACTTTATAGAAAAAGCGCTCCCAGATTTTGGTGCCTATCAAGATGCCATGATGGTTGACCAACCATTTTTATATCACGCCATCATTTCACCCTATCTCAATATTGGGCTACTAAAACCAATAGATGTTTGCAAAAAAGCAGAAAAGGCATATCTCGATGGTAAGGCGCCACTAAACTCTGTGGAGGGCTTTATAAGACAAATTATTGGCTGGCGAGAATATATTCGCGGAATTTATTTTCTGCAGGGTCCAAACTATACCAAAAATAACTTTTTGGACCATACTAGACCATTGCCGTCACTATATTGGGGTAAAGAAAGTGGCCTGAATTGCCTAGATCAGTCCGTAAATCAAACGGAAGAGTTCTCTTATGCCCATCACATTCAAAGATTAATGATAACTGGAAATTTTGCTTTACTTGCGGGTGTATCTCCCCATGAGGTTCATGAATGGTACTTATCAGTTTATATTGATGCTTTTGAATGGGTAGAAGCTCCCAATACAATAGGTATGAGCCAATTTGCCGACGGAGGTGTCGTTGCATCAAAACCCTACGTGAGCTCAGGCGCTTACATTAATAGGATGTCTAATTACTGCAAATCATGTAAATTCAAAGTTTCGGAAAAAATTGGCCCGGATGCATGTCCATTTAATACACTCTATTGGCATTTTCTCTCACGGCACAGACACAAGTTTGACGGCAACCCACGGATGGCCCAAATGTACCGAGTCTGGGATAAAATGAATGAAGATCACAAAAAGAACGTTATAAAAAGCGCCGATAAATTTTTGAACCAACTTAGTTAGTCGGATCCTGTTTCAACCAGTGCGCCATCATCCCATTTTCCGCTAGCTGAGTCTCCACTGGCAAATTTAATGGAACCTCTCCCTTGGCGTTTACCTTTAACGAAACTCCCCTGATAAACATCGCCATTTGCATAAGTTGCGATGCCAACCCCAGTAATCTCACCATATTCCCAATCACCTGTGTATTTAAAGCCATCCGCTAAGGTAATAGTACCAATTCCATGGCGTTGGCCATCCAGATAGTCACCTTCATAAATCATACCGTCTGTGAAAGTTGCTTTCCCTACACCGTTTCGCTTTCCTTCCTTCCAGTTTCCTTCATAGACATAGCCATTTTCAAAGCGCATAACTCCATATCCATGATACATAGCATTTCGAAAAAGGCCTTCATAAACTGCATTGTTTGGATAAGTGGCTTTCCCTTTGCCTTCAATAACGCCATCAAACCACTCGCCAGAGTAACTTGAACCATCAGGATAGATTATCTCGCCAAGACCATCCGCTAGACCATTTGAAAAAGTCCCCACATATTGAGACCCATCGGGATATACTACTTCACCCTGACCCTTTATCTGCCCTTCCTGCCAACTGCCTTCATACTTATAACCATCGGCACCAATAAATTTTCCCTGTCCACTCCGCTGATCGTCAGCAAAGTTACCCTCATAAAGATCACCGTTCGCATAAGTAACCTTACCCAAACCTTGCCTGCGGCCATTAGCGAGGGTTCCCACATAAACATCACCATTTTTCTGAGATAATTTACCTTCTCCATTAATTTCGCCAGCTTTCCATGTCCCCTCGTAGGCTAGTCCTTCTGGCATTTCGAGACGACCTGTTCCTTCACGAAGCCCCTCTGAAACATCTCCGGTGTAAATTGATCCGTCAGGATAAGTTACTGTTGCTGTACCTTGTTTTATTCCATTTTCCCAAGTTCCATCATAAACATACCCATCTGGGCTGTTCATAGTTCCTTTCCCATTATGCATAGCATCAAGAAAAGATCCCTGATAAGTTGTTCCATTGGCATACTTCGCATAGCCAACACCGGATATACTTCCGTTTGCCCATTCACCTTCATATGTTCCACCATCACTGAAGGTGATTTTGCCACTACCTTCTGGTTTACCCTTTACAAAACTCCCAACGTAGACTGAACCATTTGGAAACAATGCTTCACCTTGCCCATTTATTTCACCTTCAAACCATTCGCCTACATATCGATAACCATTTGGCAATTCATAGGTTCCGTTTCCGTGCGGCAAACCATTTAAAAATTCGCCTTCATAAGCCCCACCGTCGCCATACTCTTGTGTCCCACTTGATGTTTGCGAAAAAGCTATATTGGCGCTCACAAAAAATGAGATAATTAGAATAACGATGTGACTAAATTTCATCAGCTAAGTCCTTGCTCATAAATCTTACACCCTAACCTAATAACAGAATACTCCGGTTACAATGTTTTCTTTAATTTGTTTTTAGTGGATCACCAATGTGGTGGTTTATCACCTAAGACAATACCACTCGAAGTATCACGCTCTGTTTCTTTTTGTGTCAAAAAACTAACCTGTTTGGTAAGTTGTTCAAGCTCACGACTCTGCCTCGCGACAATGTCCGACAAATCTTCAATATCCTTAATAAGAAAAGAAATCTTTGTTTCATTTTCAGTTAGCCTTGAACTCATTGAGCTGGCAGTATTTTCTTCTGTTTTACTCATCATTTCTCACAATATTACTAAGATTTTAGTAGCCTACGATTTAATACAAAAGCAGAAAACCTAAATTTTTAGATAACGCAGTGCTACACCGAAGTAGCTATGATTAAAACTGGGTTTTAATTTTTCAACAACGGTGTATAATCTAAATATGACGTGTGAATTAATAGTAAAACCGACTTCTGATGAGGCGCAACTCCTACACGAACTGCGCCTGCTACTAGGCTGCCTCTGAGCGTGCCATTGTCTGGTGCGACCGCTCAGAGGGGCAGATTACCGCACCGCCAAATTAGTAGAAAAAACGAGATCCAAAAATGAAAACACAAGCAGAAAAAGACCGTGTAGTAATTTTCGACACTACACTAAGAGATGGCGAACAGTCACCTGGAGCCACAATGACCCATGAGGAAAAATTAGAAATTGCAGAGCTCCTTGATGATATGGGAGTTGATATTATTGAAGCAGGTTTTCCTATTGCATCAGAAGGTGACTTTAAGGCAGTAAGTGAAATTGCAAAGCGTAGCAAAACAGCTGTCATATGTGGTCTAGCAAGAGCTAATTTTGGAGATATTGACCGTTGCTGGGATGCAGTGCGAAATTCAGAAAAACCAAGAATTCATACATTCATTGGAACATCACCATTGCACCGGGCGATACCTAATTTAGACAAAAATCAGATGGCTGAAAAAATTCATGAAACAGTTACCCATGCCAGAAATTTGTGTGACAATATTCAATGGTCTCCAATGGATGCAACTAGAACAGAACATGATTACCTCTGTCGTGTTGTAGAAATTGCTATCAAAGCTGGAGCAACAACAATAAATATTCCAGACACAGTCGGCTACACCGCACCAGTTGAGTCAGCTGATCTTATAAAAATGCTAATAGAGAAAGTGCCTGGAGCGGACGAAGTTATATTCGCAACCCACTGTCACAATGATTTAGGCATGGCTACAGCAAATTCTTTAGCTGCAGTGGAAGGTGGCGCTAGGCAGATTGAATGCACAATAAACGGATTAGGCGAACGTGCAGGTAACACAGCCTTAGAAGAAGTAGTTATGGCATTAAAAGTCCGTAGCGATATCATGCCATTTTATACCAATATAAACACATCAAAAATAATGAATATATCTAGACGCGTTGCATCCGTTTCAGGTTTTCCAGTTCAATTCAATAAAGCAATAGTAGGAAAAAATGCATTCGCACATGAAAGTGGTATTCACCAAGACGGAATGTTAAAAAATTCTGAAACATTTGAGATTATGCGCCCAGAAGATGTTGGGCTATCAGCCACAAACTTAGTTTTAGGAAAACATTCAGGAAGGGCTGCTCTCCGATCAAAATTAGAAGAGTTAGGCTATAACTTGGCTGACAACCAATTGAAGGATGTATTTGTCAGGTTCAAGGAATTAGCCGATCGAAAGAAAGAAGTTTATGATGAAGACCTAATCGCTCTTATGCAGGCAGGCGAAGATGCTGTAAACGATCACATTGTTTTAAATGAATTGAGGGTAGTCTGCGGTACAACCGGACCTCAAGAAGCAGTAATGACATTATCAATTGGTGGACAAGAATCTTCAACCACAGCCACAGGAGATGGACCAGTAGATGCTACATTTAAAGCAGTACAATCACTCTATCAGCATAATGCCCACCTTCAATTATACCAAGTTCACGCAGTCACCGAAGGCACAGATGCTCAGGCTACTGTTTCTGTTCGAATGGAAGAGGATGGAAATATAGCTACTGGACAATCTGCCGATACTGATACGGTTGTTGCCAGTGCCAAAGCATATATCAACGCACTAAATAGATTATTTATTCGAAGAGGAAAAATTGGGCAAAACAAACGGGAAGTTAATTGGAAAGATGTTTCATAGACTAAAAATTAATGATCCTATTTAAATAAGTTATTTCCAGCTTGGCCGCACCCTAGCACGTTGCAGCTCAATTAGTCCCATCGCTGTCCAGCCAACAATATTAGTTTCGACAGGATCTTTCCTAAACGCCGTCTTCAATGCCGTATCAACTATTTTTCGATCTTTTTTCGAAATAGGCGCAGGGTCTAAAATTATCTGACCTCCAATGCCTCGAAGACGAAGTTGTCTGGGAAGATCCTTCGCCATAGCTAAATTGGCTTTCAGAGCTGCTGCCGGGCTAGTATCTGAGCCCGTGTTTATATCGACTGTCGCGCATGCTCTGGTGATTTCAATAAAATAGTGTCCATCATTAGTTTCAACCCGCTCAGATTTTAGCTTTTCCAATAAATCTAAAATTCCATGAGTTTCAAAGCTGCCACCTTCCGAAAATACATCAGCATCTTCGCTCCACTCACGCCATGCAAGAGCGTGTGGCTTATCGGGCTCCAAAATCAACCCTTCTTCATTCGATTCATCAGAGGATATCTTTTCCGCCAAATTGAGCATTTCCTCTGCATCATCCAAAATTTCTTTATCGACAGCATTTATGCAACTAGACCGCAAAATCATGCCTTCTTTAAAATCTCTTAAATTTAACCGGATTAAGGCAACCAATTCATCTCTGCGCTCTTCATTCTTAATTTGTCTAGAAATATTAAGACCCGGGTTTCCAGGGGTGATAATAACGTATCGGCTCTTTAAAAGAATTTTTCTACTAACTGGTATGGCTTTCCCGATCTCAGCAAACCCAGATACTTGAACTAATATACGAGAGCCCTGGGATAAACCTTTACCTTGGCGCAAGAATGCTGGGCCATCAGGTGTTTTCAAGAAATAACCACCTTGGCCCTTAATCGGCCGATCAACAGTAGCTCTATAAATCTGCCCCGGTGATGGAGAATTACTCTCTATAAAAAAGTCTTGTAGAACGCCATCAACCACAAGGGCTGATGCCTCTTGGTCTTGAAAATGGTCTAAAAAAATTGATCTATTACCCATTTTTTTCACCATACACCGAATATCCGAAGGTACTCAACAAACCAATTGTCTCTGTTAAAGGCAAGCCGACTATTCCCGTGTATGAGCCACCTATCCATGGAATAAATGATGAGGCTATGCCCTGTATTCCATAACCCCCTGCTTTACCTTCCCAGTCACCACTATTTAAATAAAACTCTTTTTCTTCGAAGCCCAAAACCCTCATTTTGACCCGGCTTACTACTTCCTTTGTTCTTATTTTATTTTGTTTTCTAACTGCTACACATGTAATTACTTTATGTCGTCTTCCTGACAACAAACTTAGAAAGCTGTTTGCCTCATCACGGTCGCTAGGTTTTCCCAAAATTCGTCTACCCACAGCAACAGTAGTATCAGCACAAATAGCAATTTCATCATCAGCTAATTTAAGTGCCTGAATTTTTTTTTCAGTAATTCTCCTGCAATACTGAAGAGGCAGCTCTTTTGCCAGAGGCGTTTCATCAATATTAGGAGCACGGATCTCAAAGGGAATTATACCAACTTGTGCCAAAATCTCTTTTCGGCGGGGGCTAGCTGAACCTAAAATTAATTTCACGGATTATTTGTAGCGGTAATTTATACGACCTTTTGACAGATCGTATGGTGTCATCTCCACTTGAACTTTATCTCCTGCGAGAACACGAATTCTGTTCTTTCGCATTTTCCCTGCCGTATGAGCGATAATTTCATGGCCGTTTTCTAGCTCAACTCGAAATGTCGCGTTTGGCAGGAGTTCCTTTACGACACCTGGAAATTCGAGCAATTCTTCCTTGGCCATGTTGTCTCCATCTTTGTTACAAAAACGTGCATAGGCGAAATATAAAGAAATGAAAAGTATTTTAAATATATGTATACTCTTAGAGCGACTTCTAAGAAAATTTCAGAATAATTAATTTATTCAATTATATTTGTTTCTTGTAAAAATTTTAATAGTTGTGGGGAGATATATTCAACAACTACCCGCACTCCATTTGGGTTTGGGTGCAATCCATCCGCTTGTAAGAGGTGCATAACATCTTTGCCTTTTGAAACTTCATCAAGCAATGGCTTTAAATAACTATCAATATAAGCGATATTTTTTTCTTCCGCGAGATCTGTAAAAATAGCGTCGAAAATTGATTTGTATTCCTCACCATAATTTCCAGGTGCGTATGTCCCAATTAAAAGAACTGGAACTTTATTACCTTGAGCTATATCAATCATCGCCGATAGGTTTTCCTTAGTTATTTCTGGCGGAAAACCACGTAGAACATCATTGGAACCAAGGGCGACTATCACTGCTGATATATCCTCCGTTAAAGACCAAGACAGCCTTTCTAAACCACCTGCTGTTGTGTCACCTGAAACTCCTCCATTAATAAAGCTGACCGCTGTACCGTTATTGGAGAACCAATTTGATAACTGATTAACGAGCCCCTCTTCCTCAGGCAAACCAAATCCATGAGTAATACTATCGCCCAAGATAAAAACTTTTGGGTCGGAATAACAAAAAGTTGGCGCCGTTAATATGATCAGATGAATAATGGCCTTGTACAGCAAACTTTTTGCTTCATATCTACTTACACAACAAAAATTTTTCAGGTTATTTATCATGCAAAGGCCCTCAATTTTATTTGAAAATGTTTCACTATCTTTAGACGGTAATGCTGGGATTGTAGATATACTAAAGGGTATTTCAATTGATATTCAAGAAGGTGAAAGTATTGGTATCGTCGGCCCTTCAGGATCTGGCAAGTCTTCCTTGCTGATGCTTATGGGTGGATTAGAACGAATTACGAGTGGTAAAATAAACTTACTGGGCCAAAATCTTCACGAAATGAATGAGAATAAGCTAGCAAGTTTTAGAAGAACCAATGTTGGAATAATTTTCCAGTCATTCCACCTTATTCCAACAATGACTGCACTGGAAAATGTTGCAATCCCATTAGAATTAAACGGAAATAAAGATGCTTTTGATCTTGCAGAAAAGGCACTAACAAAAGTTGGGCTCAAAAATAGACTTTCACATTTTCCTTCGCAATTGTCAGGTGGTGAGCAACAAAGAACAGCTCTTGCCCGAGCAGTGATCGCAAGCCCTAAAATTTTATTAGCAGACGAACCAACTGGAAACTTAGATTATGAAAACGGAAAGATAGTAGCCGACTACTTATTCGAGCTTCATAGTGAAAACAACGCTACGCTAGTGTTGGTTACTCATGATTTAGAATTAGCAAACAGGTGTGAAAGAAAAATCAAAATCTCTGACGGTGAAATATTTACTCAATGAAAATTTTCCAAGAACTTCAAATTTCTTGGCAAATAGCTAGGAGAGAAATACGAAACGGTATTTCAGGGTTTCGGATTCTAATAGCTTGTTTAGTCCTGGGTGTTGCCACAATAACAATTATTGGCTCAATAAAAAGTGGGATTGAAAAGGGGCTTATTGAAGAAGGGGCTCTCTTATTGGGTGGTGATGCCGAGGCTGAATTCACATACCGATTTGCAAATCTAGCTGAGCTTAATTGGCTAGAAAGTAAAGCAACGAAAATAAGTGAAGTAGTAGATTTTCGTTCAATGTTGTTTGTCGAAGGTGAAATAAATGAACGGGCTCTAACTCAAGTAAAAGCTGTCGATAAAAATTATCCACTAATGGGTAAAGTAAATCTGTATTCTTATGAAAATCTCTCTGAAGCACTACAGAAAGAAAAAGGAGTTCCCGGAGCAGTTATTGAGCAAATCTTAGTAGATCGATTAGGCTTAAAGCTTGGGGATACGTTTAAGTTAGGGCAGACAAAATTTTATCTTGGAGGGGTTATTAAATCAATTCCAGATAGTGGTAGCGATGGATTTGGATTGGGACCAAGATCAATTGTTTATAAGGACGACCTCGAAGGTTCAGGCCTTCTCGCACCGGGAACACTTTTTTCAACTAAATATCGTCTGAATCTGAAAGAAACAGCAGACTTGGATTTACTTTCAGAAAATGCATCAGAAAAATTTGAGAAAACCGGAATGCGTTGGAAAGATGCACGCAATGCTGCTCCTGGTATAAATGAGTTTGTAGAAAGGCTAGAAACTTTTTTGGTACTCGTTGGTCTTTCAGGTTTGATAGTCGGAGGCGTTGGCATTGCTGCATCTGTAAGAAGTTACCTTCTTGTAAAAACAAGCACGATAGCAACACTTAGAAGCATAGGCGCAACGAATAATATTATTTTTCAAACTTACTTTTTACAGATAATAATTTTTTCATTTTTAGGTATCCTAATTGGTGGTTGTTTGGGAAGCATCGGGCCTTTTTTACTCGGAAAATGGCTTACCGCCAGTATTCCTATACCAATAAAGATCAGTATTTATTTTAAACCTATTTTAGAAGCCATTATTTATGGTCTACTCACTTCAATAGCGTTTTCTTTGTGGCCTTTATCAAGTATCGAAAATATTAACTCTTCGGAGTTATTTAGAAATGAGACTGAAACTAAATTTAGGCTTCCGCGTTTTCAGTATCTTACTACTATTTCAGTAATTGTACTTTCGTTGATTGCTTTGGCGGCCTATTTTACAGGATCAATTAAGCTTACACTTTGGACCGCTTTTGCAATTAGTTCTTCCTTCCTTTGCTTGATATTTGTGGCTGCTGCAATCCGAATCGGCACTCAGAAACTTAGAATTAAATTAAGACGCAATCCGAAACTACGTTGGGCTCTTTCGGCGATTACAGGACCAAAAGAGGGCGCAATAATTGTTATCTTATCGATAGGTATTGGTTTATCCGTATTATCCAGTATTGGCCAAATTAGTGGAAACATAAGAGCGGCAATCCAACAAGATTTACCTGATGTGGCTCCATCATATTTTTTCATCGACATCCAAAAATCACAAATGCCAGAGTTTCGTCAAATTATGGAGGCAAATAAAGATGTAACCTCTTTCGATGAAGCTCCCATGATCAGGGGTATAATATCAAAGATCAATGGTATTTCCGCAAAAGAGTTTGCAGGCGAACATTGGGTTCTTAGTGGGGACCGTGGTATTACTTACTCAAAGGCGCCGCTAGAGCGAAGTAAAATAACTGAAGGTATTTGGTGGGAGCCAGAATATAAGGGACCTGCTCAAATAAGTTTTTCTGATGAAGAAGGCAAAGAAATGGGCTTATCCCTCGGAGATGAATTGACGGTCAATATTATGGGCAGAGATATTAATGCGACCATTACAAGCTTTAGAGACGTTGATTTTTCAACTGCCGGTATAGGCTTCATAATGTCAATGAATCCTCATGCCTTAGAAAGCGCACCACATTCATTTATTTCAACCGTTTATGCAAAACCAAAAGCCGAGGCGGAGTTGCTCCGGAAAGTAGCAAGCAAATTTCCAAATATTACTGCTGTAAGAATTAAAGAAGCCATAGCTCAAGTCTCTAGCATTCTTTCTTCTATTTCATCTGTGATTTTATATGGAGCAACAACAACAATACTAACTGGATTTTTGGTCTTAATTGGAACTGCAGCATCAACTGAGAAAGCAAGAAAGTATGAGGCTGCAATTTTGAAGGCAGTCGGAGCGAGTAAAGCATCAATTTTGTTTAGTTTTGCACTCCGGTCAATGTTACTTGGTGGCGTAGCGGGAATAGTCGCGTTAACGATTGGTATTTTAGGAGCCTGGGCCGTTTGCAAATATCTAATGGGAACCGAATTCTCCATAATATGGCTAAATGCATTTTTAGTTATTGTTGGGGGTGTGCTAGCAAATATTTTTGCAAGTTTGTACTTTTCAATTAGAGCTATGCGCACTAGCACGTCTTCCGTACTCCGTTCAGAATACTAAACTTAGTCACTTTGTGCTACATCATTGCTAAACAAATTTGAAAAGCGCAATCTTAAGCTTGGTAAAATAATTAATCTACCAAGGGTCAACAAAATTTGCTGGAAGCAGTAACCCTAAATCTCGTGATGTTTGAATATCTTTTTTTCTTCTCTCGCCCGGCAAGCGAACTCCCTCTACCTCTTCGATATTGAGTAATAATTTTTCTAAACGATTAAAAAAGGAGCCTTTATCTTTTCCTGGATCTATAAACATTAGAAACTGGCCTACACCTGGCGGATCACCATCGGGATCGAGAAATGAACTGGCTTCATTACTCGGCCTACCACCAGAAAATGATGCGGCTAATATTTCAACCATAAGGGCCAATGCACTGCCTTTAGCTTCTCCAATGGGCAACATTGATCCTTTTAAAGCTAGATCAGGATCAGTCGTTGGATTTCCTGAACTGTCCAGCGCCCACCCTTCGGGTATTTTAGTATTCACCTTTTTTGCATGCATTATTTTTCCACGGGCAACCTTGGATAAAGATAAATCTATAACTAAAGGATCTTTTGTTATTCGTGGAACTGAAAAAGCTATTGGATTTGTGCCGAAAAATGGATCTTTGCCGCCCCAAGGAGCAATTGCCTTAGGTGTGTTTGCCATCATTAACCCGATTAGACCCCGATTAGCTATTTTTTCGACCTGCACAGAAAGAGCGCCGCAATGATGCGAATTAAAAATTGATACTACAGCACTCCCATATTCTTTTGCAATTGAAGCACCTTCAGAAATAGCCTGATCAAGAGCAGGATATGCAAAGCCATAATCAGCATCTATTGATATAGAAGCTGGCTTAGGATGTTCTATTTTAATTTCAGCATTTACGTTGATTTTCTTTGATTTAACTTGAGCGATATAATCTTTGACTCGCGAAAACCCATGACCAACCTGACCCTCGGCCTCCGCGGCAACGAGAGCCGTTGAAACTGATGCGGCAACATCTTCTTTTACGCCATTTTTAAGGAATACTTCTTTTACTAACTGTTCAGCTTCAGAAATTGAAACCCTGGTCTCTAAAGTCATTTGAAACCTCTTGTTAATAAGTGGCTGCAAAGCAGCCACCAAACTTATCTCACCTAAGCACTTCTATAAAGTTTTGTCATAGAAAATTCACGGTGACCAAGTGCTTCTGCCGCAGTGTTTCTACCATTTGCTGTTCTTCGGATCATATCTATGAGAGCATCTCCTGCTTCGTCGATTGTTTGATCTCGTCTAAGAATTCCAGATACATCAACATCAATATGTTCGCCCATGGTTCTAACAGTTCTTGGATTAGCTGTTATTTTGATCACTGGTACAATCGGGTTTCCTACTACATTGCCCTGCCCTGTCGGAAATGTATGTATAACAGCTCCGCCTGCTGCCATAAGGGTCACACATTCTGCAGCTGCTGATGAGCTATCCATAAAATACAAACCTTTTCCTGAGTTGGGTTGTTCTGCGGGATCTAAAATATCTATGTATTGAGATGTTCTGCCGATTTTTTCTAAATTACCCAAAGCTTTCTCTTCAATCGTCGTTAACCCACCAAGTATGTTACCCTTGGTCGGCTGACTGTCAGAAAGATCATCCGTTTGATGCGCAAAAATAACATCATCTTGGTAAGCCTTCCACATCTTATACCAACGCTCACCGACTTCCTCATTGATGGCTCGCTTTTGACAAATATGTTCAGCACCGGTTATTTCTGATGTTTCCCCGAAAAATCCAGTAATTCCTTCTGGTAAAAGTTTGTCATACATGTTGCCAACCGTAGGACATGAACCCAAGCCTGTCGTCGTATCACTCTCGCCACATTTCGTAGAAACCCAGAGTTCTGAAATAGAACATTCTTCTCGCTGTATCTCAGTCGCTTTGTGAACAAAATCTTTCGCAGCCCAACTAGCTGCCCTTATCGTTTCAAAGTCACCTTTTTGCTCAATTGAGAATTCCGCAACTTCTTTACCTGTCTCACGAATTCCATCAGCAATTCGCTTTGTCCAATCAGGTTCAATTCCAATTACAACCACTGAATGAATATTTGCATTACTGCCAGTACCGATCATTGTACGGAAATGTACTTCCAGATCTTCCCCAAATTGCAGCCGGCCATATGCATGAGGAATTGCCATAGTTCCTTTTACATTATTAGCCACAGCTTCACATGCCGCATTTGAAATGTCGTCAACTGGGAGTATCAAAACATGATTTCTTACGCCAACACGCCCATTTTCTCTACGAAAACCCTTAACAGTTATATTTGAATATTTTGATGCCATTTCTCTTTCCTTACCAGCGTTTGGTTTTGCAATTGTGTGTATGAACGTGTTCGCCTTTAGGGATATCGGCTATTACTTTCCCAATATCTTCCCCGTATTTAACTGCTGTGTCACCGTCCTTTAAATCTTTAAGGGCTATCTTGTGCCCAATTGGTACATCTGCACCCGCAGTAAGCGTAAAAGTTGAATTGTCGTGGGTCACACAACAAAACATTTCAGTTCCAGCCGTTAAGCCTTCAACCACAACAACACCAACATTATCTTCATGATCGTGTACTAAAAGATGCGGTATGTTCGACATATTTTTCTCCTATTTTATTAACAATTTGGGCTTAGTAAAACTTTTGGAGAGGCTATTTTACCCTCTCTGATTTCTCTAAAAGCTGTATTTCCTTCTGACAGCGGTCTTCGCTCAATCCAATCTAAGGGACCTAAGCGACCATCAAAAATCGCTTGAGCAGTATCCATAAAATCTCCTGCAGTATACGTATAGGTTCCAATGAAGCTGACTTCTTGCAGGGTTATTCGCCTCACATCAATTCCACCAGTATCTTCACCTAATCCTATATGCGTAATAACTCCTCCAGGCGATACTTTTGCAGATGCTATTTCACGAGTTTTTTTAAATCCCACTGCATCTACTACAATTGAGAAAAATTGATCAACTTTTTCAACGGAAATTACGTGACATTTATCATTAAGATATTTTCTGCGAATAGAATTTGGTTCGACTATTATTATGTTTTCAATTCCCATTGCCTTAAATGCTAAAGCAGATGCCAAACCTATCGCGCCTCCTCCTACAATTAATACGCTTCTATCCATACTCGGATGCAGAGCCTCAATAGCCAATCTGGCAGCATGCCAACTAACCGCCAATGGTTCTGTTAAAGCAGCTTTGTCTAAAGAAATATTAGAAGGAACCTTTACTAAATTTGTTTCGGGAACTGCTACCATCTCTGCAAAAGTACCTTCACGTGGGGCCATTGAAATGATTTGACGGTTTGGACATATATTTTCACGTCCAGCCTTACATGCCTGGCAATTCATGCAGGTTACAAGCGGGTTAATTGTGACTCTTTCGCCATCACGATCACCACCAGAAATTATTCCCGATGCCTCATGACCCAATATCAAAGGAGCTGGTCTACGTGCATCGTGACCAAGGTAAGCATGCATATCGGAGCCACATATCCCGGCACTATCAACATTTATTAACTGCTCCTTAGAATTTACTGTAGGATCTGCAACTTCACAAAAATCTAATTTTTCCTCTCCAACATAGACTAGCGCTTTCATTTTGCAGTAAACCCCCCATCTACCATTAGCACCTGACCAGTGACGTAACTAGAAGCTTCAGAGCAAAGAAATAGTAGAGGGCCATCTAGATCTTCCATCTCCCCATTTCTGCCAATACACGTCTGTTCGGCATTTCTTTTGGATCGCTCTGCATCTTCAAAAACTATTTGAGTTAATTCTGTGGGGAAAAAGCCCGGACCAATGGCATTAACGCAAATGCCGTGAGACGACCAGGCTTCGGCCATTGCTCTTGTCAGCTGTCCAATAGCACCCTTTGAAGCACCATATGCTATACCGCCAGGAAATGCCCTAGTGGTTTGTACCGATGCAAAATTTACAATTCTTCCCCAGCCTTTCTTTTTCATTTCAGAAACAAGGAGCTGGGATAAAAAGAATGGGGTCGATAGATTTAATGAAATCGTTTGATCCCATCCAAGATCGGTCACCTCATCAGCCGTTTGCCGAGTATTAACTCCAGCTGCGTGAACTAGAATATCTGGTGGACCAAACTTGCTATTTATTTCCAAACACAAGTCTGCCAATCGTCCGCGATCAGAAATATCAGCAGATATATAAGAAAAATTTTCTCCCAACTCCAAAGCTAAAGTTTCCAATACCTCTGTTCGCCGAGCCACGCCGACAACTTTAGCCCCAGCGACAGCAAGTACCTCGGCTGCGCGACGGCCCAACCCAGAACTTGCACCCGTCACAACAGCGACTTTTCCCCCAAGATTAAATAAAGAATCAAATCTATCCATTAGCAGTTAAATCAAACTCCTCGTTAGGAAAAAACTTAGCCAAACGGACGTCAGCAGCCCTTGCATGACCCTCCATTCCCTCCAATCGAGAAATCCTAGCTGTTGCTTCAGCAATCGATTTTGACCCCTCTCTTGTTGCTCTTTGATATGTCACTATCTTCATATATTTGTGGACGCTCAAACCACCAGTATAATTAGCAGCTCTTGAAGTGGGCAAAACATGGTTGGTTCCAGCGGCTTTGTCACCATAAGAAACAGTTGTTTCCTCACCCAAAAATAATGAACCATAACAGGTCAGACGTTCAAGCCACCAATCAAGATCATCAGCCTGAACTGTAAGGTGTTCAGGCGCATATTCATCAGAGCAAGCAGCCATTTCTTCTCTATTTTCGCAAACAATTACTTCAGCGTAATCCCTCCAAGCCGCAGCTGCATTATCACGATTAGTTTCAGGAAGATCATCTATTAACTTTGGAACTAAGTTCATAACTTTACTTGCTAAAGCTTCATTGTCGGTAACTAACCAAACTGGTGAATTATAGCCATGTTCAGCCTGCGAAACTAAATCAGTAGCGACTATAAAAGGATCTGCATTACAGTCTGCTAAAATCAAACTATCTGTAGGCCCCGCTATCATATCTATTCCCACTCGCCCAAATAAGATGCGTTTTGCTTCCGCTACAAACTGGTTGCCGGGACCAACTAGAATATTGGCCTGTGGTAATCCAAACAAACCATATGTCATAGAAGCAATCCCCTGGACACCGCCCATGGCCATTATTTTGTCAGCACCACAGACATGTGCTGCATAAACAATGGCTGGAGCGACGCCAACATTCGGTTTTGGCGGTGAACACGCTGTTATAAATTTACACCCAGCAACTTTTGCAGTTGTCACAGTCATAATGGCGCTAGCAATATGACTATAGCGACCACCAGGAACATAACACCCAGCTGCATCAACAGGGATGATCTTTTGGCCTGTAACAAATCCAGGATGAATTTCAATTTCAGTGTTTTTTAATGTTTCTTTCTGCTTTTCCGCAAACCGTTTCACATTATCATGCGCAAACTGAATATCCTTTTTAAGCTTAGCCGGAACTAACTCACTCGCTGCTTTTATTTCTTCATCTGTTAAAATTATATTCCCTTGGTATTTATCAAATTTTGAGGCGTACTCCTTAGCTTTTGAATCACCGCCAGCTTCTATATCTGTGAGAATATTTTTTACCGTTTCATGAACCTCTGAGGCATTCGATTTTGCTGTAAGTTGTGCCTTCTTAAGGTATATTCGTGACATATTTGTGTCTCCTGTTTAGAGCGACTGCTCTTTTTTGTTATAGCGAACGGATGAAAACAGAGATAATCCAATGATTATTGCTCCGATAGCTCCAGTAATAGTTTCGGGAACTTCAATTATAGATTGAGCAAACATTATGATCGAAAGAGCAAAGATTGAGTAAAAAGCACCATGCTCAAGATATCGAAACTGCTGTAGCGTTCCTTTTTCGACTAACATAATAGTCATCGCGCGAACATACATCGCACCGATCCCAAGACCTATGGCTATTAAAATAATGTTTGTCGTTAATGCAAAAGCTCCAATGACACCATCAAATGAAAAACTAGCATCAAGTACTTCCAAGTATAAAAATGCTCCTAGACCACCTCGAGCACCCATGTTGGATGCACTATTTGAATAGTTATCAAGGAAACTTCCTAGTCCATCCACAAGAGTGAAGATCAATAAACCAGAAACGGCTGAAAGAAGAAATGAAGCTTGCTGATTTTCATGAACTACCTGGGACATGATTGAAATAATTATTAAGACAATTGCGATGTCGAAGCCTCGTATTGAACCCCACGTTCGCAAATTTTTTTCTAAACCGACGATCCAATCAACTGATTTATCCTTATCTATAAAAAACTTAAGTGAAACCATTATCAAAAAGGTTCCTCCGAAAGCAGCAATTGAACTATGTGATTGATGAATAATGTGAGAATACTCGTCGGGATCTGAAAGAGCTAAGTGGACCGCAGCAAAAGGATTTATCCAAGCGAAAGTCGCAACAATTGCTACTGGAAAAACTATACGCATCCCAAAAACCGCAATTAGTATCCCCCAAGTTAAGAACCTCTGGCGCCAGATAGGGGTCATCTCAACTAACTTGTTGGCATTCACTATTGCATTATCAAAAGACAGAGCAATCTCTAGTGCAGCCAGAACTGTTCCTACTAGCAAAAATGAAAAAACTGCACTTAGTGTTTTCTCTGTTTCCCAGCCCAACCAAGCTGACAATACCAGGCCAATAAAAGTAACAATTAAAGGCCACTTTAGATAGGAGACTACAGATCTTTTTTGAGACATAGGTTTATTGCCCAAAGACTTGGTTTGGCAACCAGAGTACAATTTGTGGGAAGATAAAAATTAGTATCAAACCAATAAGTTGAATTAGCATAAACTGCATCATTCCAAAATAAATATCTTTCAGATCCCAGTTTGGCACAACGCCTTTTAAAAAGTATGCAGACAAGGCTACTGGTGGCGATAACCAAGCCGTTTGAAGGTTTACAGCCACCAAAATTCCGAACCAAACCATAAGATCATATGGGTTCAAGCCATGGATATCCAAGGAAGCTACAGTAGGCAAAAGTATTGGAACAACGATAAGTACAATCGGCACCCATTCTAAAGGCCAGCCAAGTAAAAATATCAATGCCATTACCATAATTAAAATCAAGTAAGGAGATAAATCTAATTGAAGCATCATCTCCGTCATCATTTTAGGTGTTCCTAGAGATGAGAACTCTGCACCGAAGAAGTTTGATGCTGCCACGAGAAACATAATTAAAACTGTTATTTCCAAAGATTTGACCAGATTATCAAAAAACCCTGGAATTGTGAATTTTCCATATCCAATCGATAGGAGAATTGCACCAAAGGCACCCATCGCCGCTGCCTCAGCAGGTGTAGCAAAACCAAGGAGTATTGAACCCAAAGCGAACGAGATTAAAATTGTGGGAGGCATTAAGCCTGCGAAGAATTCATCCCATAAATCTGAGAATTTAAACCGTTCTGCAGCATCTTTATGGTATATAGCCAAACTTAAAGCACCGAGGAAAACAGCAAATAAAAATAGGACCAGAGACACCCAGGGAATACTGTTACCCCATGAAGTTAAAAGATAATAAAAATGAAATAGAATTGCTAATGGTAGCGATAATCTCAGAATATTTAAATTTCGATAAGCCCGGAGCGCAAGAAATACCGTTCCAAGTAAAACAAGTAAACCACTGAATGGAACAACGCTAGCAAAGGCTCCGCTGATACCCAACCCAAACACACGACAAATTGTGAGAACACCCAAAGAAATCAATGCAATTTCAGCTCCGTAATGGTCAGACGTTTTTGGTTGATCTTCTTCTGATAATATTGGGCCTAACTCAGGGTTAAGCCAGCAACGTCCAAGTGTATAAAGTAGATACAGCGAGGCTAGCAGCGCACCTGGAATAAATGCGCCACGAAACAAATCTAATGTTGAAACTTCAAGTACTGGCCCCATGACAATTAACATAATTGATGGAGGTATAAGGATGCCTAAAGTACCACCGGCCGTTATAGTACCAGCAGCCATTCGAACATTATAACCAGATCGAGTCATAGTCGCGCCAGCCATAATTCCCAAAAGCGTTACAGATGCGCCAACAATACCCGTTGCAGCGGCAAAGATAGTGGAAACAATCAATACGGCAATATAAAGGGAGCCCCGAACGCGCGACATAATCATTTGAATAGACGCAAATAGACGCTCCATTAGCCCTGCTGCCTCCATAACAATTCCCATAAGTATAAATAATGGAACGGCCATTAATTGGTCATTCAACATGGTAGAATTTGTATTCAATGTCATAAGTAATGTTGTTAATTTGAAGTTAGACCCCCAAATACCAAAAACAAACGCAAGAAATATAAGTGTAAATGATATTGGAAATCCAATAAAAATTACAAAAATCATTGCCGCCAGCATGATCATACCAATAGTTGGCTTAGACAACCCCGGCCTTGTTGACATAACGTCAGTGAACCACTCTCCTCCTGGCGTTAAGTCTGGGAAAAAGACGGCCATAACCAACCAAATAAGAGCTATCAAATATAATGGGAAAATCCTTACAAACTGTTTCTCTCGTTCCTTGCCCATTTTGTGGAATGCTCTAAACAACTCTGGAAAACCTTGTAGCATAAGAAGCAAACCACCAACTGGCATAGCTAAGCGTGCAGGCCAGAGCACCGGCTGCCAAACACTATCAAATGCTGTTTCTCCAGTTAGGTAAGCTACCTGCCAATATTGTGCTGCAATGATAGTAAAAAAAGTCATCGATGGAATAAAAAATGCCATATAAAGAATAGCATCTACCGTTGCCTGAGTTTTATCACTCCAATTGCGGTAAAGAAAATCAGCTCTAATATGAACGCCACGCATTAGACCATATCCCGCAGCACCCATAAATAAAGCCCCTGCGATCATTCGACTGATATCATAAGCAAAAAGTGTGGGCCCAAGGCCCAAAGAACGGGCTGTATCATCCCAGCCGTAGCTAGACATAATAGCAAAGGAATTTCTGGAAATAACCTCAAATACAACTACAGCTATTAAGGGAACCATGAGCAGACAAAGCGCCTTGCCAGCAAAATCATTCAATCGGTCAATAAAACCAGTAATTGGCCTCTGCCATGACGTCATATCGGCCGGTGTTTCACCAGGTCTTTCTGTTCGCCGTTCGGCGATCAGCTCGTCCGCAATTTCTAAATCATCGGGCACCTGTTCTTCCGCCATAACCAAATCTCCCCTATCATAGTCTCCCTTTTCGATTTGGGAGATTTTCTGAATAACAAAAGAGCTTTTAGCTCTTTTCTAATTAAGAAAAAATGTGGAGCCAATAGGCTCCACAATAGATCAAAATACTACTTCAAAGTTGCCGCGTGAGCTCTTCCCAAACCAGCATTTGATGTTTGAGCACCAGCCCAGAAAGGAATAGCTATATCAGCAAAATCTTTTTGTGACTGCCAAACTTCAGCAAAAAATTCATTTTCTGCTGCAGCTTCTTCAAGAAGCTTCTTGGCTGCTGCCATATATTCTGTAAAATAGTCAGCAGGCGTATCCTCTAAAATAACACCATCATTCTCTACAAGTTCTTTAAGAGCCTTACCATTAGCTAAAATTCTGTAAGATAGAGATTTTGAAAGTGACGCATTTGCTGCAACTTCCAATGCTTTCTTTTCCGTAGCAGACAAACTGTCATATACATCACCATTAACGTATAAATCTGCATTAACAGTTACCTGGTGAAGACCCTGCAAGTAATAATGCTTCAGTACTTTTTGGAAGCCAAATACTTGGTCAGGTCTTGGACAGCACCATTCAGCAGCATCAATTGCACCTTTTTCAAGAGCAGGCAAAATATCACCGCCACCCATGGCAACAGCCGCAACACCAATTTCATTATATGCAGCGCCAACCATGCCTGGAGGTGCACGGAAACGTAGCTTACGGAAATCATCCATGGACTCTATTTTGTTTGGGAACCAGCCTAATGCTTCTGGACCAACTGGCTGTAACATAAAACCTTTTACGTTAACACCCATCTCGTCCCAAAGCCGGTCATAAAGTTCTTTACCACCGCCATATTGAAACCACGATAGGAATGCGATGTTGTCAATACCAACACCCGCACCGGCAATTGGTGCACCAAAAAGGTTAGCTGCAGGGTGCTTACCGCCCCAATAGTGTGTCCAAGCAAAACCAGCCTCAACAAGACCAGCATCAACTGCGTCTAAAATATCACGCGGTCCAACAACAGCTCCTGCAGGCAAGATTTCGATTTTCAACGAACCACCTGTTAGCTCAGCGACGTCCTTTGCAAAGTCTTCTACCATGCGAACTTCGTCACCTGAAACAGGAAGCACAGACTGCAGACGAATGACGGTTTCTGACATTGCTGCAGAAGCCAAGAGAGCAAGGGATGTAGCCCCTGCGGTTAAAAATTTAAAATTGAACATGAATCTCCTCCCATAGTTCATTGTCTCCTTGTTTAAAAAATAATAGCTAAGTCGGAGACTTTTCTTAGCTTATATTTAAAGATGCTTTTTGCATCCCTATTCTAATTAAGACATCAGCTGCTAAGCCTCCTTCAAAATTAAATCACTTGCTTTTTCACCAATCATTATGGCTGGCGCATTTGTATTTCCACTTGTAATCTTCGGCATGATTGATGCATCAGCCACTCGTAAGCCTTCAACACCTCTTACCTTCAATGTGGGGGAAACCACCGACATTCCATCAGTTCCCATTTTGCATGTGCCGGTTGGATGATAAATCGTAACAGCAGTACTTCGAACCCAGTCCAACGTGCCCTCTTCATCATCTAAAGGCACATCCAAGCCTGGTGCATATTCCTCTAAAACATGATCCTTTAATGGTTTATGGCTCGCTATCTTGCGAGCGATCTGAACGCCTTTAACAATAGTTCTACAGTCCGTATCTGTTGCCAAATAGTTTGGATGAATAACTGGGTGATCTAAATAGTTTGGAGACTTTAAACTTAAATATCCTGTACTTTCTGGTCTCAACTGAAGAACAGACGCCGTGAACGCCGAAAAAGTGTGTGTACCTTTTGAAGGCATGTCTGCACTAAACGGTTGAATGTGAAATTGAATATCTGGAGTTTCCAGATGATCTTCTGTTTTAAGAAAACCTGTACCCAAGCTTGCAGCCATGGTCATAGGGCCACGCTGAGTTAGTATATACTGAAGCCCTATTAAAGCCTTTTTAACATAATTACTCGTTTCTGTGTTTATAGTAGATAGATCTGTCTTAAAGACAGGCCGCGCTTGGAGATGATCCTGCAAATTTTTTCCAACGCCCACTAAATCACTAACCACCTCTATTCCCAAATTTTTTAGATCTTCTCCTGGACCAATTCCAGACAGCATAAGAAGTTGTGGAGAACCTATTGCACCGGCACAAATAATAATTTCTTTCTTGGCTGAAATTGTAGCCAACTTATTTTTTATATCGATGTCTACAGACGTTGCCCGCCCATCAACAATATTCACTTTTTTGGTTTGAGCGTTTGTAAGAATTTTTAAATTTTTTCTACTTTTAAAAGGCGTTATGTAAGCTGCAGATGACGAACATCTACGACCACCTTTCATCGTTAATTGAAAGTGGCCTACTCCTTCTTGTGAAGAGCCATTGTAGTCATAATTACGTTGATACCCTGCTGCAACAGCTGCATCGACCCAGTTGTCGACAATATCCCGCTTCAATCTAGACGATTGTACAGAAAGAGGACCCTCTTTACCCCTCAATCCAGTTTCATCAATACCGTCCCAATTTTCTGAACGCTTGAAATATGGTAAAACTTCATCCCAAGACCAACCCATGCACCCAAGTTGAGACCAAATGTCAAAATCCTGCGGCTGCCCTCGAACGTAAAGAAGACCGTTAATTGAACTAGATCCACCCATAACCCGTCCTCTTGGCCAGGGAATGGATCTACCTGCAATTCCAGTGTCTGGTTGAGTTTCGTAACGCCAGTCAGATTTTGGATTTCCCATTGTACTGAAATATCCAACGGGAACATGTATCCACGGATTATTATCTGGAGGGCCTGCCTCAACTAGAGCAACGCGATAGTTTCCACATTGCGATAGGCGGCTCGCAACTGCACAACCCGCAGATCCAGCGCCAACGACAACGTAATCAAACTCCATTAATCCACCCAGTATCAAAAAATGAGACTTTTTTTCTCGATTATTGAAATTTTATACGTTACAGTTAATTTTAAAGAACGCAATAGGTTTATTTTAGGAAGTAAAATGACAGGCAAAGAAAGAATACCGACAAATTTAAGGACACTTCTAATTCTAGAGATACTGGGAAAACATAATCGAGCTATGACTGCCACTGAAATTAACGATTCTTTGCGATTGCCAAAACAAACAGTACATCGTTTGTGCAGTACTTTAGAAGAAAATGGTTTTCTAACGAGAGTTGGTCACACAAAACGTTATCAAGCGGCACGCCGATTACGAGACTTAGGTATGGGGTTATTATATAACTCTCGGGATCACATCGCACGTCGTCAGATTCTACTAAATATTTCAAATAAAGTAAAAGAAACCGTCAACTTTGTAGTTCCAGAAGCTTCTGGAATGAACTACATAGATCGCGTTGAAACCGACTGGGCATTCAGAATTCAACTTCCGATAGGAACCAACGTACCGTTTCATTGTACCGCTAGTGGAAAATGCTTTTTGGCCAGTCTAAGTCCTAAGAAAAGGTTGGCTATGATACAGGCAATGGACTTGAATGCGCATACTAAAAGAACTCATGTTAAACAGGAAACTTTACTGTCAGAACTGAAACAAGTTTCAAAACAAGGCTATGCTTTAGATCAAGAAGAATTTATGGATGGTATGGTAGCAATAGCCGTACCGGTTAACGATAATCATGGACGATTTGCTGCTGCACTTGCATTTCACGGACCCACACAAAGAATTTCAGTAGAAAATGCTTTGGCCCGAAAAGACATCTTAACAAAGGCAGCAAAACAACTTGCCGACAGCCTATTTAGTGAAGGTTGAAAAATAATCTAAATTCCACAATCAACAATCGCTTTTGCAAGAATCGAAACAGTGTTAGAATTTAGGCCTGCTATATTTAATCGACTATCACCTACCATATAAACGGCATGGTTTTCTCTTAACGCACTAACTTGTTGTGCAGAAGCCCCAAGTCGTGAGAACATACCACGATGATCTGCCAAAAACCCAAATCGATTTGATCCAGATAAATTTTCTAATTCAGTTGCTAATTGGGTACGCAGTGAAAGCATCGACTGCCTAACCTCCTCAAGTTCTGCCATCCAATTACTTCTAAGATCTTCATCAGACAAAACCATTGTTACTAAACGAGCACCATGGTCTGGTGGAAAGGAAAAGTTTTGACGATTTAAAAAAGCGAGAGTCGACTGATTTATAATACGAGCGTCTTTGTTATGTGATACCACTGTTAATAGACCTGTTCTTTCACGATAAATACCGAAATTTTTAGAACAACTAGCTGCTATTATTGTTTCTGGCACACCGCTCACGAGCTTTCTGACTCCAGCAGCGTCTTCTTCCAAACCATCGCCAAAACCCTGATAGGCAATATCTATCATTGGCGTAGCCCCAGATTTGAGCAAAAGCTCAATTACTGCATCCCACTCAGGCGCCTTTAGATTTGCACCCGTTGGGTTGTGGCAACAGCCATGCAGCAAAATAATATCACCCTCTTTTGCTTTTGCCAAATCTGCCATCATTGCAGAAAAATCAACCGCTCGAGTTTTGGCATCAAAATATCGGTACGGTTCGACAGGAATTCCTAAATATTTTAGAATTGAAAGATGGTTTGGCCAAGTAGGATCCGAAACGAAAACCCTAAGGTTGGGATTTGCTAGTTTACCTAACTCAAAAGCTTGCCGCACCGCTCCAGTTCCACCCGGTGTTGCCGCAGAAGCTGTTAAGCTTTGGTCAAAATTTTCGCCCAAGATAAGATTAACCAAAGCTTCCGAAAATTCAGGTGTTCCTGTTAAACCAACATATGACTTGGTTTCTTGGGTTTCCCACAATAAATGTTCAGCTTTTTTAATTGAGTGCATTATTGGAGTTTGCCCAGAGGCATCTTTGTAAACGCCAACACCAAGATCAATTTTATTTTCTCTAGGGTCTTCTTTATAGAGCTGTACAAGAGCTAGAATTTTATCTGCAGGTTGTTGTTGCAACGAATTAAACATTATTTATCCCCCGTTTCTACAGGTACAGTTGGATACATGCCCCACTCAGTCCAACTTCCATCGTAAAGCGCGTGGTCAGATTTCCCAATGCGATCTAGAGCTAAATTTATGATTGCTGCCGTAACTCCTGAACCACAACTGGTTATCGCCGGCTTTTCTAAATTTACATTATTGGATTTAAAATGATTGATCAGCTCATTTGGAGATTTCAAAGTACCGTCATCATTTAGGAGATCACCATAGAAAACATTCTTCGAACTTGGTATATGGCCTGACCGAAGTCCTGGCCTGGGTTCGGGCTCGTCTCCTCTGAACCTTCCGGCAGATCTCGCATCAATAATTTCATAATTACCCAATTTTGAAGCGGCCGATACTTGGGTCACATCTTTGACCATTTTGTCTTGGTATTTAACAAACATATGCCTATCTCTTATCAAAGACGGAATGTTGTCAACGGGTCGCCCCTCTCTTAACCATTTAGGAAATCCGCCATCAAGAACAGCTACATTTTGTTGACCCATTACATTAAACAGCCATCTAACACGAGCCGCTGAAAATAGCCCGTGCGAGTCATAAATTATAATTTGGTGCCCATCCCCAACGCCAAGTTTTCTAACTTTGGACATGAATTTTTCAACTGGGGGTACCATATGGGGTAAATCGGAACGATGATCAGAAATATCATCAATATCAAAGTATCTAGAATTTGGAATATGAGATTTATCAAACTCAGCTTTTGCATCTCTATCAATATTAGGAAGGTACCAAGTGGCATCCAAGATACGAATTTCGGGATCAGATAATCGGCTAGAAAGCCAATCAGTTGAAACTAAAACCTTCGGATCATTTTCCATTTAATTTTTCCAGTAACTTAAAATAGTTGACTACAATCTCGGGATGGTTTGGGCAAGCGTCAACATGGATTAAATTTCGCAAATAATATTTTAGTTCGTTTAATTAAGCTCATCTTTTCTAATCAGATTGGCGAAGAAGCCTTTGTTTTTGCCTTCCCCAATCCCGCTTTGCCTCATCTGCACGCTTATCGTGAATTTTTTTACCCTTGGCGATACCAATTTTAAGTTTAACGCGTCCAGTATGATTAAAATACATAACCAATGGAACAAGCGTCATACCTTTTCGTTGCGTTTCATTCCAAAGCCTAGCTAACTCTTTTTTGTTCGCCAGTAACTTTCTCTTTCGACGCACCTGGTGGCCCCAGTTTTTTGCCTGTTCATAAGGTGCAACATATGAATTTACTAACCAAAGTTCGCCATTTTCGATTTGAGCATAACTTTCTGCTATATTTGAACCACCAATTCGCAGTGATTTAACTTCAGATCCAAACAAAACAACACCACACTCAAGATCACTGTCTATGGCATAGTCAAATCTGGCACGCCTGTTTTCTGCAATAACTTTATAATTTGGATCTGATTTAGCTTTGTTCATGAATTAGTCGCTTACACACACTAGTAATTATTGTCCACAAAACGATAAGTTTACACAAAAATTTAATCGACAGGATACTTAAATATTATTAAATTTAAATTTGAGTATAAGGGGGAAGATATGAGAGACAACAATTTCATAATCGAGAATAATGCAAAACATCTTTGGCACCCAATGGGAGCACCAAGCGACTCTCTTAATAACCCGCCTAAAGTAATTACAAGCGCCAATGGATCACAGATTAACGATATAGACGGGCATACAACTGTCGATGCCGTAGGAGGTCTTTGGTGTGTCAACTTAGGTTATTCAAATGCAACTGTTAAAAAAGCCATATCCGAGCAACTCGATCATTTACCCTATTATTCTGGTTTTGCAGGAACAACTAATCCAGCTGCTATAGAAGCATCTTACATGGTCAAAGAAATGTTTAAAGCTGATGGAATGGAGAGAGTTTTCTTCACATCAGGTGGATCAGACTCAGTCGAAACCTGCCTGAGATTATCACGCCAATATCACCGCTTGCGTGGAGAACCTACGAGAACAAAATTTATATCCCTAAAAAAGGGATACCATGGAACACACTTTGGAGGTGCATCCGTAAATGGAAATAATAGGTTTAGAATAGCATATGAACCTTTACTGCCAGGCTGTTTTCATTTGCCAAGCCCGTACACTTATCGAAATCCATTTAATGAAAAAGATTCCCAGAAATTAGCTCTGAATATTGCACAAGCATTCGAGGATGAAATAGCTTTTCAAGACAAAAACACAATTGCTGCTTTCATTATGGAACCTATCCAAGGAGCAGGCGGGGTAATAGTTCCGGATCCATCGTTCATGGGCCTTATGCAAGAAATTTGTGAGAGAAATGGCATACTCATGATTTCAGATGAAGTAATTACGGGTTTTGGTAGGACTGGATCTTGGTCCGGCGCAAGACACTGGAACGTTAAACCAGACATGATGAGTATGGCCAAAGGTATTACCTCAGGTTATTTCCCTGTCGGCGCCGCCCTAATGGGCGAAAAAGTAGCAGATGTTTTTGAAAATTCTACTAGCCCAGAAGCTGGCATTTTTCATGGATATACTTATTCCGCCCACCCTGTCGGTGCTGCAGCTGTGTGTGCTTGCCTTTCTGAAACTCAACGAATTAACACAAAAAATAACGCAGAACTTCGCGGCAAGCAACTTTACTCTGGCATACTGAAACTGAAAAAGAAGTTTGATGTTATAGGCGATGTTAGGGGAGGACAGGGTTTAATGGCAGCTATTGAAGTTGTCAGCGATCAGAAGAAAAAAACCGCTATAAATATGGACGAAATGAAGAAACTACATCAGAAAACTTATGAAGCAGGAGCTATGGTCCGGCTTGGACTGAATAATATTTTAATGTCCCCACCTCTCGTTATATCGGAAACCGAAATAGACCAAATTCTAGATGCTTTAGATTATGGTTTTTCATCAATTTGATTGAAAGTGTTTTAGCAAATTATATCTTCGGATTTATAAAACATGTAAGTCGCCAGGTTTTAAATCACCTAGCTTCCACTCGCCGATTGATGTGCGGATAAGCCGAAGCGTTGGAAATCCAATATTAGCAGTCATTCGTCGAACCTGCCTGTTTTTTCCCTCTGAAATTTTTAGTTCAATCCAACTATCAGCAACAGACTTACGTACCCTGATTGGTGGTTTTCTATCCCAGAGCCATTTTGGTTCTTCTACTGCTTTAGCTTTTGCAGGCTTTGTAAGACCATCCTTCAATTCGATCCCTCTTCTGAGAGTATCCAAATTCTTTTCTTTTGGTATTCCTTCAACCTGAACTAGGTAAGTTTTTTCAACTTTAAATTTTGGTGAAGATATCTTTGATTGTAGACGACCGTCGTCAGTCAAGATCACTAAACCCTCACTATCTAGATCTAATCTTCCCGCCGGATAAACCTGTTTTATATTTATATAGTCTGATAGAGTTTTTCTTTCGTTTGCAACATTTGACTTATCGGTAAATTGAGTGAGAACATTAAACGGCTTATTAAATAAGATAATCATAATAAGAACGAATTACTTGCTTTCATAACCCCAGTCTCTTTGTTTCGCCAATTTAATATTGGTGCATTCGTATAAGCTAATGCCGTTGGGTGATTAGGGTTAAGAACACCTAATTGTATAAGAATTGAAGCGATTGCACATTCGGATGCTCGTGTCCCACCATCATTTATTTTAAGTGCAATACCTTTTTCTAACTCTGGTAGGATTGCTACAAAGACACCTTCTGCCCCAGTTTTTAAAATTGCTTTCTTTTCACAAGCCCTCATTAAATTTGTACAAGCCCGACGCTCTCCAGCTACCAATTCTGGATAATTTACCATTGCATTTCTTAACTTAAGGGCCGCTTTACTCAGCTGATCATCACGCTTATGTGCTGTAGCAAACCAAGACATCGCTTTAGCAAGAGAATATAAGGGTATGGCGGGATTGGGTGCCGAGCACCCATCTATTACAATTCCATCAACTTTATTTTGCGTTAATTCCTGGAATACGTCCATGACCATCAGTTGTACTGGATGGTCTGGATCTGTATATTCAGGTCCAGCTTTCAAATGCCGCGAAACTGATAAAAAACCAGTATGTTTCCCAGAACAATTATTATGAATTTGACAAGGTGACTGGCCTTTTTCACGCATCTCTTTTTTAACATGCGGATCCTTTGATGGCTGCGAGCCACATCTTAGATCACTTTCATTTAGACCAAGATGAGAAAGCCAACTTAGGACCCTTGATAAATGTATTTCCGCTGCGTTATGCGAAGCACAGGCAAGGGCTAGAAAATCTTCCCCAATTAAATATTCTTTCTCGGCTCCTGATATTATGAGAGGGAGAGCTTGCATCATCTTTGCAGAGCTTCGAGGCAAAATTAACGTGTTTGGATCGCCCCATTGATGGCTTATTTCACCATTTTTATCGCAAATTACGGCAATACCAGAATGGGCAGATTCTAAATATGAACCGCGCCATATTTCGCACATAATCTGTGGTTTCATAAAAATTTATACCTTTTATTCACAAATTAACTTTCTCAGGGGTTTCAACTGAAGCATATTTTAGGCTAGAGTTCTGTCAACGTATTATACTATCTAAACGGGCATGACTAAATAAAGAAAAAATCTACATCAGCTTTGAATGTGATGATAAAGGAGCAGTTTTTTATGAAATTTTTAAAACTTTTGGCATCAGTAAAAACAATTATCGCTTTTATTGGCATAACTTTTTCAACACAGACTTACTCACAAGAAACCAGTAGCAACAAAGTTGCAAATAAAACAGACTGGAGCATTTTTGTTGAAGATAATCCAAAAGAATGTTGGAGTGTGTCTAAACCCAAAGAAACAATCAATACAAGAGATGGACGCATTGTCAGCGTAAAAAGAGGCGATATCCTTCTATTCGTAAATTTCCGGCCAGCAAGTAAAGTTAATGGCCAGTTAACATTTACTGGTGGATATCCTTTTGCCGATGGCTCAAACGTAACATTAAATGTAGATGGAACAAACTTTGCCCTTTTTACTGAAGGTGAATGGGCTTGGGCCCGCTCTGATGAAGACGACGTTAAGATCATCAAAGCAATGAAAAAGGGTGCCAAGGCTATTTTATCAGCAAGTTCCTCGCGTGGTACAAAAACACAAGATACTTTTTCTTTACTGGGCTTTACGGCAGCTGTTGAGGATGCAGAAAAACGCTGTAAATAATCTCAACACTACTGATCAATTAGCCAACTATTAACTTGCAAATAAAAATTTTGACTGGGAGCTATTTTGACTGAAGTAACTCAAACATCAAAAATCTTAACACAAAATTTTGTAACAGTTCCGAGAAAGGTTCCTGAAGGACCCTTAAATATAGTTGGTCTTACTAGATCTTCTTTGCGAGAGGCTCTGATAGAGAACGGCACTCCGGAAAAACAAGCGAACATGCGTGTTGGGCAGATATGGCAATGGATATATGAGAAGGGCGAGCGTGACTTCAGCAAAATGACAAACCTTGCCAAACCTTATCGTGAAGCTCTTGAAAAAAACTTTCTGATTTCAGTTCCGGAAATAATCTCAAAAAATATTTCCCAAGACGGAACGCGCAAATACTTAATGCGGATAGATGGTGGGCATGAAATAGAAACGGTTTATATCCCTGAAGAAAATAGGGGAACTCTCTGCATAAGTTCCCAGGTTGGGTGCACTTTAACCTGCTCGTTTTGCCACACAGGCACACAAAGACTTGTCAGAAATTTAACTTCTAGTGAGATTGTGGGGCAAATTTTAGTAGCCCGCGATGACTTGGGCGAATGGCCAAGTCAAGAAGCTCCCAAACCTAAACCCCGACTGCTCTCCAATGTAGTTTTAATGGGCATGGGAGAACCTCTTTATAATTTTAATAATGTTCGTGATGCTATGAAAATAGCAATGGACCCTGACGGAGTTGCCTTATCAAGAAGAAGAATTACGCTCTCAACATCTGGCGTTGTTCCAGAAATTGCCAAAACAGCTGAAGAGATTGGGTGCCAATTAGCTATTTCTTTTCACGCCACAACTGATGAAATTCGCGATAAACTAGTTCCAATAAACAAAAAGTGGAATATTTCTAATTTGTTAGAAACTCTCAAAAACTATCCAAAAGTCTCAAACTCAGAAAGAATAACATTCGAATATGTAATGCTTAAAAACGTTAACGACTCTGATGAAGACGCTCACCGATTAGTAAAATTAATTAAAGGAATACCTGCCAAAATAAATTTAATACCCTTTAATGAATGGCCTGGATCGCCATTTGAAAGGTCCGATTGGGAACAAATAAAATCGTTTGCAGATATAATTTACAGAGCTGGTTACGCCAGTCCAATACGGACGCCTAGGGGCGAGGATATCATGGCTGCTTGTGGTCAACTTAAATCCGCCACAGAGAAAGAACGAAAATCAAAAAAAATCAAACCCAATAAATCTGAATAGATAAATTTAACTTTTAGCTCGTCTTGCCGCGTGCATTTCGAGCTGACAGCAACTTCAGCCGAAGAGCATTCAACTGAATGAATCCTGCAGCGTCTTTTTGATCATAAGCTCCTGCATCATCTTCAAAAGTAACATGCTCCTCAGAGTATAAAGAGTTATGTGACCATCTTCCGATCGTACGGACAGATCCCTTGAAAAGTTTTAACCTTACTGTTCCCGACACAAATTCTTGTGATAAATCTATTGCGGCCTGAAGCATCTCGCGCTCCGGTGAATACCAAAAGCCATTATAAATTAATTCAGAATATTTGGGCATAAGGCTATCTTTAAGATGCCCTGCTCCACTATCAAGGGTTATTTGTTCAATTCCTCGATGTGCTTCTAGCAAAATCTCCCCGCCAGGAGTTTCATATATACCGCGAGATTTCATGCCAACAAACCTGTTCTCTACAAAATCTAACCGTCCTATTCCATGCTTATGACCGTAATCATTCAAAGAAGCTAATATCGTAGCTGGCGACATTTTATTTCCATTTATTGCTACAGCGTCGCCCTTGTTAAAATCTACTTCAATTATCTCAGGCTCATCCGGTGCGTCTTCTGGATTAACCGTACGTTGGAAAACATATTCTGGAGCAATTTCAGCAGGATCTTCCAAAACTTTTCCCTCGGACGAGGTATGAAGCAAATTGGCATCAACAGAAAAGGGAGCTTCACCTTTCTTGTCTTTTGCAATTGGTATTTGGTGTTCCTCTGCAAACGCAAGCAGCTTTGTTCGGCTACTCAAATTCCATTCCCTCCATGGTGCTATTACCTTGATGTTTGGATCCAAAGCATAGGCTGACAACTCAAATCGAACTTGATCATTACCCTTTCCAGTTGCTCCGTGTGCAATAGCGTCAGCTCCAGTTTCTGAAGCAATTTCTACTAGCCTCTTAGAAATTAAAGGTCGGGCAATTGACGTTCCTAAAAGGTATTGGCCTTCATACACAGCATTGGCGCGAAACATTGGAAAAACAAAATCTTTTACAAACTCTTCACGAACATCCTCAATAAAAATGTTTTGAGGTTTGATGCCAAGCAGCTCAGCTTTTTTCCTGGCTGGCTCTAACTCTTCACCCTGGCCTAGATCAGCTGTAAAAGTTAAAACCTCGCAGCCATATTCACTTTGGAGCCATTTTAAGATAATCGATGTATCTAGACCACCTGAATAGGCTAAGACAACTTTTTTAGGTTTGGACATTGTGCAATCCTCTATATTTCTAAGTTCAGCGCGATAACGTTTTTTAACCTAATGGGCAAGCAAACATATTTTCTTAATATATAAGAAAATACCGCAGTATTTAAATCTTTTGAATGCTTGTAAGATTTCCAAACTTGATGCAAAGCTACGCTATGGAACACTTCAAAGAAGCGGCAAAGGAAGCCGAAAAAATAATGCGTGGCGTCTTTGAAAGAACGCCGCTCCAAAAAAACGAGCATCTTTCTGCAATTTATGGTGCTGATATCTGGCTAAAGCGTGAAGATTTAAGCCCTGTACGTTCATATAAATTACGGGGTGCATTCAATGCGATGCGTAAGCAGGACAAAAATAAGCTTTTTGTTGCAGCAAGCGCTGGAAATCATGCTCAAGGTGTTGCCTACATGTGCAAACACTTTGGCGTTAAGGGCACTATTTTTATGCCAGTAACTACCCCAAAGCAAAAAATTCAAAAAACTGAGATTTTTGGAGGTGATGCTATTCAAATTGAATTAGTTGGGGATTACTTCGATGATTGTCTAAAGGCGGCCCAAGATTTTTGCAAAAAAAACAATGGCCATTTTTTATCACCTTTCGATGATGTCGATGTTATTGAAGGCCAAGCATCAGTGGCCGTTGAAATAGAGGCACAACTTGGTTTTTGTCCTGATCATATTGTTATGCCAGTGGGAGGGGGCGGACTTTCTGCGGGCGTGCTAAACTATTTTAAAAATAATGCACAATATTCTTTGATTGAACCCTTGGGAGGAGCATCTCTATGGGCTGCATTAATTGCTGGTAGGCCTGTATCTTTAGATAAAGTTGATACGTTTGCAGATGGAGCTGCTGTCGGTCAAATTGGCAATAAGCCTTTCGAAACACTTAAATCAATTGGCTTAGCTAACGTTTTAAGAGCACCCGAAGATAGGGTTTGTATTACAATGTTAGAAATGCTCAATGTTGAGGGAATTGTTCTTGAGCCAGCCGGTGCTTTATCTATAGACGCCTTACAGGATTTAGGACAGGCGATAAGCGGCAGAACTGTAGTTTGTATTACTACAGGCGGAAATTTTGATTTTGAGCGGTTACCAGAGGTAAAAGAAAGATCACAACGTTTCAAAGGTGTTAAAAAATATTTAATACTCAGAATGCCACAACGCCCTGGCGCTCTAAAAGAGTTTCTAAATTTTTTAGGTCCTGATGACGATATCACCAGATTTGAGTATTTGAAAAAATCTGCCCGTAATTTTGGATCAATCCTTATTGGGATAGAAACTAAAGACCCCAACCATTTTGGTGATTTTTTTGATAAACTTTCGAACGCAGGCTTTACGTTTTCAGATATTACAAATGATGAAACGCTAGCTCAATTTGTGATCTAATGAATTTCAAAAATCAAACGATTTTGATTACCGGCGGCGCCCAAGGTATCGGTCTTTCATTATCTGAAAAGTTTTCCGATATGGGCGCTAATGTCGTAATTGCCGACAAACATAAAGGGACTGCCAATATAGCCCAAAAATTTGGCGGCTTTGGATATGTATGTGATGTTACGCAAGAAGAACAAATCAATAGTTTTATAACTTTTGCCGAGCAGACGCTTGGTGCAGTTCATTGTTTCATTTCAAATGCAGGAACAATTTTTGTTGATCCCGATCACGTTGCATCAGCTTCAAATAAAACTTGGGAACTAAGCTGGAACTTACATGTAATGCCGCACGTGTATGCTACCAGAAGATTATTACCAGGAATGTTAGATCGTAAATATGGCTATTTTGTAAATACAGCGTCCGCCGCAGGCCTCCTTTATCAAATAGGTGATGCTCCATACAGCGCAAGTAAAGCGGCTGCGATAAGTTTTTCAGAAGGAATAGCAATATCACACGGCGATGAGGGCATAAGATCTTCCGTTATATGTCCACAGTATGTGGCCAGCAATCTATTAGGGTTTAGTAATCCTGAGGATGCCAAAAATCTTGAAGGATTATTATCGCCAGAAGTAGTGGCTGAAAAAGTTTTTGAAGCGATGTGCCGCGAAGAATTTTTAATTTTACCACACCCAAGAGTTCAAAAATATTTAAGTAAAAAAGTAGCAGATTACGATCGCTGGATCGATGGTATGCGCAAATTAAAAAAGAAGTCTATTGATAAGCGAGGCTCAGCTAAACCGCTAGACATACTCCATCTAGTTTAAATTTTTTTAAGATGATTTTCTAAAAAATGTAAATCTCCACCACGTATTAGGCGAAGTGCCAAATGTGAATGCATAATGTGAGCTGTATGACCTTTTTCTAACAGATTACTTGTTTTTAACGAAGGAACAGCATGGTAGATTTTGCATATTTTCTCAGCGTGCATTTTATACTCCGGCATATAAACAAAGCGCTTGTATACGCCTAGAAACCTAGGCTTTGAGATTAACCACCCTGTTTCTTCTAAGACCTCACGATGCAAAGCTTGAATAGAGTTTTCGCCTTTATCTATTCCACCACCAGGCAATTGAAATTCAAAATCAGGCTCCTCTTGGTAAGTCAATAGAATTTGATCGCCTCGGGTTAAAATTGCATAAACGCCCGGACGCCTAGCATATTTTTTCCCCAAATTTGGAACTTTTCCAAAACGTCGCATAATATTTTCTCGCTCAACTTATCTTGTAGCCATTATATAGACAGGGTATGCGTATCGCTAGTGTAATTAAAGAAAGCATGTCATGAAATCGTCAGCTAGAGTTTGGGATGATACAGTACTTCCATTTCAACTCGATAAATCTGATATAAGGGGCCGGGTAGCACGATTAGACGGCGTTCTTGACGGTGTGCTTAAGCAGCATAACTATCCCAAAGTAGTAGAAGCGTTGGTGGCGGAAATGGCGCTATTAACAGCAATAATTGGCGAAAGTATTAAGCTTAGATGGAAACTATCTTTGCAAATACAGTCAAAAGGTGCAGTCCGAATGATTGCAACAGATTACTATGGTCCATCTAAAAAAGGGGAGCCCGCGAAAATAAGAGCCTATGCGAGTTTTGATGAAAATCGTCTAAGTGAGGCACCCTATTTTGAGCAACTTGGTGAGGGCTACTTTGCTATCCTAATTGATCAAGGTAAAGATATGAAACCTTACAAGGGAATTACTCCACTTTCAGGCGGATCATTAGCATCGTGTGCTGAAGCTTACTTTGCTCAATCAGAACAACTTCCAACACGATTTAAGCTTAGTTTTGGAAAATCAACAGAAAAGGGTCGTTCGGAACACTGGCGTGCAGGTGGTATAATGGTTCAACATATGCCTAAGTCATCAATCGAGGTATCAGGTGAGGGCGGTTCAGGTGAAGACGGGCTTATGGTTGCGTCAGATTTGTTGACCGGTAACGAACATGATGATTGGAATCGTGTAAATATATTATTGGATACAGTTGAAGAAATTGAGCTTACAGGCCCAGCGGTAGAACCAAAAAATCTACTCATTAGATTATTTCACGAAGAAGTTCCAAGAGCTTTTGAGCCACAAAACGTAGAATTTGGTTGTACCTGCAGCGAAGAACGGGTTCGGCAATCTTTATCTATTTACTCTGCCAAAGATATTGAGAAGATGACTACACCAGAGGGAACCGTGACCGCTGATTGCCAATTTTGTGGAGCGCATTATAATTTGAGCCCAAAGACAGTTGGCTTTCAGGCAAGCGAAAATGGTCAGTCATAAAAGTAAATTAATTAAAAAGATTAATTTAAATCTCTCAAAATATGGCTCTTGCTCTTCAGATTTTGACCTGAACCAAGATTTGGCATCTAGCCAAAAATTAAAGTTTCTTGAGGCAAGTGTTTTAATCCCCGTTTTAACTTTTAAAGAAGACCTTGAGATTTTGCTAACGAAGCGGTCAATCAGCTTAAGAAATCATCCAGGACAAATAGCTTTTCCAGGAGGCAAAAAGGAAGAATGCGACAGTAACCCTATGGAGACTGCTCTTCGAGAGGCCGAGGAGGAAATTGGTCTTAAGACAAGTCATGTCGAGGTAATTTCATCCCTTCCAACACATAAAACTGCAACTGGCTTCACTATAAAGCCCTATATAGGTCTGGTTAGAAAACCTTTTAAGAAAACACTGCAGTGGGGCGAAGTTGATGAGGTATTTACCATACCATTCGGCCATATTTTAAATAGAAAGAATTTTTCCATACAAACTCGAAAATGGAATGGGATAGAAAGACGCTACTATATAGTTCCATTTGGTCCCTACTATATTTGGGGGGCAACCGCTAGAATTCTATTGAATTTATCAGAGGCACTAAACTGATGAAAATATCGGCTGACTGGCTTATCAAACCATCAACTCAGTTAGTTATGCAAATACTGCTTTCCGGAGGGTATGAAGCATTCTTTGTTGGCGGCTGCGTTAGAAATACTCTTTTTGACTTTCAAGCTACAGATATTGATATTTCTACAAGTGCCACTCCTAAAAGAGTTATGGAACTGATGAGCCAGGCGGGGCTAAAGACTATACCTACAGGTATTGATTATGGAACGGTCACGGTAGTAGCAGACAAACAAAACTATGAAATAACGACTTTTCGAAAAGATATTGAAACCGATGGACGAAGAGCAAAAGTAAAGTTTTCAGGATCTGTTTTAGAAGATGCCAAAAGACGTGATTTCAGCATTAACGCTATATATTCTGAGCAGGATGGAACAATTTTGGACCCATTGAATGGGATCGCTGATATAGCCAACAAACGCGTCAAATTTATAGGAGATCCACATGCAAGAATAAAAGAAGATTATTTGCGCATATTAAGGTTTTTTCGATTTCTGGCATTATTTGGAAGAGAGAATGAAACCCATGAGATCGAAATTGCCGCAATAAATGATTTAAGAGATGGATTAGATACAATATCAGCTGAAAGAAAAAGCGATGAAATTTTAAAGTTATTTGCAGCGCCTAACCCGCAATATTCAATTTTTCTTATGGAAACGGCAGACATTAGTTCAAAAATTTTTGATGCTTATGATTATAAAAGTCTTAATAATCTAAAAGAGCTCGAGGACAGACTTCAAGTTAGCCCTTGTACAACCAGACGTTTGGCTGCGTACACAAAAGATAACTTAAAATCACAGTTAAGATTTTCGAATAAACTAGCAAAAGCTCATAAAGTTTTAAGAGAAGAAGCAATAAGCAAAAAAGACGCTGCTGAGCTGTCTTATCGGTATAACGAGAAAATAGCTTTGGATAGTATACTGGTGAGGTCGAGCTTACACAGTACAGAACCTAGTAAGAATGTTTACCATAGAATAAAACTGGGGTCTGTTGCTAAATTCCCAGTTAAATCTGTTGACTTAGCAGAATATTTTTCGGGTCCAAAATTAGGCAAAATGCTTGCATATTTGGAACAAAAATGGATTGAGTCTGATTTTAGACTAAGTAAAGAGGTCTTATTATCTACAATAAAATAGTCAAAAAATAATTCGTCACCTTGAAAACGAAAGATATAAAAAATACAATGTTCCGTTTTTTCGAAAATTTAGTAGATCCATTTTCCAACTACCAAGAATTAGATAATCCACCGAATACCGTTCGCTCATTTTTAATAAGTTATACTAAACCCTTTCTAGGTATTTTTATTATAACTGGCTTGGTAGCCACATTGGCTGCTGCTAGTGAAATTTACCTGATATATTTATTGGGATGGATTATTGACATCGTAAGTGGCGATCCAGAAGACGTTTTCACAAAGTTCTCAAATAATTTTATTTGGGCTGTTGTTTTTATACTCATACTTCGACCACTTATTTTTGCCTTGGATGTCCTACTAATTAACAACACCCTAATGGTTAATGTCGCCACACTCTTTCGGTGGCGAGGGCATAAACATGTTTTGCGACAATCAATTGGCTGGTTCGAGAATGATTTTGCGGGAAGAATTGCCAACAGGGTAATGCAAACACCAAGATCTGCAGGAGAAGTCGTTTTTCAGGTATTTGATGCATTGGGCTATTCGCTCGCTTATATTTTTGGCGGATTGTTATTGTTAAGTAGCGTAGACTTTCGACTTATGCTTCCGATGGCAATCTGGTTTTTATTATACCTTGTTTTAATTGCATGGGTCATAAGAAATATCAGTCCAGCGTCCAAAGCATCTTCAGACGCACGATCAAGTCTAAATGGTCAAATCGTAGATACCTATACTAATATTCATTCAGTTAAATTGTTCGCTTATCAAAACCAAGAGTTAGGCAATGCAAAACTAGCAATTGAAAAAACCCGTCAAACTTTTGCCCGCGAGATGCGCCTATATACGATAATGGATTTTGGCATGAATATTCTAAACGGTTTATTAACAACCAGTTTGATAGGCATGTCACTTTATCTCTGGTATATTGGGGAAGCTACTGCTGGGACCATAGCAGCAGCAGCAGCCCTAGCAATTCGATTAAATGCTATGACAGGCTGGATAATGTGGGCCATATCTTCATTTTTTAGAGAACTTGGCGTCATAGAAGAAGGTATGGGTACTTTGGCTGATCCAATTACATTAAGGGATCAAGAAAGTGCAAAAAACCTAAAAATTACCAACGCTAGAATTGAAGTAAAAAGTTTAAGTCATCACTACGGGCTTAAAAAGGGTGGTTTAAATAAGTTAAGTGTGACTTTTAGAGAAAATGAAAAAGTTGGATTAGTTGGAAGATCTGGCGCTGGAAAATCTACTTTGTTAAAATTAATTCTCCGTTTCTATGATGTGGAAGCTGGCGCGATCAGTATCGACAGCCAAGATATTTCAAAAATAACCCAAGATAGTCTACATGAGAATATTGGCGTTGTTCAGCAAGATAGTAGTCTCCTGCATAGGTCCATTCGTGAAAACATTTGCTATGGAAAATCCGATGCAACTGAAAATCAAATCATTGCAGCAGCAAAAAAGGCTCATGCCCATGATTTTATTTTAAATCTGCAGGATGAAAGCGGGCGAAAAGGATACGATGCCCACGTTGGAGAGCGTGGAATTAAACTGTCAGGAGGCCAACGCCAGCGAATAACGTTAGCGCGAGTAATTTTAAAAAATGCTCCTATTCTATTGTTAGACGAGGCTACGAGTGCGTTAGACAGCGAAATTGAAAACCAAATTCAAGATACTTTGAAAAATATGATGAATGGGAAGACAGTAATTGCAATCGCTCATAGATTGTCAACGATTGCCCAGATGGACCGAATACTTGTGCTAGATAATGGCAAAATTGTAGAGGATGGAGATCATCAGTCCCTTTTATCAAAGGAAGGATTATACTCAGAACTTTGGCATCACCAATCTGGTGGTTTTTTGAAATCGAAGTAACTTAATACATTAAGCCCAAGCGAGAAAGTTTAAGAAACTTTATCAAGAATTTTGTTGCCGAAAATTAAATACTTAAGGTAATAAGGACACAAAAGAGCAGTCAAAGTATAAAATGAAAACAAAATTAATCCTGATTACAGTCATCATTACCTTTTTAAGTGCCGTATCGTCTTGGGCAAATAATAATACAGAAATCGACCAGGTAATCACTTCTATTGTAGTCAAAAAATCAGACCGAAAAATGTATCTTTTTAATGGTGAAAAAGTACTACGCAGGTATCGTATTGGGCTAGGGTTTTCGCCCAAAGGCGATAAAAAAATTGAAGGTGATGGCAAAACGCCAGAAGGTAAATATTACATAGATCGTAAGAACCCCAACAGTCAGTATTATCTATCTTTAGGAATTTCTTACCCCAACGAAAACGATAGAAGAGAAGCGGCAAAATTAGGGAAATCACCTGGAGGTGATATCTTTATTCATGGCCGGGATAAGTCACCAAAATGGTGGAAGCGCGATTGGACGTTTGGCTGTATAGCGATACGAAATCACGAAATGGACGAAATTTATCGTGCCGTCAATATTGGCACACCAATTTTTATCCTGCCATAAATACTTAGGTTTACCCACCTATAACTAGTGTCCACCAAATTTTTCCACTGGGCTCTTGATACCACGAGAAACCTAAATCAAGAGCATTTGGATCTAAAATTACAGCTCTAGTATTTTTATTCCCCATCCATGCAGAAAGAGTATCTAGTTCGTTCTCAAATGTTTCAGAAATTACCTCTCCCAGAAACTCTCCAGAATAGTTTAGACGTCGAGCTCTATCCAAAGGCGACGAGCCGTCTGAACCAAAGTGCCAAGGGCGGTTTTGAACAGACATATCGCGGGAATGTGTGGCTGCTGAAGCATTTAGCTGAGCGTTTAACTGCAGACTATTCAAAGACCGGCTAGAGCGTAAAACATTAACAGCATCAAGCATCCGAAATTGTATTTGGGCTGTTGATTGGGCTCTCATATCATAAATTTTGGGAACCGGTTTCCCATCTGGCGCCATTTGTATTTCTTGAGGGGCACAGCCTACTAATATAACTGAAATTAGAATCGAAATTATAATCTTTAACATTACGTTCCACACCTATGCCTTTTGTGCCAGCAAAGCAGCTTAATATTTCCAATTGAGCCTGCAACGTTCTTGCATTAAAATACACAGAACACAATTAAGGTTTTCCCATGTTTAAAATTAACCGTCGTAATTTTTTGAGAGTTTCGGGGGCCTCCTTATGTACCCCAAGCCTGGCTCTATCAACTGTCAACCAAGACAATACAACTGAAATAGAAAAGGAAATCTCAGAAAATATAAGACATAATGTGTCTAGTTTTAGAGCTTTAAATTGGAAGCCATACTTTAAAAACCTACAAAAAGGTGCAATTTTAGTCGATATCTCATCCAGAGCTTTACACTATTGGTCATCTGATGAACAAATTTACCGTTTGTTTCCATCTTCAGTTCCAATGTCTGATGATTTGATAAAAACTGGGAGAACAAAAGTTACTAAAAAGGTTGAAGGCCCTAGCTGGAGACCAACGCCAGCTATGAAAATAAGAAATCCTGAGTGGCCAGATTTTATAGGACCAGGACCAGAAAACCCTTTAGGCACGCATGCTCTATATCTGAGTTGGACGTATTTCCGAATTCATGGAACTCACGATACACGAAAAATTGGGCGCCGATCATCAAATGGATGTATTGGTCTTTATAATGAACATATTGCAGAATTATTCGTTATGACAGAAGTTGGCACGCAGGTTCTAGTTATCTAAAATCGCCAAACTTAATTAAATATAGTAATAAATTTAATTCGATGTTTTTTCCACTCTAAAAAGATGGACAAATGGAAGTTAGCCAAAATAAACCAGTGGAAATTGAAATTTCCTCAGCCTCTGTATTTTATGGAAAAGAGAGAATTTTAGAAAATTTAAATCTATCCATTAAAGAGCAAAGAGTGGGATTTATAGGGCGTAACGGTTCAGGAAAAACTACACTATTGCGCATTTTAGCTGGATTACAAGAATTGCATAATGGCAAAGTTTTAATAGACGGAACCGAAGTGGCAAAAAAAAGAAACGAAGCCATTAGAAAGGTGGGTATAATTTTTCAAAACCCAGATCATCAAATCATTTTCCCAACTGTTGGCGAAGAACTTCGGTTTGGCCTAACTCAATTAGGTCTCAACAGGAATGAGGCTGATTTAAAAGTTATCGCATGTCTGAAAGAATATGACAAAGTTAATTGGTTTGAACGATCCATTTCTACTTTGTCTCAAGGACAGAAGCACTTGGTTTGCCTACTCTCAATTTTATTAATGAAACCCATGGTTTTACTTTTAGATGAACCATTTACTGGAATAGACATACCTACACAACGAAAACTGGAACGATACTTAGGTTCACTGAAGCAAACTATCATTCATGTCTCCCATGTTCCAGAAACATTCGAAAACTATCAACGATTGATCTGGATGGACGAAGGTGTTGTTAAAGCTGACGGCCCACCAAAAACTGTGACAAAAAAATATAAAGATGCTATGAATAATTATAACGAAAAAAATATTTAATGTTTAATAACGTTTCTTCGCATCGCACTAAACTAGATGAAGTTTCTGTTGAAAAAAAGATTGTTCTCACCTGCTCTGCCGCTGCAACTTTATTTTTTATAAAAAATCCAATTGTAATGTTCAGTATATTTTCGTTGCTCCTGCTAATCTATTTTTTAGTCGGTGGGTTAAAATTTCTACGGTTAGGATTGTTCCAGCTAAAAGTTACTATCCCTTTTGTTATCATATTGGCTTTTTGGCATCTGTATCTAGACCACTTAGATAAAGGTATGACCCTTATTTTTCGCCTGATTTCGGCATTCTTAATCGCAAACCTTTTTCTACTGACCAGCAAAATACATGATATAATTTTAGCAATTCAGAAGTACTCACTTTACCTCAAGGTTTTTGGGATCAACCCCCATGCCGTATCTATAACGATCGGCCTTTTTATTAGATCAATTCCCATATTGAACCAACGAGCTAAAAATTTAATGCTTGCGCAATCGGCCAGATCAACTAAACGCAGTTTTTGGAGAATTTCAGTACCCCTAGCATTATCGATTTTAGACGATGCCGATCACGTATCAGAAGCTCTTCGTGCTAGAGGTGGAATAAAAAAGAGAGAAAGTTGATGGAAAAAACAAGTGTTCTGGTAGCTTTATTTGCCGCTCTGATTGCCGTGCTTGGATTAGTTCCTGCTTTTCCCTTAGCTTCTGGGGTGCCAATAACTGCACAAAGTTTGGGTATTATGCTGTGTGGAACTATTTTAGGTGCCAAAAAAGGCGGTATGGCAGCGTTATTTTTTGTTGTTTTGACGTTAGTAGGCTTACCATTATTAGCTGGCGGAAGAGGCGGAATTGGCCTCCTCGCAGGAGCATCTGCAGGTTTTATAATTGGATTTCCTATAGCGGCTTACACTACTGGATGGCTAATGGAAAAAACAAAATCTGTAGATATCCAAATTTCTGTCTCTCTATCTTCTGTAGTTGGAGGAATAATCATATTATATATACCTGGCTTAATTGGTATGATGATTAACGCCGGGATGTCTCTAAACGCGGCACTCGTCGCTGTTTCAGTTTACTTACCCGGTGATGTTTTAAAGGTGATACTGGCAACTATCGTCACAAGTGCAATATTTAAAGCAAGGCCCAATAGTGTCTTGGCAAGAAACTAAGACTGTAGCAACATAGCTGTACCAAGACCTCCAGCCGCAGCTATTGCTGCCATTCCAGTTATTCCTGGTACTTTAAGAAGTTCGTGAAACAACCGAACTGTCAATATAGCGCCCGAAGCACCAATTGGATGACCTCTAGAAAGAGCCCCTCCTCTTATATTTATTTTATCTAAATCAAGACCACATATACGGGTACATAATATCGCTTGTGCTGCATAAGCCTCCATAAGCTCAATGAAAGCCACTTTGGATAAGCTTATTTCTGTTTGAGCCAAAAGTATTTTTATTGCTTTTGCTGGCGCTATTGGTGCCTCTTCAGGAAGAACTCCACTGGTTGCTGAACCTAGAACTTCAACAGCTTTGCACATTTTATTTTTTAAAAATTGCTCAGATACTAAAACGACAAAACCAGCAGCATCAGCCGCTATTGCGCTATTTGCATGAGTAATAGTGTCTGACAATATGGGCGCTCTTTCGCAAATTTTTTGTGTAAGCTCTCGAGTAAATGAGTCATTTTTTTGATTTAAGATTGGAGTTATTTCAGATCTAAGAATTTCTTGAGAGTTCAATGCTTTCAAATGACTATTAATACTCCAATCATCTTGTTCTTTCTTACTGATCCCAAACTTTTTAGCCAGCTTTGCAGTGGCCTCAGCCAAATCAGGATCATTAAATCCAGCTGGAGCAAAAGCTGGCCGATCATAAGGAACTCCGGCCTGATCTGAATTTTCAGGGTGTAATCTAACTGGTCGCATCGAGTAACTTTCTACTCCTCCAGCAACTATAATTTCCGCGCGGCCACTTTTGATTAGATCTGAACCGATACTTATTGCATCCAATCCTCCGCAACACTGCCGATCAATTGATATACCGCCTACAGAGAGATCTAGTCTTGCTTCAAGGCTAACCATTCTAGCTGGATTTCCACCAGCCCCCAAGGCATTCGAAACTATAAGTTCATCTACTTCGAGCTTATCTATGTTTGACTCACTTAAAACATCACTCACAACCTGAGCAGCCAAATCATAATACGTCAGCGATGCAAACGCTCCAGAACGTGGTGCGACTGCACTACGCTTACCGGCAACTATAAAAACACGTTTATTGGTCATGGTGTTGGCTTTTTAAAGCTCTTAGATCTGTCTTACCGGAAGAAAGTAACGGCCACTCATTCAAACTAATCTTGTAAATTTTCTTAGGTCTAAATATTGGGTTTATTTCTTTCAAAGCATCATAGAGATTATCAGAGTAAACTTCACCATTCGTTGCTACGGCGGCTACTATTCGATAGTCACTTAATTGGTTTTCGATTTTCCAAACAGCAGCATCTATTACATTCTCAGCTGTCTTCAATTTGTCTTCAATTTCATAGGTTTCCATAGTCGTATCAGCGATCGTTATTCGTGAGTTGCCTTCACTAAGCAGAAATAGGTACCCGTCCGTATCTATCTTCCCGTATTCACCAATAGTTAACCAATCATCTTGCCAAACTACATTCTTATTAGATCCTTGAGCATATTTCAAAAATAGGTAATCCGATTTTACCCATATACGCTTTTCATGAGGTCCACTATCTTCTACTTTAATTTTAACATTTGGAAAAGCCTTGCCCACTGATCCAACAGGAGTAAACTCATCTGAAATTGTTATAAAGCTTGTTTCGCTAGATCCATAAAATAAATTCAATACAGCATTGGGAAAAATTTGTTTTGCCATTTCTCTAGTTTGAGAATTGAGGCGCCCTCCCCCAACGAACACATGTAAAGTACTAGGTAAGTTTATCAAAAACGAAGAAACAAACCGGATTTGTGTAGGCGTAATATAGATAAAAGTTGGTTCAAATTTGACCAATGCCTTTACTTCACTTTTGGATCTTAATTTCTGCACGTGGTGGACGTTATGTCCTAAGTATAAAGCCTCAACCATTCCATAAAGTGCCAAAGAATGTGTTAAATCACCGAAAATGAGATAGTTTTCTTTCTCTTTTTGCAATGAATTGATTACTTCAAATGACTTAATCCAGCTCTGGGTTGTTCTTAAAACCGATTTAGGTTCTTTTGATGTTCCACCAGTTTTAGTTCTGAAAACGCCTATAGTATGAGAGTTATCCGTTTCCACCTCATCAAAATCTAACATAAGTGGGCACTGGCCTTCAGAAACCTTTTTAATAAAAGTTGCTATTGCAAAATTTTTAGATATAGCCTCTGAGAAAGTGCATGGCTTTACGTTTAAAGCTGAGTAACGTGCTTCAATATGCCACTTAAATAAACTTGCCAATTTTAACACCAAGGTCTTTTATTGAGAATAACACATATTATCTCCTAAGAAATATATCTATAGCGTTGAGTTTTCTTCTTTTTGACGTATCTATAATATGAACTGATCTTGGAAAATCAAAAAACACTGTTTATTCTTAGATTCTAATAAATTTATTAAACTATGGAGTTGGACCGATTAATCGCATTGTAGGAATTTCTGATCTTAAAAGATCCGCTGAGAAAGTTATGCGGTTGGATCGTATGGGCTCAATGCATCAGTCTAGACTTTCTTTTTTAAGACAGTTTTTGAGAAGAGCTTCTAAAGAAAACTGGAAGTTTAACAGAGATCTGTTTGAAATAAATGCTAATGGTGTAGGCAGAGCACTCTACAGGCTCAGCACGCCGTTACGCGATTATACACTAATATGCTTTTCCCATGATTTGCCTGACGAAATGCGAAGCGATCGCGTCATAGCCTCGGCTTGGGATGCTACATTTACTCTTTATGATGGGAAGCCCACGCTTGATGACCTGGCAAGGCTAGAAAAACATGTGCCCTATCAAGAAGAAGGCCGCCTGACACAAAACGAATTATGCCTATCTCGAGCAAACCGTTCAGTTAGACTGTGGGATTATGTTTTAGACTGTCTTTCAAATGGCAATCAACCCGACTCAGACCGCGTCAGAGATGTTGGATATCTGATGCGTACAACAGCAGTATATGGATCAGGAAAATTTGGCTCGGCTGACCGTAGGGTTGTAGAAAATCGTGAGGAGGCAAACTCCCCTTTTCAACTAGAAATGATGACTGTGTATTTAATCCGAACATTCGTAATGGATTTAATTGAGTATTTAGCAAAAATTAAAAACCCAGACAAAGCGGTTAAACTCGATAGCTTTATAAGACGCTCCTTTGGAGTAGGGAATTCAACTGGTCTCGGAATGGCGCCATTTCTAGTCAACCATCCTAGATTAATTCATAATTGGTTCGAAGCAAAAGAAAACGCTATCGCAACGGTCAAAAACGTACAAACCGCTACTCGGGTTGAAATTTCCAGGTTTTTAGATCTGGTATCAAGATTAAAACCACATTTAAAAGCCTGGCAGTCTGAACATCCTATACAAATTGAGAAAAACTTAGTGTTAGGGCGAGATATCAAAAAACTAGAAAGTAAATTAGAAAACTTTAATTTTGATAGTCAGTTCCCTTGGAAACTTTTGTGTGATTGGTCAGAGACGGAACTAAGTCTCGAAGGTCAAGAGATGCTTAACTCTCTAGTTCTAGAACCATATGGACATCTAGTAGATAGTTTTGGCGATCAAATGTCTTGTGATGAGGCAATACTATTTCCAATAGATGGCGAAATGACTATCTCAAATGTAAAATCGACTATCGAGAAATATTATGGCTGGGCTTTAAAAATTGATTGGTTAGATCCAAGCTGTGATGCTCGAGCATGGTATACTTCAGAAGAAAAATTAGAACCACGTTTGGGTGAACGCTACGAGATGCCAGAATTGAACGAATATGAACAAGCGCTTCAACCAGGTCGTGATGTGGCAAGGGCATATAAAGACCTCTGCGAACTTGAACCAGAAATTTCTGTAGCAAATTTTTTAAAGACACACCCTGAACATAGGCATATTATAAGACGCTGTCTTACTTGTAGTGAATTACCATTTTCGGAAATACGAGATAATACAATAGATAGCTCTATGTTGCCCATCGATATGTTGAGAGCAAAATTATCATTTTTTGGCGCCTGTCATTTCGATCCTCGCTCCGACAGATGGGTGAGGATTAATATGTTTAAAGGTGCCCCGTTTCCAAACGAATTATCCTCTGGAAGTGACCCAGAAAATTGGATTTGGGCACCTTGAGAAAGGAAATTGAACTTTCTCTAAACGAATATGAAACTCTTCTCAACAAGGCTGCGGTAGGGTCAGGTTTACCCTGGGGCGTTGCTGAAGATGCTGCCGCTTGTGGAGCTTGGTTTATGTCTTTTGGGGTAAATGAGCTTGACACTTGGATTGCTTACTTAAATGATAATTTGTTTTGGATAGACTATTGTAAGAAAATAGATCAGCCCAAGAGTAATAAACTAAATAATATTTTTGATTTAGCAGCTTCAGTCTACGTAAATCCTGATACCGTTATAAAATTCAATAGCTATGAATGGAATATACAAGGGCTTATAATAGATGGAGTAAAGCAGATACCCTCATATCGTGCCTGCCTCAGCGAAAAACAGTTCAAAATATTGAACGAATATGCTTACAAAACTTACGCACCTGCTACCGATGAGAGCAGGCTGAGTGGAGCTGGCGCTGGGTTGTCTGACAACGACTAATTTCTCAATCGTTTATTTTAAACCATTCCTAATAACTAGGCAGCCCGCTTTTTTATCGGAGCCCATAAAGTTTTATTCGTTGCATATAGTAACGCAGACAACAGAATTAAAAATAAAACAGCGCGAAAACCAACATGTTTTCTTGCCATCATTTTTGGCTCAGCGGCCCAGGTTAAAAACGCGGCAACATCCATTGCTTCGTACTTAAGCTCGTTAGAGTGACCATCGTCAAAATCAACATCTTCACCGTAAAGCGGGGGCGCCATTGCTATCCAGCGACCGGGATAAGCAGTATTTTCATAAAATACGGTACCAAACTCTTCTTTTTCTTCCCCAGTGTATCCAGCTAGTAGTGATGCTATATACTCAGCTCCACCCATCCCTTTTACAAACTGATTTATACCCGTTCCCATAGGACCGTGAAACCCAGCCCTAGCCTTCGCCATCAAAGAAAGGTCAGGAGCGCCGGCATCGACTATCTCTGGGAAATGGTCTGTCGGCCTCGCTGGACGATAATCATCCAATTCTGCATCAAATATCTCGTAGTTTTCGGCATAAGCTCGAACTTGCTCTTCGGAATAGCCCAAGCCACCTTCATCAGCTAGCGTACGTATTGGAACATATTTTAAGCCATGGCATGCTGAACATATCTCAGTATAGACTTTTAAGCCTCTTTGAAGTTGGTTTTGATCAAACGATCCCAAAGGACCTTCGAAGGAAAAATCAAAGTCTTTAACATACTGATCTCCACCACCCGCTGCAAAAGCTGAGTTTGCAACCAGAGCGCAAGCAGCACTAAATTTCAGCAAAGATCTATTAAGGAATTTTATATTCATTTTTTATAACCTATTCGGCTGGCATTTCGACAGACTTCGCGTTCTTGTTATTGAAGTCGTCTTCTATGGTTTTAGGTTGCACGGTCGGTTTTTCTAAAACGCCCAATAAAGGTAATATGACAAGAAAATAGCCAAACCAATAGGCTGATGCAATCAAAGAAAGAGAGGCATATGGTTCCTCAGCAGGCATTGCACCAAGCCACATAAGAAGGAAGAAATCGATCACTAGTATTGCAAACCAAAGCTTTAACATCGGTCGATATCTAGCTGAGCGTACTGAAGATGTATCAAGCCAGGGAGCTACAGCCATTACAAGAATAGCTCCAAACATTGCTAAAACTCCAAAAAACTTAGCATCAATTATACCACCGGTTAAGAAACTCACTATCTGTACAACCCAAACATCCGCAGTAAATGCCCGTAGGATCGCGTAGAAAGGCAGAAAATACCATTCAGGAACAATATGGGCTGGCGTGGCTAGAGGATTGGCTTCGATGTAGTTATCAGGGTGACCAAGATAATTTGGCATGAACCCAACAATTGCAAAGAAAATCACCATAATTACTGATAGTGCGAATACATCTTTGATAATGTAATAAGGCCAAAAGGGAACCGTATCTTTCTCCGCTTCTTCTTTTGAACCACGACGAACTTCCACACCCGTTGGATTATTGTTGCCAGTAGTATGGAAAGCCCAAATATGTACAATCACCAGTCCCGCGATCAAAAATGGAAATAAATAATGCAAACTAAAAAAGCGATTTAGAGTAGCATTATCAACAGCAGGTCCACCCAATAGTAGCGTTTGAAGCGCGTCTCCGATAAATGGGATAGCACCAAACAAACCAGTTATAACTGTTGCACCCCAAAACGACATTTGCCCCCATGGCAAAACGTAACCCATAAATGCTGTTGCCATCATAAGGAGATAAATTAGCATTCCAATTATCCAGGTGACCTCTCTAGGTGCCTTGTAAGATCCATAATAGAGGCCTCGAAAAATATGAGCGTACACGGCTATGAAAAATAGTGATGCGCCATTGGCATGAAGATAGCGAAGCATATGGCCGCCATTAACGTTTCTCATGATATGTTCTACGCTAGCAAAAGCCTCGTCTACGTGAGGTGTATAATGCATCGCTAAGACTATACCTGTTATGATCTGTAGAGCTAAACAAAATGTAAGAACGGCTCCCCAAATCCACATCCAATTTAGGTTTTTTGGCGTTGGCAACATAATAGTATCGTAAAGCAAACCAACTATAGGTAGCCTACTATGTAACCATTTCTCACCTTTTGATCCTGGTTCATAGTGATCGTGCGGAATTCCTGCCATTGCTTTAAATCCTTATCCTAACTTTATCGTGGTGTCGTCTACGAAGACGGCCTGGGGCACCGCTAAATTCTCTGGTGCTGGGCCTTTTCTTATTCTCCCTGAGGTATCATAGTGAGAACCATGACAAGGGCAAAACCATCCGTTAAATTCACCGGCACCATCGCCTAATGGAACACATCCCAGGTGTGTACATACGCCCATCATTACCAACCACTCACCACTTTCATCTAAGCTTCGGTTTTGATCATCAGCGGAAGCCTCTGGGATATTATCATTACGAGCCAAGTTATCTAACAGCTCTTCAACATTAACGTCTTCTGCCTCTTTTATCTCTGACTCTGTTCGTCGGCGAATGAAAACGGGCTTACCTAGCCATTTGACCGTCAGTTGTGTACCTGGTTCTACGTCGGATATGTCTACCCTAATTGAGGCTAAAGCTTTTACATCCGCAGATGGATTCATCTGATTGATAAGGGGCCATACAGCAGCCCCAGTTCCTACGGCAGCCACTCCACCAGTTGCATAAAACAGAAAGTCCCGTCGCGTACCTTCATCTTCTTCAATTTTTGCCACAACAAAGCTCCAAAACTTTTTCAATACAATTACTAAAACGAAGTTATTTTATTGAGATTCTTGATTATGGAGGGTTATGTAGCCCTAAGGACAAAGTTAGTCCAGTTCTCAGTCAATTTAATACCAAATTTATTGTACCCAGTGCTAATGTGTCGCGGTTATAAAACATTTATTGGAAGGACCAATTGGTTTGATATCGCCGATTAGTCTGGTAGGATCATGTCTATGACCCGCTTTTGTTATATTTTTCTTTTTATTTTCACCATATCTGCGACCAAATTTGTATATGCACAATCTATTGAGGTTAGCATCTACGGGGGTCTTCAATCATCCCCACATAGCCGAATAACAGGCAAGCATAGCACCAGTGGTGCTCAGTATAGTGAATTAGTTGGATGGGAAGGAAAGTCGTTCGATGCTCCTATCTATTACGGTATCCGTACAACATTTTGGCGCAGCGATAAATTAAGTTATGGCGCAGAATTCACACACACAAAAGCTTACGCACCCAACAAAGCCCTACAAAGTGCAGGATTTGATCGGCTAGAATTCACGGATGGCCACAATATCATAACTTTAAATATTAATAAGCGTTGGGAGTTAGGTGAGTTTAATACCTATTCTCTCGTCGGGCTTGGTATCGCTATTCCTCATGTAGATGCTTTACCTTCAGGAGGCCTGCACACATTTGAATATCAGTATTCTGGACCTGCAGTGCGAGGGGCTGTAGGTTTATCACGAAAATTAAACGACAAGTTTTCAATTTTCACCGAGTATCAATTCACAGCATCAGACAACAAAGTTTCTTTGAGAAATGGTGGCAGTTTAAATACTAAACTCTTAACAAATGCTATTAACGTGGGCGTTAGTTACAATTTTTAGAGACACTTTTTTAAGTCCTAACCAATTTATCGTAACTATCCGATATCTCTTTAGTTAACTGCCCTACTTCAAAAGTATAGTCACCAATCTGACCAACAGGGGTCACCTCGGCAGCTGTTCCAGTAAGCCAGCACTGTTCAAAACCCTCCAATTCGTCAGGCATAATATGTCTCTCAATTACCGAGATCCCCTTTTCCTTCAAGAGATCGATTACTGTTTGGCGGGTGATCCCATTTAAAAACGCGTCAGGCTTAGGAGTATGGACGGCTCCATCTTTTACAAAAAACATATTTGCCCCAGTTGCCTCAGCCACGTATCCTCTATAGTCAAACATCATAGCATCTGAACAACCCTTGTCTTCGGCTGCATGTTTAGACATCGTTGCAATCATATAAAGGCCTGCAGCTTTTGCTTGAGATGGCGCAGTTGCTGGATCTGGCCTCCTCCACTTTGCTATGTCTAATTTGGCTCCTTTAAATTTCGCGTCACCGTAGTAATTTCCCCAGGACCAAACCGCCACAGCAACTCGAACCGGGTTTCGCGATGAAGCCACTCCCATATCCTCGCCTGCGCCGCGCCAAGCAAAAGCCCTAACGTAAGCATCCGAGAGGCCGTTTTTTTCTAATGCTTGATATTTAGCCTTTTCTATTTCTTCGACGGTATAAGGAATTTCAAAATCAATTAAATTGGCCGACTTCTTAAATCTTTCAGAATGCTTCACGCTTTTAAATATTTTACCATTGTAAGCACGTTCACCCTCAAATACTGAACTTGCATAATGCATGGCGTGGGTCAGGACATGAACATTAGCATCTCTCCAATCAACGAAGTCTCCGTCTAACCAAATTTTACCATCCCGATCATCGTAGCCACCAGACATAGTCAATCCTTTCAAATCACAAACTATTTGCAAAAATTACAAAATTAAGCCCGAACCGGACATAAAATTTCGTAAAATGTCAGATCAGGTAGCATTTGATACTTACAATGTCAATAAGACTGACTTATTATGAGGGTACTTTGGAGAACCTATATGACCAACTCAAGTAACATCACTGGTGAGTCACTTCTTTACCTCACAGACAGCCAATTACGACAAGGTATTGAGGCCATGTTTTTTGCCTATCGCGGTTTTACTGCTGACCCTGATAGAATCTTACACGAATACGGATATGGGCGTGCTCACCATCGTGCTATACACTTTATAAATGGCTCACCAGGAACGACAGTTAATAACTTACTCAGCATATTAGGAGTGACAAAACAGTCACTCAACAGAGTTTTAAGAACTTTGGTAGACGATACACTTGTTGAGGTAAGAATTGGTGTGCGAGACAAAAGAGAAAGGCACCTATACTTAACTGACCAAGGGCATGAACTGCAAGAAAGGCTATCATCAGCACAGAGCAAAAGAATGCGCAAAGCTTTTAGAAACGCCGGCCCCAATGCAGTCTCTGGTTTTAAAACAGTTTTAGAGGCTATGATGGATCCTGAGCTCAATAAAATTTACTCAAAGCTAAGAGAAAAAGGTAATTGATATGAATCCACATCTTTTAATTGTGGATGATGACGAGCGTATTCGTTCTCTTTTGCAGCAATTTCTTATCCAAAGTGATTATTTAGTATCAACTGCTGAAAATGCCAAACAAGCTATAACGCTATTATCTGCAATAGAATTCGACCTGATCATTCTTGACGTAATGATGCCTGGGCAAGACGGCATATCATTTACCGCCAAACTTAGAAATTTGAAAAATAATACACCAATTTTATTGCTAACAGCTAGAGGGGAAATCGAGGATAGAATTAAAGGGCTAGAAGCAGGCGCAGATGATTATCTTCCTAAGCCCTTCGAGCCCAAAGAATTACTACTTCGAATAAACGCAATTCTACGCAGAATGGCAGATTTAAAAGAAGAGCAGATAATGCCAAAGACTTTGAATTTTGGCAATTTGAAATATGATGTAGCACGCAACGAACTTTGGGAAGGAGAAGACCAAATACGTTTGACCACAACGGAAAGTCAACTTATGAAAATTTTCACCTCTGCATTAGGTGAACCAATATCACGCGCAAACTTAGTCACATCATTGGGCAAAGCAGTTAGTTTGGCACAAGACCGAGCGATTGATGTGCAAATAACCCGATTACGTAGAAAAATAGAAGTTAATCCCAGCAAACCGAGATACCTACAAACAGTTAGGGGAGCCGGTTATATGCTTCTTTTCGACTAATAAAAAACCGCCTAATTTTCATCTTCATTTAGGCTTGCAGTTACATAATTTACACTAAGATCTCGATCAGATAGAGCCCAAGACCATTTTATCGGGTTGAAAACAAAACCTTTTTTATCAACAGGCGTAAGACCCGATTTCGAAATCAGTTGGTAAAGCTCATCTGGCTTGATAAATTTTGACCATTCGTGAGTTCCTTTTGGAAGCCACCGCATCACATATTCAGCTCCAATAATTGCCATAGCAAAACTCTTGGGGTTTCGATTAATTGTCGAACAAATCATTAGTCCGCCCTTTACCAAAAGTTGCCTACAGGCCGATAGATAGGAAAGCGGGTCGGCTACATGTTCTATAACCTCCATATTTAGAATAACGTCAAACCTATTCTCACTCCCCACTAATTCCTCAGCTGTACCAACTCTGTAATCAATTGAAAGGTTAGAACGATTTGCATGTGCTTGTGCTACAGGTATATTCCGCTCAGCTGCGTCAACGCCGACTACGGTAGCACCTAAGCGAGCCATAGGCTCACAAAGAAGGCCTCCCCCACAACCGATATCCAATATTTTCAAGCCCTTGAAGGGTTCCTTGGTCTTAATATCTCGATCGAATTCTAAAGCTATTTGACTTACAATATAATCTAATCTGCAAGGGTTGAGCATATGTAATGGTTTAAATTTGCCATCAGGATCCCACCATTCATCAGCCATAGCTTCAAATTTAGCTACTTCTTTGGGGTCTATTGTATCAATAACAGCTTTCATTGGACACTCCGTCTGGTCATTTACCACTAAAGTACCATATAATCTAAATATGGATAAATTCTCTGGTCAAAAACGCGCAGCTCAATTTTTATTTCCATCAATCGATCCCTTCGACAGTATGATGTTGCAGGTAGGGAAGGGCCATGAAGTCTACGTTGAGAGATGCGGTAATCCTAAGGGTAAGACTGTGATCGTCTTGCATGGTGGACCTGGAGGTGGTTGTAGCCCAGTTATGAGGAGGTATTTTGATCCTACCAAGTATCATATCATTCTCTTTGATCAACGTGGATGTGGGCGTTCTAAACCACAAGCTTCAATCAAAAACAATACAACCTGGGACCTGGTAGCAGATATAGAATTAATCCGAGAAAATTTTGATATATCTGATTGGATGGTCTTTGGTGGAAGTTGGGGAGCCACACTTGCATTAATATATGCCCAAAAATTTCCAAAGCGCGTTAATAACCTTTTGCTTCGTGGAGTTTTTTTAATGACGGCGCCAGAATTAGAGTGGTTTTATGGTGGGGGCGCTGGGCAATTTTGGCCTGACGTATGGAAAAAATTTAAAGATCCAATTCCAACTGATGAACAGTCAGACCTCATAAAAGCCTACAACAAGCGGCTCTTTTCAGGAAATATCAGAGAAGAAATGGCGTTTGGTCAGCATTGGTCAGCTTGGGAAAATGCCCTTGCATCTATTGTTTCTGATGGAATTTCAGCCCGTGCACCAGCGGATTACGCTCGAACATTTGCACGCCTTGAAAATCACTATTTTATAAATAATGGGTTTTTAGATGATAAAGATGCGATTTTGAGTAATATGGATAAAATAGAAAATATTCCTGGTAACATCGTGCAGGGAAGGTTTGATATGATTTGCCCGCCAACCAGCGCTTTCAAGTTGTTTGAAAAATGGCCAAATGCCAAAATCAAGATAGTGCCTCAAGCTGGGCATGCTATGTCAGAGCCTGGCATATCTTCAGAACTGGTACAAATTACAAATGAACTCGTATCTTGAGATCAAAAGTAAAGAATTGTTTAAATCGGTATCAATAAAATTTTCGGATATGTTAAATGACTTTAAGAAATGAAGCAGCTTTAGAGTTCTTATTAAACCGTCGTTCTAGACCAGCCAAAACATTAACTGGCCCACCCCCGTCAAAGGACGAGTTAACTGTAATATTAGAAGCCGGCACTCGTGTACCTGATCATGGTAAATTAGAACCCTGGAGACTTAAAGTTCTGGAGAAGCCAGCGTTAGAAAAAATTGCTGTCGCTGCTAAAAAATACTGTGAATCAATCAACTGTGATGAGGCCGTTACGGCAAAAGCAGTGAAGCAATTTGAACAAGGTGAGTTAGGTGTGCTTGTCATCGAAGTACAAAAGCTCTCGGAAAAGATACCAGAAATTGAGCAAACATATTCTGCAGGAGCTGTTTGCCTGAGCCTTGTTAATGCCGGGCTTGCCGCTGGCTGGGGAGCTAATTGGCTTACGGGATGGCTATCCCATGACAAAAAGTTTGTGTCAAAAACCTTCGGACTTAAAACAAATGAACGCGTTGCTGGGATAATTTATTTTGGTACAGAAACAATTGCACCATCTGAGCGGCCTCGACCTGACCTTTCAGAAATTGTAACCTGGGATTGATTTTGCTCATCAGCCCTCATGAGATTATAATCGAAATCAATTTTGGAAACCTCAATTAGGCTGTTTGGCAAGATCCTGTTCGACCTCTGCCCAGTCGTCGAAATGGATTACATTGCAGGGTGAATTCACGTTTTCGAGCCATACAAAAACCGAGAGGAAGGGCCGCTCATATACCCGGGTAGCATGGGGTCTGCCCGCCGCATTCCAAATAAATGATCCAGCCGGGTAATCCTGCCAATCGGGAGTGCCAAAACGCCACCCTGATCTTTTTGACAGGTTTAAATAGAGCTCTGGCGCGTCATGTTTGTGGTCCCTGTACAGCGTCCGTGGACCCAACATGAAAATGCCAAGTCGAAAATCTGGATGCTGATAACCGCATGCAGCTGGCCCGATGAGCAGAGTATGCAGGTTGCACTTTGTGTATCCCTCTCCCAAATCCGCACCGGGGGGATAGAATTGGGCGTTGTCTTCGCGCCATATCAGATCGTCTTTTGCGGCTGCCAGGTGAATTTTAATATTGCGCAATTCTGGAGCATCAATCCCGGCGATAGCATTCTTTAGAACCTCATCATGCCGAGTCCCTTGGGGAGGTAGATCAATGAGTTTTTCGTCAGAAAGATCCATATCCTTCAGCTTATCCAACGTTAGATCAACACCGTACATACCAACTCCGTGATCCTGGAGATAGGTAACAATCGAATGAGTAAGTGCTTGAATACGATGTTGTTTGTCTGTCATTATTTTTTGGCCCAGCCGCGTTGAGAAGTCTTTTTACGATGGTAGGCAAGAAATGTACAATACTTGACCCAAGCAGCGACCTAACTACTTAGTTATTGATTTTATCAGTGAGCCGTACAGGATTTGAACTTAACTTACCTTCTGGCTCTTCGCTCGTCAAAAGACGAAACTCTACATTTTTTCAAATTATAAGTATTTAAAATCTAAATATTGACTTTTTGTAATGTTAAATATATTTAACATGGTGGTAATAATATTTAACATAGGAAATTAGCAATGTCTCACGAAGAAAAAAACACCATACTTCAAATTATTGTCGGCGCTGCTATCAACATTTGGCTAATTCTCGAAATACGACAACTCTATTCAAATGGTTCGATGGATGGGCCAGCTGCCATCCAAACTTGGGCTGAAACTGTTTTCTGGGTTATAGTTATTTCTATTGTGGCCGGTATTGTTTTGACAGTAGTGAGCACTGTCATCTTCTCCGTAATTGAAAAGTTTATCTTTGGCGAAGCCGATTACAATTTTATAATGGATGAACGAGACAAAGCGATTGCATCGTCTGGTGATAAAATCACTTTATCTATTGTAGGGTCAGGTTTTGTCATACTTATTTTAGGTCTTAAATTTGGATATGAAATTATGGACTGTCTTGTTTTGTTAATGTTTTGCTTCTCATTTGGAGGCCTTATTGGAGAAATAGCAAAATTAGCACGTTATCGCATGAGCGTGTAAGATGCCCAGCAGACCTATAATTACAAATAACATCCGACATCTACGCTTTATTTCAGACGAAATGTCCCAAATCACGCTTGCAAGCAAAGTGGGAGTAACCCGGCAGACTATCGCCACAATTGAGAAGTCAAAATATTATCCTACACTTGAACTGGCTTTTTTAATCGCTCGGGTATTCGATAAAGAAATAAGCGAAGTCTTTCAGTTTGAATTCAAGGATTGAATGATTTCCATTGCTTTTTTACTTACGGCCTTTCGCTTATCTAGATAGAAGAAAGGCTTCAGGCCTTGGAGACTGTAAATGCATAACTTCAAAGCAAGCATAAGTAAGTTGCGGAGAATGAGTAATCTAGATAAAAAATGTGGACTTAATAATTAATAATGGATTTTAAGGCTAAACACTAAATGGATTTATTGGGCATCTCACTAATCTCTTCCGTCACACTTTGCAGTTTGGTTAGCGGTTTCATTTTTACCTATTCAATTGTTGTAATGCCTGGCTTGTCTAACCTAAATGATAAAGACTTTCTAAAAGCATTTCAGGTGACAGACGCCGTAATACAAAACAATCAGCCGCTCTTCATGTTCACCTGGATAGGCTCTATTTTGGCTGTGTTAGCTACAATTTTAATTTCATTTTTTAGTGTTGGGCTTGCAGAGACTTGGTTAATAGT